>NZ_CP022221.1:2915196-3221235 GCF_004114935.1 Bradyrhizobium zhanjiangense
ATGCGCCCGCTTTGCTGTGGCAACCCTTCTGTGGCGCCTTTGGACCGGCAAGCAATGCTGCAAACTCGTCGGCTCGACGACGCGCTCGTTCGCTCCGTCGCACTCGGTCCTGCTCCGGCCATCCGGTCGAGACGATCCAGCATTTGTTATCCCGGTGATCGAAGCTGATGACCACATCATAGAAATGCAGGATGGATTGGGGCAAACCCAGACCGGCAATTGCCGGCGCAGACAATCGCTCCAATGTCCTGTTCATTTCGTAGGCAAGGTAGCCTGCCGCTCCTCCCTGGAACGGCGGGAGATCGGGACGATGCTCTTGCGGGTACTTCGCGAGTAGCGTGCGAAGGACCTTCCATGGATCGGCCTCGAGAGTAAGTCCGTTCCAACTGACTTGGCCGTTCGCGACCCTATAGGTGCTGAACGGGTCGCACGTTAGATATGAGTAGCGCCCAAGCAGCTCGTGCCTTGCTACGCTATCGAGAAACGTGAGATGCGATCGATGCCCAAGACGTCGCATCGCTGTGACAGGTTCAACCCACTGCAACTCGCGAACATACATCGGGTTATCGGTCACCGGCGGCTGACGTCGTGAAAGTGCCGTTCCATCTGTTGCCCCACCCGATGAGAACGACGCTTGTCTGCGATGGGCCGAAACTTGATGCCCATTGCCAAGTCAACCCGGCGGTGGACTTTTTGCTGCGACAGCACCTGGATCATCCTGCCGTGGAGGCGAAAGGGGTATCTATTGATATATCGTAGTCGGCCGCGAACCGCAGCTCGCGGAGCGGTCGGACCCGTTTAATCGACTCCTGGTAGAGATCGTGCGCTTTGTACGCTGCGAGCTCCGCCTCGCTGTCGAACTCACCATAGACCACGATGTCGATATCGTTGCCGAGCTGATCGGTCTTGCGGTTGCGGGCAACCTCAAGCCGGCGCGCATGTGGTATCGTGGTGAGAAGCGAAAGACCTTCGATGATATGGTCGATATGCGCCTCGTCCTTGGCGCTGAAGAAGACGATGTGACGAATCATGGCCGTCCGTGGAGATGTCGCTAGCGGGTGCCATAACTATCTGGGAATAGAGCCCGTTGCAATGAGACTAGTCGCTTGCAGCATGATCGTCGCTTGCGATCGTCGGCGATCCGCAATGAAGCTTGCCAGACTTGCTCAGGACGCCGGAAGGGCAAGGCGTTCAATGGTTTGAATGTGCCGCGTGAGCAGGTTACAGGCTTGATCGACGTTGCGCGTTCGCAAGGCTTGCAGAATCAGGCGGTGATCTTGATTGGAGCGCGGTTGCCAGCCCACCGATCGCGCCATCGCGAACACCAATCGAGAATTGGCAAGCTGCAGTCCATCGAGGCTCGCGAGCAGACGCGGCATTCCGCACGGCGCGACCAAGGCTTGGTGAAAGGCACGGTTAGCCGTCTCAAACTCCTCGATCGTCTTTGCATTGTCTCCTTCGATCAGGGCGAGCTCGATCTGAGCCAAATGAGCTGTTGTGAGCCTTGGCCCCGAATGCCGCAATGCCACCACTTCGAGCGCGGCGCGCATTTCGGCGATCTCCTTCACTGAACGGGTATCGAGCGGGGCAACCCGAACACCGCGACGCGGGACAGCGACAACAAGATGTTGTGCCTGCAGTTGCCGAAAGGCCTCGCGCACGGGGACGTGGCTGGAATTGAATTCTCGTGCCATGTGATCCTGACGGAGCGGCGCGCCTGGCTCTAAGGCGCCGCTGATAATGCGCTCAGCGATTGAGTCCGCGATGCGCGCGACCGTCGTCATGTTATCAGTAGCGATCATAGATTATCTACCGCAATAACCGGTGCATTTGCGAGGCAGCTCGATTAGCATCTCTTCGAGAGCGATGACTATAGATAATTGACGCGATTATCTACAATTGAGCGGGATTGGGGTATGGATGCTGCTGCGCAAGTCCAGAAGGAAGCAGGCAACGGGGCGCAGATTCGCTGTCATTGGAACGTCGAAGAGGCTAAGGCGCTCTACGACCTTCCTTTTGCCGATCTGATGCTTCAGGCGCAGCGCGCTCATCGCAAGAACTTCGATCCAAACCACGTCGAAACTGCGAGCCTGCTCAGCATCAAGACGGGCGGCTGTCCGGAAGACTGTGGCTACTGCTCGCAAAGCGCGCATTACGAGACCGGCCTGAAAGCCACCCGTCTGATGCGTTGCGCCGATGTGGTTGCGACCGCGCAGCGCGCGAAGGATGCCGGCGCCACGCGCTTCTGCATGGCCGCGGCCTGGCGCACGCCAAAAGATCGCGATCTTGATTCCGTCTGCGACATGGTCAGGGCGGTCAAGGGACTCGGCATGGAAACGTGCGTCACGCTCGGCATGCTGACAACGAAGCAGGCCGCGCGCCTCGCCGAGGCCGGCCTTGACTTCTACAATCACAACGTCGACACATCGCCCGAGTTCTACAGCAAGATCATCACCACCCGCAGCCTGCAGGACCGCATCGATACGCTGGCGCATGTGCGCGATGCCGGCATCAAGATCTGCTGCGGCGGGATTATCGGCATGGGCGAGCGCGTCGAGGACCGCCTAGGTATGCTCGTGCTGCTCGCCAATCTTCCCAACCATCCCGAAAGCGTGCCCATCAACCTGTGGAACACGATCGAGGGCGTGCCGGTGGAAAACACCGCGGAGCCTCCCGATCCGATCGCGCTGGTCCGGCTGCTGGCGACCGCGCGGATCATGATGCCGAGGAGTGTGGTTCGCTTGTCCGCCGGGCGGCAATACATGACCGATGAATTGCAGGCGCTTTGCTTCTTGGCCGGCGCAAATTCAATCTTCGTCGGCGACGTGCTCTTGACCACCAAAAACCCGAAAGTTGATCGCGACGCGGATCTGCTGGCCCGGCTCGGCATCACGTCCGGGCTCGCCTGACGGAAGCAGAAGCGCACAATGTGTTACCCCTACATACAGCCTGGGTGAGGAATGCAGATAACTTTGATGAAGGGCAAAATCCATCGCGCCTCAGTGACCGAAGCTGATCTGCACTATGAAGGCTCGATCTCGATAGATCGTACGCTCCTGGACGCGGCAGGAATGGTGATCAACGAGCGCGTCGAAATCTACAATGTCGAAACAGGGACGCGCTTTGCCACCTACGTGATCGAGGCGCCGCCGATGTCTGGCACGATAAGCCTGAACGGTGCGGCCGCCCGACTGGCGATGCCCGGAGACAAGATCATTATCGTTGCATATGCCTCATTCGACGAGGCCGAAGCAAAGATATTCAAGCCACGCATTGTGCGCGTGGACCGAGACAATCGCATCCTGGCAAGTTCAACCTAAAGGGCCATCCTTCCTTCTTAAGCGGCCAACGCATCTTTTGCGTGATTTGATGCGATCCTCGGAGTGATGAATGCGGTCAATCCAAACGGCTAGACTTAGTCCCTACGTCGCAGCGTTGAATGCCTTGAACGAAGATAAACGGCTGCGCTGCCTCAAGCCGCGCGTGGGGATCGATTTCGCATCGAACGACTATCTGGCGCTCGGGAACGCCTCGCGCATCAAAAAGGCGATGGTCGCTGCGCTCGAGGCGGGCACTCCGGTTGGAGCCGGCGGGTCGCGGCTTCTGCGCGGCAATTGCGAGGAGCATGAACGGCTCGAAACGGAAGCGGCCCAGTTCTTTGGCGCGGAGGCAGCGCTTTTCTTTGGAGGCGGCTACATCGCAAATTTTGCCCTCCTGACAACGCTGCCGCAGCGCGGCGATCTGCTCGTTCTCGATTCGCTCGTGCACGCCAGTATTCACGAGGGGGCGCGGGCCGGCCGCGCAGAGTGTCGAATTCACGCGCACAATGATCCCCAGTCAGTCGAAGACGCAATTCGCGATTGGCGAAACAAAGGTGGGGCGGGCCGCGTCTGGATTGTGGCCGAAAGTCTCTATAGTATGGATGGCGACTTCGCTCCACTCGAAGAGCTGGTGGCAATCGCCGATCGCCAAGACGCGTTTCTGATCGTGGATGAGGCTCATGCCACAGGCGCTTACGGGCATCAGGGACGAGGGCTCACGGCCCCTTATGACAGGCGCGAAAATCTCATCGTCGTTCATACCTGCGGCAAAGCGCTCGGTGCTGCGGGTGCACTTGTTACGGCCTCCGGCATCTTGCGCGATTTCATGGTCAACCGCTGCCGTCCGTTTATTTTTGCCACCGCCCCGTCACCATTGATGGCCGTTGCGGTTCGAGAGGCACTCCTCACCCTGCAGAAAGAGCCGGAGCGGCAGCAACGGCTGGCCAAACTCGTTGCGTTCGCGCATCGGCAGATCACCTCGCTTGGTTTGAGCACACCATCGACCTCTCAGATCGTGCCGTACATCGTAGGTGACAATGCTCATGCAATGCGACTTGCCTCTGCTCTGCAGGCGCGCGGCTTCGATATCCGCGGAATTCGGCCGCCAACCGTCCCTGCAGGCACCGCCCGCTTGCGAATTTCGTTGACACTCAATGTTGGAGAAGCGGACGTGCGCGCAATGCTCGATGCGCTGGTTGAGGTGACGAGGGGCTCGTTTTGATGAATAAGCGGATCGTCGTGACTGGTACGGACACCGGGGTCGGCAAAACGGTATTTTCCGCAGGGCTGGCCGGCCTTCTCGGCGCGAATTACTGGAAGCCGGTCCAGGCTGGACTCGAACAAGAGACCGACTCCGAGTGCATCCGCCGGCTCGGTGGCCTCTCGTCCGATCGGATTGTCCCGGAGCTCTATCGACTTCGGACGCCTGCGTCGCCCCATTACTCCGCGGAGATCGACGGTGTTGGCATAGATACAGAGACGCTTCGACTGCCGGACAGCGGCGAGCGGCAACTCGTGATCGAGGGCACCGGCGGACTCATGGTGCCTCTGACGGCGCGCACTCTTTACATCGACATCTTCGAGCGCTGGCAGCTTCCCGTCGTGCTTTGCGCAAGGACGGGACTGGGCACAATCAATCACTCCCTTCTATCCATAGAGGCTCTGCGGAAGCGTCAGATTCGAATCCTTGGAATTGCGTTCATTGGCGAAAGAAACGCCGAAACTGAAAGCGCGATTTGCGAGATCGGGAGAGTGCGTTGGTTGGGACGGCTCCCGTGGCTTGTTCCCCTCACGGACGATAGGCTGCAGGCCGCTTTCAAAAACTCCTTTGTTAGTAGCGATTTCCTGAACCTATGAAGATAGCCAAGAGGTCGCCGATCTGGCACCCGTTCACGCAGCATGCTCTACAGCGAGACATGACGAAGGTGCTGCGGGGAGAGGGGGCTTATCTCTACACCGAAGATGGCCGACGCCTTATCGATGCAATCTCCTCCTGGTGGGTCGTGACCCACGGCCATTGCCATCCATGCATCGTGAACGCGATCCGAGAACAGGCAGGCAAGCTCAGCCAGGTCATCTTCGCCGGATACACTCACGACCCGGCTGAGCAAGTTGCGACGGAACTATTGAAGGTCACCTCCCCGGCGCTCGAGCATGTGTTCTTCTCCGATAGCGGGTCAACCAGCGTCGAAGTCGCGCTGAAAATGGCGCTCGGCTACTGGCGCAATACCGGAAGACAGCGAACCCAAATTGTGGTGATGCAGCACTCATACCATGGCGACACGATCGGGGCGATGTCGGTAGGTAGTCGAGGCGTCTTCAATGCGGCCTACGGGGCGCTGATGTTCGAGGTGACCTCGATTCCGTTCCCGGCAAGAGATCGTGAGCAAAGAGCGCTCGATGCGCTTGAAAAGGCGTGCCGAAACGAACATCCCGCAGCCTTTATCGTGGAGCCCCTGATATTGGGTGCCGGTGGAATGCTGATGTATTCTCCCTCGGTGCTAAGAGAGATGAAGCGGATCTGCGAAGCCTTCGACGTCCTGTTCATTGCGGACGAGGTCATGACCGGCTGGGGCCGGACGGGTACCTTGTTTGCGTGTGAGCAGGCCGATGTCACGCCCGATATTGCCTGCTATTCGAAGGGCCTGACGGCTGGGGCGCTGCCGCTCGCCGTCACACTCTGTCGTGCCGATATTTTCGATGCGCATTATTCTGAAGATCGCACGCGTACGTTTTTTCATTCGAGCTCATATACGGCCAATCCAGTGGCCTGTGCCGCCGCCAAGGCTAATCTGGACCTATGGCAGGATCAGGAATATCGCGGGCGGCTGGCATCCTTGGCCAGGATGCAAGAACAGGCACTCGCGCCATTCCGCGCCGATTCACGGTTCGCAAACGTCCGACGCACAGGAACAGTCACAGCGCTTGAACTCAACACGAGCGATGCCGGCTACCTGGCGGACATCGGTCCGAGGCTTTTGGCTTTCTTCCAAGCGCGGAATCTGCTGTTACGCCCACTCGGTAACACAATCTACGTGATGCCGCCTTACTGCGTTACGGCGGCCGACCTTGATGAAATCTATACTGCCATCCGCGACGCTGCTGACCTGCTGATGTGAGATGCACGAGACTGTGCAATCGTCTGCAGTGACAGGATCTTGCAAGCCGAAAGTGTCCGTATTGCTGCCGCTTGATAGTGCAACGAGGATGCGGCACCCAAGCTCGCAGGCCGATCGTGCTTAGGTACTTAGGCGCTTCGGATCCAACTGCCGCAGCAATTCTGCGGGCTAGCCATGAAAGGCGCAGCATTTGGCCGAAATGTCGAGCGAATTGCGTTAATCACGATAGAGAAATCCATTTATCTTGAGCAAATTCTCGGCGAGGCTTTCTGCGGAAAGTACTGCTTCGCGAGGCAGCCGCACATCAGAGTCAAGGCTCTTGATGGCTGCAAGAACCAGGGAGACGGACCGCCGGGCGACCGCACCTTTGGTGCCCGCGTGGTGCTGTGGTCAGAGGACAGCGAGGGCTCCCAAGTACATGTCTGACAGGAGGCGAGAATGCACATTGGCTTCCGTAATTCCCTCGACCATTCAGCCACATGCTGCGCGATATGCGGCGGTAAGTTTGGGCTGATCCGCCATTACTGCTGGCGAACGGCCCTTTGCTCCAAGAAATGCGTCAACCGCTTCAAGGCGCGGCGGGAGGCCGATCAGAAATGGCTTCGATGGCGGCGAGCGGCTTAGGAATGGACTGAGTTGTGCCGGTACGGCCCTGGTCAGAAAATTCGAGTGGTCCTCTAGAGCGCGTGGAAATCAAGTGACAGAAACATCGGCAAAAATAATCGACTTCAGGGCCTACAGGGCCAGCAGGCTGGCTCGGTCTGAGCGCCTTCGCGACGACATCTACTCGACCGCGACTTTCGCTGCGCTTACAGCGGCCTGTCACCTTTGGACGTTCCTGGCCTGCCATCCGTTTGCTTTGCTCGGTGCGCAAGCGCCGAAGCAGGAGTCTAACGAGTACCCCTAGGGGGCAGACACGCAGATGTGCCCTAAAGACGAAGTCCCCACTGCGTGCATCTGCAGCTCGGTCCGGTCGAGCCGTCACCGTTTGGAGAGACTGCAATCAGCCCAGAAACGCGTGCAGATGGTGGCTCGTCGCGAGCGCCGCTCCTCGATTGAGGCCGCGGCTGGCATAGCCGCTGAAACTGCTCGGGAAGACGGGCCATCGGGTGGTTAAATCGCGATGAGGAAGGTCTTATCTCATGGTTGCGCGACCATTGGACTGTTTTTGCGCTGTTCTCCAGTTCTAGAGAGCTGGGATCTCCATCCTCCATGCCATTGACAGGTTTCTCCCGCGTTCTCTAGGAAGCGCCGACGGTGTGTGGGGAGCGGATTCAATATGAGCCACAGTTCAGAGCAGCCTCTAGAGCGCGTCACGATTCCGGTACTGCAGCAGTGGAAGGATAAAGGACGGCGTGTCGTGATGACCACCGCCTACGATGCGGTTGCGGCGCGCATCGCGGATCCCATTGTCGATATCATCCTGGTCGGCGATAGCGTTGGAAACGTCTGCCTGGGATTCGACAACACGCTGCCCGTCAGCGTGGCCATGATGAATCATCACCTGGAGGCTGTTGCGCGCACGAGGCCTCATGCGCTGCTTGTGGCCGACATGCCCTTTCTGAGCTTTCATGTCGGCTCTGAGGATACGATTCGCAATGCAGGAGGTTTTCTGCAGCGTGGCGCCGATGCTGTGAAACTCGAGGGTGGTGCCAAACGCATCGAGATGGTACGCGCCTTGGTCGATTGCGAAATTCCTGTGATGGGACATCTCGGTCTGACCCCGCAGAGCGTCAACGTCATGGGTGGATTCAAGGTGCAGGGACGGACAACGGATACCGCCTTGCGGCTGCTCGATGACGCGCACCGTCTGCAGGAAGCCGGCTGCTTCGCGCTGGTCCTGGAGGGCATTCCTGCCGAGCTCGCGGCGCGAGCGACCGAATGTCTCACGATACCCACCATCGGGATCGGAGCAGGACCCGATTGCTCGGGCCAAGTGCTCGTGTTTCATGATGTCTTGGGGCTAACCGAAGGTCATCGCCCCAAATTCGTTCGTGCCTATGCAAATGGATTCCAGCTGTTCCAGGAGGCGCTGTCGCGCTGGGCTGCCGATATCCACAAAGGTGCATTCCCCGGCTCAGAGGAGTGCTATCGGCTTCCTGATCAGCTTCGGCATGCCGTAGCCAACTGGGTGCCCTCCAACTCAACCTCAAGGTAAGAAATGCAAGTCATTACGAAGGTCGCTGAGCTGCGTCGCGCCCTTGCAGACGTTCGCAATGCCGATAAGCGCATCGGATTCGTTCCGACGATGGGATACCTGCACGACGGCCACCTGGCCCTGATCTCGGCTAGCCGGGGACACTGCGACGTCACTGTCGTTAGCATCTTCGTCAACCCCACTCAGTTCGGCCCAAATGAGGATCTCAGCAGGTACCCTCGCGACTTCGCGCGCGATGAAGCGTTGTGCCGCAGTGCCGGGGTCTCCATCATCTTCGCGCCAAGTGCAGAGGAGATCTATCCGGCTCAATTTGAGAGCTTTGTCGAGCCGGGCGAACTCGCAAAACCGCTCTGCGGAGCTTTCAGGCCTGGACATTTTCGTGGTGTAGCGACTGTCGTCTGCAAGCTATTCAACATGGTGCAGCCGGACGTCGCGTACTTTGGACAGAAGGATTTTCAGCAATGCGCTGTGATACGCCGCATGACGGTTGATCTGAATCTTCCGATCGAGATTGTCACTGTGCCAACCGTGCGCGAGCCAGATGGGCTGGCAATGAGCAGTCGCAACCGTTATCTCAGCCCGGAAGAACGTGGTCGGAGCCTTGCGGTCAGCCGTGGCTTGTTCGCCGCAGCGCAAGAGTTTGCCTCAGGGGAGCGCGACGGGGCAACGCTGATTGCGCTTGCAAGAAAGCATATGGAAAGGGTCGATCGACTGCAGTACCTTGAGCTTGTCGACACTGGGACCCTAAAGATTGCCGAGAGTCCTCTGCGCTATCCGGCGGTGCTCTGTGTCGCAGCGTACGTAGGCTTCACTCGGTTGATCGACAATGTAGTCCTGTCCTGGTCGCCATCGTAGCCAGATCCGCAAGTGATTGCGCTCAGAAGCCGTCGAGCCGGGGGGCACTGAAATCCTCAACATCCAGGAAGAACTCTCGAAGGCGATACGGAACTGCCGTTTGCGTGCTGAACAACTACCACACGCTCGAGCTCATGATGTCGGCTGGAGATTGGCTCTGCCGCTGACGGGGTGGAGCGAGGCGGGGCCGCTCCCACGCTGCCGAGAGCAGCCAAGTGCGAGTTCGCTTTCCGTATTATGACTTCGGCGGCTCGCTCGGACACTCCGGGACGTTCCGGCCGCTTTGCGCGCGTTTTACGACGTCGCGCAAAACAATTTCAGAAAGTCGTACAACCAGCTGTTTGAGTCGCGCAATCTCCCGCTTGCAGCGCTCCAGCTCGTGCTGTTCGTCTGTCATCACAGATGGTGTGCGACGATGGCTGCTGCCGAAATGATTCATGTAGCTCCCTTTCCAATTCGACAAACACAGCAGATAATTGCAGCCCAGTCGCTTCTCTTCCCTGAACGAGGCGCCTCGGCGTCAGATCGGAGCGTTTCACACGCAGCCCGCGGTGGGCTGGTTGCTAGCTCACTCCCTGCAAAGGGCTTGCGCCCAGCTCGCGGATGCGACGGCACTTTCGGCGACGCCATCTCGCTCGTCGCTCTTGCTCAGTTGCAGTAATGGCCCCAACAATGTGGCCGCGGAATATGCCGCCCTCCGGCTGCATGTGATTGCTCTGGGCGGAGACTGTAACAAAGTGGCAATATCGATTAATGCAACGAGCCGCGCTCTCGCGCTCAAATCCTGCATTACGGCAGCGCCCCCGATAATTTTCACGCGACGTTCGCTGTCCGTGCTGGGGTCCTTCAGCTACACCAGGCTTATATATCCAAAACGCAAGTCGCTACCGAGATCACCGCCTGCAAGCGGGCCTCGCCAAAGGAGCTTCGCTCAAAATCGTGTGCTGCCAATACGTGCGATTATGGATCAATAACCACGCGCCCATGACCAAGAAATTACTTCACGATCGCGCAGACGATCTCGTCAAGCTGCATAAAGCTGAAGTTCCCTCAAGAGCGGCCAGGGAGCGAGTCAAGGGGGCACTGAGCGCGGGCGCCGGATCCTGGCCCGATTTCGTCGCCAGACGTGGGGCGGGCGCCGGTTTTTGACGCACTTCACCGCATGAATTGAAGTCCCTCTACAGTGCGGGATGCCAAGCGCTCGGGTTTGGAGCCGATAGGGCCGTGTCGTGAGACGACATCGGAGCAGGGCAGTGGCAAGCTATTTCTACCAACTCCATCGGGCAGGTGTGCCAAAGCATTGGTTGGACGCAGCGGGCGCGATAAACGGCAAATCCTCTAGCCGCAATTGAACCTGATGAGGCTCGGCAACGAACTAGCACCGTCCGAGCATTGGCCTGCCGCAGCCGCCCGGTCTAATCGCAGAGCATGATCGCAGGGCGCTCACATTGGCCTCTGAGCTCTAGTAAGCTTGTCTGTTAAGCCGAGACGGCCGACGAGAAGACAAAAGCAGGCCGATCAAGCGAGCTGCCGCAATGGTCAGCGATCGCAGAGGTGCTGGACATTGCATCGCGCTGGAAATCTGCTGCCGGCAGTCGCGGAGGCTCATAAGATCTGATGTACTTGAGTTCCGGTCCAGCAAATGCCCATTATCTTCCTCGATGGTATGAGGGAGATCTCCCAATGCTGGACGGTGCCACCACCGCGCTTCTGCGTACGATCCGGGATGAGGTTTGCGAAAGCGTCTCACCGTATGACGCCGGCGTTCGCGCCTACGTTGCCTCCAAAATCCTGGAGGCCGCCACCAGAGGTGAGACGCGCCCCGATCTGCTTAAACAAATCTGTCAGGAAGCTCTTTCCAGAGCACCAACGATGTGGCGATAGATCTAGGACGTGGCTTGTCATTGAGGTGAATTTCCAAGTCACAGTGCTGAAGATCCTGGCCCGCTATCCAGGTTCGCGCGCGACCGTCGCGTCGCCTGCGGCATAGTGGTCCGGCCACCTCGCAGCGGTGTATCGTGGTTGCAAATCGATGGCGGCCTAACTCACCCAAGGCGCGGCGTTATCCGATGTGAATCGGTTGGCGCGTTGCTCGCTGCGAGGCCGCTCGCTGAAACGAGAGAGCAGCTCGCACAACAGGCAGCGCACAGAGCTTGGCGCACCCACCCTTGCGCGCCACGATGTCGGTGAGGCGTCGCGCTAATAACCTTCGTCCGAAACGAGGGCGAACTCAGTGTTCGGCGCCGGAGCGCCATCACTCAAGCGAGCCGGTGCGCCTTGCTGTTTACTCCTGTGCGAGCGCCGCAAGTGCCCTTTCGATCACTGTGATGTCTTGACTGACCTGAGCGATCGCTGGCTTCGGATCAACTCCGGTAACGCACTTCAACTGCTGCAGTAGCTCCCGCCGATGCGCCAGAAGGTTCTCCAGCGCGCTGCGGTTGTTTAGTTTCACATAGCCGTCGACAATCAATCCAATCGAAAGAGACATCGAAACTCTCAAACAAAGCTATTCTCAACGAAAATGCGTATAGCACATCGGCAAACGATGTTCAGCTCGTCAGAGAGAATACTGACGGGCGAGCTTGTTAGCGACAAGCGTCCGGCGCCCGGGGCGTGACCGCCTATTTTTTGCGCCTTACAACCGTCCAGCTCTGTTTGAGCGACTAGCCGAGCAGAAAGACGGCTATGGCGAGCCAAGAACGCTGCGGATCGTCGCGATGGAAGTGCTAGGCTAGGGGAAAGAATGATATCACGAACTAGCATGGTCCTTATCCGCCTGCCGAACGGCTTCCGAGATGCGATGACAGGCGGCGCGTTGATCGACGACATGCTCGCCCGAATATCTCTTCGTAGAGATTGCGACGACCTCAGGAGCATCCAGGATGCTTGATGAATATTTGGCCCGCATTCGTGCTCACCGCAACAACATCTACCGCTATCGTCGCCTGCTGAAGTCGAACCTGTCGGATGTCGAACGTCAGTTTATTGAAAAGCGCCTCACCGAAGAGCAGACCGCGCTCGAATCTCTTTCGGCCGAGACCTTCCCGCTCGCGTTTAGCCTTTCGAGGGGACGTACATGCCGGCAAGCTAGGTGCGGAGTCGCGAACGACGCGCGCATTCGGGGCCACGCGATTTCTCGCCGACGGCATCATCATGAGCTTGTGACCCGGCAAACAATCGATGATATCCGCCCGCTGTTGGACTAGCCCCAGGACCTGATCTGCTGACCTGCACGTGAGTTCATTCGGCTCGGGTATCAGGTGCTCAATCTATATCGGCATTTGCCCATAGCGGATTAGAAAGCCGCGCCGATCGGGCTCGGCTGCGAAATACCTTCGCGCCGATATTTCAACTACTCGCCGTCGGGCAAATGGCAGGCCTTTTGCGTGTAGCCGATCCCATAGGACTGCTGCACAGGCTCTCCGCGACCGACGGTTGGTTGTTTCGACGGAACGCAGTCGGCCGCGCGACAGGGAAGTCGCAGTTCCGAGGCAGAACAACGGCCTCCAGCTTTTGGATCAATCAGTTCAACCTGCACCGGGCAATCGAACACTATGCTTGTGCGTAGCCTGCGCGACGTCGAAGCAACCGATCACTTCGTCGATTGGGGCACTAGCCACCGCCTTCTGACGGATAAGGACGGCATGGGTTTTAGTATCTGCCACACGGTAGTGCGCGCTAACACCGTTTCGCTTCTGCAATACCGGAATCATCTCGAAGCCTGCTAGTGCATCGGCGGAGAGGGCGCGGTCGAGGACATGGACAGCAATGTCTTTCCCATTCGCAAGGGTGACATGTATGTGCTTGACAAGCATTTCCTGCGCGGGGGGCGGAATAACGACATGATCCTCGTTAGCATCTTCAACCGCCCCCTCACCGGAACCGAGCGCCACAAGCTCGATGACCCGGCAGGCTCCACATATTGAGCAATGCCAAGAAACGCCAAACCAACATGAACTGCCGCTGATTGTGAGAAACATTTACTCGGGCGATCCAGCACTGCCTCGTATCGCACGCGCGGACCTCAGAAAAGGTCCTTGCCCGGTTTTACGAAAGGCGCACGCGATGCGCTTCGGCGGAGCTGACAAAATTACTTTGGCATTCCAGGTCCATTTTCCCTTGTCCGGAAGACCAGGCGGGCTAAGGCTTGAACCTATTGATAGCGCGCTCAGTTGTACGATGTCTGGCGACGGTGTTGGACCGCTGACATAGCACTACTGTGGCTATCGCATTGATTGCGCTCGATTTCACCTTTGGCACGATACATGCGTAATCGTCTAAAGGGCGCCATAGAGGAGAAGTCGTTCGATGAGAACGCTTACCAGAAACTCTGACGCGGTTGAGTGGCAGCTGCGATACTGCTTGCACTATATTTTGCAGGGGTGGCCATGAGCGTACGAGGCAAATTGGGGGATGGAAACGCCAATCACGACTTGGCTGCGTTGGACTCTTACATTCTGTTCACAAACGAAGGCGGCTGGCATGCCAGCTTAAGAAGCCGAGTGACGGTCAGTCCCCCCTTCAAGTTACGCTCTGTCTCGTCAATTTTGCGATGAAATTGCCAATCTTACGATCGAAGAAAGGAAAGGTTTACTTTCAATAAGGCGCTGACATCTTAGTTCGGTTTTTAACAGCCGCGCTGTGGCGTCGATGCCGCCTCGAACGCAACCGGAAATTACACCTGATACTCCACTTCGCCTTGGCGATGCCGTGAAGATCGCATTTCCTTTGGGAGGAATGACGGTCGCGGGTTTGCGTCGGGAGCGCGACCGTAATCGACTGATTATCGAGAAGATTGCCGGCAAGGAATTTACAACGCTGGCTCATATCGGACGGATGAGAGAGCTATGCCGCGAAGAAGCAGGGGCGCCCGACTTCAGCTCAAGGCTGCCCGCCACAACAAGAGCGCATAAAACACTCACCATGCAACCTGGATCATCAGAGACAACGGCCGGGATGTCAGCACAGGCTGCGTTGCAGAAGAGATTGCGGCCGCGGAGGAAAAGCTAGGAGATTACATCTGCTCTAAACACACCCCAAAGCGAAGAATCCGCCACATAGACGATATCGCTATCGCGAATGTCCTCTCGATTTATTTAGACGCGCACGCAATCTTCGCGGCCGTTTCAACGTCGATAGCGAGGGCAAAGTTAGATCGCCGATATCCGCAACTTTAAGAAGCGGATCGGACCATTGAAAGGGCGGTGGGGAGTAAAAATGCGCGAAGCCATCCCAGTCGTCGGGTGCTTGACGGGGGCTGGTTGGTATCGAGAGGTACGGCGATCCGCTTGCCGCTCTGGTCAGCCGCTACGATCACGTGATCGGCGTACAGGGTGCCAGTCGTGCAATGTTTTGGGCCATTGAGCTGTAATCCGGCTCGGTCCGACGTCTGGTAGCGATCGCCAGCGCCGACGCCCAACTCGGTAACTCGGTTGTCGCGACTCCGACATAGCTCACTATTTCGCGATGGCTCGATGGCTCTGAGGCACCGCGCTTTGGTGGCCTCATCCTTGTTCAGGCGTAAGTCCTCGACCAGGTTGAAGTGTGCCCTCTGCGCCTGTGGCAGATTGGAGTCTGTAGCCGCAAGTGCAATGAGCAGATCGAAGGTCTGACGAAGCGCTGCGCCGAGACCACCGAACTCGATCGGAACCCGCAAGGCTCTAATGCAGTCTGGCCCTCCAACGGCAGGGAACTATTCTTTCGTGAGCGTGGATTTTCGGTCTACTGAGTTGCGCGGAGAGAAGCAGAACAATGACCATTCACCACGCGGACCTCACATCAGCGACGGAGAACTGGAGAACGGTTGAGCGCCTAATCCAAAGGACGGATTGCCAAAATGCTGACCGGTTGGCTCAACTGTCTGTATGATCCGGCGGTGCTTACCGGCAGCGTGCGAAGGCACATCATAGCGTTCAGGAAATAGTGCTCGATAGCTGACTGGTGCGCCTCAGAGATGCCGACCAATTTATGCCTGAAAGCCGGTAGTTGCTGCGCGAGCGATCCTGGCCTCGACCCGCTCCATTAGCCCAAGCCGGGATAAGCCAGTCGACTCTGGAGGGACCGCCGATTGGCGACGAGGTTGTCAAGGTGCAGCGGCCCGTGCACTGGCCGCTCTCCTTGGGCCAATCGTCGAACCAGCGCCCGCGTGCCGTCCACCACAAAGACGCCGCAATCATAGCTGTTCCGCTGCTGGGCCATGCTGGGTGACTCCAGGCGGGCGCGCAGCCGTCGTGCGAGCTGCGCTGCCGCCTCGTGGTTGTGTCCCCGGACAGAGTCGTAGTGATAGGCAATCGGCTCTCCTCGCGTGTGGCGATCAAGGAGCAGCAGCGACCAATGCGTGCCGAGGCGATTAGGATCCATAGCGTCGTTCACTGGCAGGAACAGGAAGTCGGCCGTATCATTACCATTTGGATCGTAGACGATGCGCTGGAATGCACGGAGCATGTCGGGCTCGGCGCCGAAGCGCAGTTGATAGTGAGCTATCAGGGGATCCACGAACTGCGCCAGAGCGGCGAGTTCCGGACGGCCCCGCCGCAACTCCTCCGCCAGGAGCTCGTAATCCCTGTGGATATGCTTGTCGCCCAGCCATTCCTCGGCGCCGAGCTCTAGTCCACTGCGGCCGTGGGAGGAGCCGGTCGGATCCAAAGCCCCGATCTGAGCATCGGCGGATGTGCGCGGGAAAGGCGCATAACGAGCATCATCACGCAGCTCCTGCAGCGTGGGCGGATCTAGATCAATCATCGGCGGTCTGGGAGCATCCCGACCAACAAATGATACAGAACCAGCGTAAGTATCTGAGCGAACCCTGGCAGGATGGACTGGCGCAAAGTGAGCATCGTCCCGCAACTCGGACGGCGTCGGCGCATTCAGATCAACAAATGGCTCAAGACCAGCGTAGGTGTCTGAGCGAACCCTGGCAGGATCGGCTGGCGCAAAGTGAGCATCATCCCGCAACTCGGACGGCGTCGGCGCATTCAGATCAACAAATGGCTCAAGACCAGCGTAGGTGTCTGAGCGAACCCCGGCAGGATCGGCTGGCGCAAAGTGAGCATCGTCGCGCAACTCGGACGGCGCTGGCGCATTCAGATCAACAAATGGCTCAAGCCTGCCCTTAGCATTTGACGCGGGCCTGGATGGTGATCCCGGTTCTTGCAGCTGTTCACTCAACCAAACCCAAGCTCCAGCGCTTTGGCTGGCCGGCGTTGAGGGAAGATCCTGCGCCGAGCCGGAAAACCGATCGCCCTGCGCGGCCGGCGAGCTCGGCTGCTCAGGGCCTGGCAGCCCCAGCTCTCGGTTCGCCTCGATGAGTTTCAAGTAGCTGCCAAGGTGCGACAAATCGGGACCGTGTACTCTGCCTCTAGTCCGTTGGAATGCTACCACGTCATTGTCGAGGGATAACTGCTCCCTGCTGGAGCCGTTTAGCCGCCCAATAATGCTCCCTTTGCCATTCCCTCTAAGCCACGCACTCAGCGCACGAAGACGTGTCGCCCGCTGTTGCGCAGACTGCCTCAGCTTCGCAGTCGGGGTTTTAAGATCTTTCAGGGCTTGGCTCAGCGCGCCCTCAATGAGCGGCGCATCTTCTGGATGAGGAACCTGGCGACGGGGGGCACCGAGAACGCGGGGTTCGGGTGCTTCGACTTCTTCACCCCCACGTAGCAGCCGCCTGAGAACGTCCAGAGCCGATCTAATGCGGTTCTGGGGGTCACGGCCCAAGCTCCTGTACTTCGCTATTTCCTCATCCAGCGATGAACCGTCTCGCAGCCGAGAAGCTACAGGGCCCCTATGACTTGCGTTGACCCAGCGGACAAAAGTCCTAAGCCCGGAAACACTGTTGTTGATGGCCCCTCCGGTGAGCTTGCGCCGCTCGGCGTCTACACGAAACCTCGCCAAGAGCTCCGCGTCTTCGGCCGGAAGCTGCTCGCCGATCAGCTCGTCCGGCGACGACACCGGAGCTTGCCTCTGCGATGGTGACGCCGCCAGTTGATGGGATGGGGTCTGCATCAGCTGCCGCTCAACGGCGACGCCCTGCGGAGGCGGCGAGGAGCTGGGTCCGTCCATCATCTCCATAAGCAGATCCTGCTGGTTCGCAGGCAGAGTCTCCGGCCAGCTGACAGCTCCGTTCGACCCGCTGTGCTGCGCAGTCGCGGTGAGGGTCCGCCTCGTCTCGGCGCGAACCGCGTCTTCGAGATCAGGAAGGGGGCGAATATGACGCAGGAGTTCGATCGCTCTAGCACCCGCCGGCGACCTCAGGAGATGAGCCAGTGCGGCTCCGGCTTTTCTGCGGCCATAGGGGTCCGCCTCCTTATACCGGCTGACATCTTCATCCAGCGAGTCGTGACCAAGCCGAGCAGCAATGCCGGGCTTATCGTTTTCACGGAGGTAATCACTGAAATCGATAAGAAGAGTTGCATAGCTCCTCGCGGTGTTGGCGGTGCTTGGGGCTGCTTCTTCCTTGTACCTTTTGATGAGATCCGCATCCTGGGGATAGGGATTTCGCTCAACCCGGCTTGCAAACGGCGTGATGCCGCCCGGCGATTGGGAGGCTCGAAGATGATCCAGTGGGGTAGCGATGGCCTGCTCCTCCTTCTCGGCGAACTCCTGGGCATCCCTGTCCAGCGACTTGTCGTAAAGCCGGGAAGCAATGCCCGGCTTGTCGTTCTTTACGAGCCAATGCCCCAAGCTGAGAAGACCACGTAGATTGCGACCGACCGTGCTCTCGGAGGCCCCAGCCTTGATGAGTGCCGGCCTGAGCCCCTCAATAAGAGACGCATCTTCGCAATAAACAGGATCCAGGCTGCTACCTGCGAAAACCAAATTTGCATGGCCGGGCGGTAGCGCCGAGGCATTCAGCATCGTTCTACCGCCTTGACCGTGCGGAGGCGGCGTAGATGGGTGGCCGCTCGCCCGCATGATGGGAATCTGCTCGCCTGGCACGAGGATGTTGCTGTAACGTTCACCCGTCAGCTCGTCGTCCTGATGGCGCCAGTTCACGGGATTAGGGGACTCTGTAGGATCCAATGCCAGGCCATGCCGCGGTGGCTGAAGACACGACGATGCACCGGCTTCGTCGACCGTCCCAAAGAATAAATCTTGATCATCCCCCTCAGCGAGTGCCGCTGGCCAACTGAAGGCGGGCTGCGACCCGCCCTGCTCAGCCGCGGCCTCAATGCCCCCTGCCCGGCAAGTGATTGACGCGACTCCGCCCGGCGACTGAGAGGCGCGGAGACGATCTAGTGCGGTAAGAACGAGGTGCCTGCGACTTTGATCGAAGATCGCAGCGTCGCTGCTCAGCGATTCGTCGTTAAGCCGAGCAGCCACTCCCGGCTTGTTTTTTGCGAAGAGCCACCGGCTGAATCTGCGAAGAGGACCAACATAATTCGTCTTAGCGGTGATCTCCTCGTACCCAGCCTTAACGAGTGCTTCTTGAAGTCCGGAAATCAAGGGCGCGTCTTCGGGATGAAAAGGGGGACCGTTGAGTTTTCTCGCTCCGTTACGGAGATGATCAAGTGCCGCGCCGATACTTTTGTTACCCCCGGCGTCCTTGTAGCGCTTGATCTCTTCATTCAGCGGTTCGTCGTCGTTCCATGTCTCGTCCTGAAGCCGAGCAGCAATGCTACGCTTGTTGTTTGCACGAAGGTAGTGGCTGAAATCCGTGAGAATAGATGCATAGGTTTTGGCGGTACTTGAAGTTCGGGCCGCCACTGCTTGCTTTTTGTATTCTTTGATGAGAGTCCCGTCCTTGGGATAAGGAGTCAGGTCAGGGCGGCCTGCGATCGGTACGACTCCTCCCGTCAATTGAGAGGTCCGCAGATGAGGTAGTGCCCAAGGGACGTTCGCCGTCCCACCTTTTGTTATGAACTCCTCGACATCCTTGTCCATCGACTCGTCATGAAGCCGATCAGCAATGCCCGGCTTGTCGTTTGCAAAGAGCCAACGGCTCAAGCTGAGCAGATAACCGACGTTGCTCGTGGCGGTGCTCTCGGCAGCTCCACCCCTGAGGATCGCCTGCTTAAGGCCGGAAATAAGGCGCGCATCCTTAGCATAAAGCGGATCCTTGCTGCGACCTACCAAGACCCAATTTGACTGAGCGGTCTGCAGCGCTGAGGCGCCCAGCACCGCCTCATCCTCTCCGGCATGCGCCTCAGATCGCGATGCATCCGCTTGATGGGCGCAGACCTGCATGAGCACGGGAGCAGACGGGACAGCGATCTCGCCCAGCTGCTGCTCAAAGGCCGCCGCATCTGTGGACGGAGCCGGTGAGTTCTCTTGCGGGCCCGCGGTGCCCGATTGTTGACGCACCCAGTTGGTGGATTCGAACTTCATTCGTTCTCAGTTTCGGAATATAGGCCAATTTGAAGCCTGAGGTCGCTTGTGATTTGCCACGGAATCGACCGGCAGCATCGAACCCAGCAAAAAACTATCGTGAACGCCCCAGAATGCCGCGTCCAAGCACTCCGACCGCGCGCTCCAGTATTCTTGCAGCGATCGCCAGCTATGATCGCCTCTGGAGACCTGCTCTACGTGCGATAGCTGTCGAGAACCTGACGCGGAGCCGCCGACTTGCTGCAGCGGACACGCAGGCTGCCCCCATGGCCGGAAATCGATAAAGAACCTCCCGAAGAACGGTTCTGTGGGCGTTCTTGAGCCTTCTGGTATGATCGTGCCCCGTGGCGCGGTGTAGCTGAGTGCGGGTCACCACGTTCGCCGGCATGGGCCGGATCGGTTAGCTGGCGATTGCCGGGAGGCTGACGGCGGGGTCATCGCCCAATGGGGCGATCGTTTCCAGTGTTATGTAGCGGCCGCGCTGAACCGCCTACTCGTCGTTCTGCTCGAGCAGGATCGCACCGACGAGGCGGACGATGGCGTCTTCATTGGGAAGATGCCGACAACTTCGGTTCGGCGCTTGATCTCGCCATTGACCCGTTCGAGCGGATTGGTAACCGGTATGGGATGTCTCGGTGCCAACGTTCCGCCGCGCTACCTCGTGGCGTATGGTGCGACCATCGGGACAGAGGCACCGGGAGCACGAAGTGCGGGCAAGCCGATGCACGCGATGAGCCGAGAGCTCGAGTTAGTAGCAGGCCGCCTCTGCGACTCGCCCGGTTGCGCCGAGAGCGCGAATCCGTAGTTGTCGTGTCGCCCGCAGCTCCCGTCATGTGTCCGGCAGAGGAGGTGCGAATGCGACGGGTAATTGGCATTGATATCCGCCGTCCCTTCGGGGAGGTGGTGTTTTGGGAGAGCGGCAGGCTTCGACATGCGGGCCGCATCGATATGACGCGGACTGCGATGGAGGGATTTGGCAAGACCCTGCTGGCCAGTGATGAGGTGGTGCTCGAGGCGACCGGCAACAGCATGGCGGTCTCGCGAGTGCTGGCGCCATTCGTGGCGCGGGTGATTATCGCCAATCCATTGCAGGTGAAGGCGATCGCCCAGGCGCACGTCAAGACCGACAAGATCGATGCCGGCACACTCGCCAGTCTGCAGGCGGCGGGATACCTGCCGCAAATTTGGACGCCTGATGCGGCGACCGAACGCAAGCGCAGGCTGGTGGCGCGGCGAGCTCGTGCGGCATCGCACGCGGCTCAAGAACGAGGTGCATTCGATCCTGCACGCGCACTTGATCCCGAAGTGCCCACATGCCGATCTTTTCAACGTCCGCGGCGGGGCGTGGTTGGCCGCTCAACGGTTGCCGGACGATGAGCGCGCGGCGATCGATCGGCACGTCCGTGAACTGGACCGGCTGGCAGAAGACCTGACCCTGCTCGACCGCGAGCGACGCCATCGACGATTCCGCCGTCAACAGATTGATGACGATCACCGGCGTGAACCTGGCGGTCGCTGCCGGGATCGTGGCGGCGATCGGCGACATCAGCCGATTCAACAGCCCGGCTGAACCCACGGGTGCGGCAGTCGGAACTGGGAGCGGCCCATCACGGCCGCATCAGCAAGATGGGCCGTTCTCACGCGCGCGCCATGCTGGTCGAGGCGGCCTGGGCCGCGGCCAAGGCGCCCGGTCCACTGCATGCTTTTTTCGTACAGATCCGCGCGCGGCGCAGCCATCAGATCGCCGCGGTGGCCGTGGCTCGGAAGCTCACTGTGCTCTGCTGGGATTTGCTGACGAAGGGCGAGGATTACCCGTGGGCGCGCCCGGCCCTGGTTGCCAACAAGACCCGCGCGATGCAACTTCAAGCCGGACATCCGCAACAGAAAGGCAGCCGGCGTGGGCCAGCCTATACCTACAACATCAAGGCGCTGCGCGACCCCGAGATGTTGATTGCCGCCCAGGCCGAGCAAAGCTACGAACGATTCGTGGCGCAATGGAAGCCGCGGCGGCCCAAAACCGGCGCGCGGGCGCCTCAGCTCAGCAAGACAGGCAGTCCGGTGACGCTTACAGCCGACGCGTCACGCTTCGCCACGAGGTCGCCCGCGCCCAACAACCATAATTGCGGCTGACGGCAAGTTCTAGCCAGGAATGCAGTCCCATTCTACGCCAGCGTGCCGCCGTGCTCGGGCCGGTCAAGGCCAAGCCTTGCGGTGGCCGCAGGTGCGGCCAGCCTTGACCGCCCCTGCGCGCGGCGGCTGTGAGATCGGTGGCCAGGACGGAAGAACGACCCCCGTGGGCCGAACAAAAGAATGGACTTACGGTGATCTCCGCAGTCGTCGTCTCGGCCATGAAGAAATCGCTTGTCCATCTCATCCGTCGAGTGCAGCTTGACCCGGTGTGCGGCCGGCAAGCTCATATAGGCGAGCACGTCGGTCTCGGCCTCATCTGCTGATTCCGCTCGATGTCGCCCACCGTTGAACGAACCCGCTCCGCGGGAGGGCGTGGCGAGGCCGTTTATCTGAGAGGCATCTGTTTGAGAGGGTGGGACGGCAAGTCCGTTCCTCTTAATACAGGAGTGCCTCGTGGCCACGATGAGTTCGACCGCGCCGCCGCATGATCGAGGATATGACGCTGCGCAACTTATCACCGGCGACGCAACAATCCTACGTGGTTGCGAACTTTAGCCGACATTTCGGCCGATCACCCGACAAGCTCGGCGTTGAGCAGGTGCGCGCGTACCAACTGCACCTGATCGGGTTGAAGCGGTCGTGGACCCACATCAACCAAGTGACGTGCGCGTTGCGCTTTTTCTATGCGGTGACGCTCGGGCGCAAGGAGGCGATTGAGAACATTATTCGGCCCGCGAGCCGATCAAGCAACCGCTGGTGCTGAGGCCCGAGGAAGTCGCGCGTTTCCTGGAGGCGGTTACCGGCCCTGCGCGACCGGGTTGCGCTGGTGACGGCCTACGCTGCCGGGCTACGGGTCGGCGAGGTCAGCCGCCTGAAGCCCGGCGCGATCGACAGCAAGCGCATGCTGATCCTGATCACCGCCGGCAAGGGCGGCAAGGATCGTTACGTGATGCTGTCGCCGCGGCTGCTCAGCATCCTACGATCCTACTGGTGTCTGGCCAAGCCGCGCCATTGGCTGTTTCCCGGGCGCAATCCGGACGATCCGGTGAACGTCGCCACGCTGCAGGAGGCTTGCCGCAAAGCTCGGCAACATGCCGGCCTCGATAAGCGGGTGACGGCAGATGTTCTGCGGTACAGCTTTGCTACTCGCCTTTACGAGCGCGGTACTGATATCCGGCTCATCCAAGTCCTTCTTGGGCATGCGCGACTGTCATCGACGGAGCGCTACACGCAAGTCGCAACCAATCTGATCGCACGGGCCAGGAGCCCGCTCGACGATCTCGACGCGCGATTGAGATCTCGGCCCGAGTAGGTGCCCGGCGCACGTCCGGCGGATATCTTCCGCCAGCACGGCGACGCGTTCCGCGTCGCCCACGCCGGGCACCTGAGCCGATCTCAGCTCCGCGTGATGGGAGCCATCGAAGCGTGCCGGACTGCCGCGCTCGGTGGTCACGTCGAGTGCTGTGTCGACTGCCGGCACCAGCGGATCTCCTACAATAGCTGCCTTATGGGCAAAGCCGGTAATGGGGAGCTGGCGGCAATACGAAGTCTCACCTTGATCGCCGCCGCCCAACCCGAGCCGAAACCAATCAATCAAATGGGAGAAAAGCTTCGCTTACGTCAAGTGCTGGTCCGGCGAGTCGGCGGTGGACGCCTGCGCAGCCATCACTTCGTCCCACTGCGAGGCGGCCGGAGACCCCGGTTCGGAGCTATCCCAATCGGAAGTTTCGGAAGGAGTGCCAGCGGCCCGAGCTGTTCTGCGTTCATAAGTGTCGTCTCTTCAGTAGCTAAGTGTGACGCGAATGCGCCGGTGCGTGTATAAGCTGGTAGACCCCATTGTGATGCACTCCACCGGCTAACCAGGGCCCGGGTCATGAAGCGGTCGCCAGACAAGGCTGGTACTTGAAGACGCGCGTCACGTCACGGGGCTCGGTAACGCCGGGACGCGGTGTCGAAATGTTGGCAATCATTTGCCCGCGCAGATTGCGAAATGGATTGTAGCCGTCACCTTCGACATCGGCATAGTCGCAGATTTGCTCGCCGATGCTGCGACGCGGTCGCGGGTTTCCAGCTTTCCTTCGGCTTCGTATGAGCGCACGAAAGCGAGCACATCCGGACGATTGATGTCCTGCCTGCACAGCTTGCCGAAGCGATTCTCGACGTAACCGACGCGGATCTCAAGCACCAGGATAGTCTTCGGGTCGCGCACCGCGACGATTCTACCGCGTTTGACTTTCCCCACCTTCTTCTTCGCGAGCCACTCGTCAGCCCATTGCCCGAACGGCCGGGCGGCGGCCTGCCTGTGCTTGTCGAGCTGCATCTCGGTGCTTGGGTCTTTGCCGTCCTTGAGCAGGACTCTGGCCTTGTCGCGCTCGCGCCGCGCGTCGGCGAGCGAGAACGTGCCATCCTTGCCATTGCCGTAAGGGCCGATGGAGTAGGTTTTTTGGCGCCCATGGAAGCGGTAGCCACCTCATCAACCTTGTCATCGCGGCTTTTGCTCTTGCGCTTTTCAAGCTGTTGAAGACGCTCCGCGCCTATGTCGATGGACTCGAGCGCTGCCGGTCCAGAATCACGATCTCGCGTTGAGTATTGCCGATGAAATCGAGGACGCCATCACCGTGCAATTGCGATACTGCACGCGAAACGGTCTCGATGGTCAGGCCAAGGTAATCCGCGATATCGCGCCGAGACATTGGCAGCGAGATAACGTCAGCAGCCGTGAGCCGTTCATCCATTTCGTGCAAGAACGCGGCAACGCGCTCCAGAGCAGTTTTGCGTCCAAGCAGCAGCATATAGTTTTCGGCGTGCTGCAAGTTATTCGTAGTCAGGCTGAGCAAGGTGCGCCAGACAACCGCGTCAGTCTCGGCCACCGTCTCAAGATGTTGCCGCCTGATCAGGCGAACAGTGGTTTGGATGATGGCTTCCGCGGTAAATCGGTGGGCTACGCCGTTCTCGAGTCCAAAAATATCACCCGGCAATGAAATGCGCCGATCTGGCGGGTCCATCGGGGAGTAACTTGTAGGTCCGTACCGCGCCTTTTCTGACTTAATAGACGTACTCGGCTGGGTCAGCTCTCGATGTAGATCGTCTTACCTTTCTTGTAAGTGAATTCGCTCAAGCTGACAATCGGATTTGACCCGCTCGATATGCCGAGTTCACTGAGCGAATTGATGCGGGATCTTTGGTCTGTGGTGATGCTCACAAACATGGTCCGACACTTCTGAACCAGAATATGCGAAGTGAATTGGAGCCTCGCGAATAAATTGGGCGCAATCTATGGATGCCTGCACGGTGTCTAACATTCTTCTATGAAAAGGAAGTCGTGTCGTTGTGACGCAGTGTCCGCGCAACAGTCGAGGCGATGCAATTTTGGCCTTCCATCGTCGAGGATGGTGCCGGCAACACGCGTCAGAGCGAATGAAACGATCCTAGATTTGACTGCTATACGAGTGTTCTGCTGCGCGAAGGTGCCAAGTAGCGCTTAAAAGATGCGTTTCGCCGGGCGGTGTCGCTCGAAGGCTGCTTCGAAATGCGGGCGGGTTAGCTCAGGACCGAGGACGGGTCGCATAATCCGCTCCAACCCTCTCATTGCTCCCCACCCTTATATCCAACGTCCTGCTCAAGTATCTCACTCGGGTCTCTGGCCCACGGGTGATGGTCTTGCTGACGATAGTCCGACTGGACCCACCATCTGCCATTGATTAAGATCAAGCCGTTTAATTCGGATCCTCTATCCTTCAGCGAATTAACGGAGGCAAGAGATCTCATGCGCTACGTTCTCGCTATCGGAGTGCTAACACTTCCTATCCTCATCGGCTTTGGATCAGGCTCGACCGCCGCTTCACGGGTTCATTCGTATTCGTACACCCCACCGGCCCGTCAAGACGTTTATTGCTTGCAGGGCCGAGCCTGGGGATATCCGGGCAACTGCCAGTTCTCAAGCTATAGCCAGTGCATGGCTACCGCATCCGGCACATATGCCTATTGCGGTATCAATCCGATCTACGCCTTCGAGCGACAGGGAAGGCAATTCGGCTGGAGCGAACGTCGTTAGGTCAGCCAAGGACGGCGTTGGATGAACGGGCGGGCCGGCCAGGCTCTTGTTGCCGTTCGCTCGACCCCGCCTATTCTGCGCTGAATCCGTTGGGACGTTCGTTTGATTGCGTCCAGTGCCGGGCGTGCTTGCATGTTGGACGGCAATAGCCGGTCCGACCATGCGAATTCGATGTCTCCGATCTCTTCGGCAGAGCAAGTGATCTAAGATGCCGGCGAATGCGATTGGAATATTCCAGTCACCGGCCGAAGCCGCAGTATTTGGTGCAGGTCGCTATGCCGTTGCCGCCGTACGGCCGTGGCGGTTGAATGACCCTCGCGACGATGAAACGATCAGCTTGCACCCACACAGCAACAAACGATGCGTTCGCCGCTTAACAAAAGGAAGCTGATTTTCTCCGCGTGGCGAACAATAATTCGCCTTGGACTCGCATGGCCGAACAATCTCTGAGAGGATTGATCATCAGGCGATGGTCCCACTCAGGAGCGCGGACAATGCGCAACTACGTCTTCGACAGCGTTCCGCATTCGATTCCGAGCAAGCTTGTCGACCAGTTGTGTTCGTGTTGTTCCTGAGCGGCGTCTTAATTCATAGGGACGATCTGGCCTGAGATCGCTCTAGCTCCTCGAAATCAACAACGCAAACGCTGGCTGAACAGCAGTGTCGGCGCCCGCTCGTCTTGAGCGGCGTGGTCGCATGGTGCTGCGCGCTCATGCCGCGCCTACCTCGCAGTAAGTGTCATTCTCAAGGGACATACCAGGATGTCTGTAAACAACGAACCGATCAAATTCGCCTACTGGGTGCCGAACGTATCCGGCGGCCTCGTGATTTCTTCGATCGAGCAGCGTACCAGCTGGGACATCGACTACAACCGGAAACTTGCTCAGATCGCCGAAAAGGCGGGCTTCGACTACGCACTCAGTCAGATCCGGTTCGCGGCGGGTTACGGAGCCGACAAGCAGCATGAGCCGGTCAGCTTCTCGCATGCGCTGCTGGCTGCGACTGAAAAGCTCAAGGTGATCGCCGCTCTCCTTCCCGGGCCATGGAATCCGGCCGTAGCAGCGAAGCAGATTGCGACGATCAGCCAGCTTACCAACGCGCGCGTTTCGGTGAATATTGTATCCGGCTGGTTCCGCGGTGAATTCCACGCAATCGGAGAGCCCTGGTTCGATCACGATGAGCGCTGCCGGCGTTCGGAGGAGTTCATCAATGCTCTGCGCGGGATTTGGACGGAAGAGAGCTTCACACTCAACGGGGACTTCTATCGGTTCAACGAGTACTCGCTGAAGCCGAAACCGCTCGATCCGCTGCCCGAGATCTTCCAGGGCGGCTCTTCGCGCGCCGCCCGCGACATGGCCGCTCGCGTGTCCGACTGGTACTTCACGAACGGGAATACGCCGGAGGGGCTGAAAGCGCAGGTCGAGGATATCAGGTCCAAGGAGAAGGCTTTCGGCAAGAGCTTTAAGACAAAATCGGAATCAATGCATTCGGCATCGTCCGGAAAGCCGAAAAGGAAGCCAAGGACGTCCTGCAGGAAATCCTCGACAAGGCGATCCCCGATGCAGTTCGCGGCTTCCACCACGAGGTCCAGAACGCCGGCAACGCCAGCCCCGAGCGAGAGGGCAACTGGGCCAAGTCCACCTTCCAGGATCTCGTTCAATACAACGACGGCTTCCGCTCGAACCTGATCGGCACGCCGCAGCAAGTCGCTGAACGGATCATCGAGCTCAAGCATGCCGGCGCCGACCTGATCCTGCTCGGGTTCCTGCACTTCCAGGAAGAGGTCGAATATTTCGGTAAGCATGTGATCCCGCTGGTCCGCGAACTCGAGGCAAGGACGCCCGTACGCGTTCAAGCTGCCGAATAGGTGTAAAGCGAGGGGCAGCCACGTGACAGCGATTGCGACAGGGACGTTTCGGCTGGAGGAGATGCCTTCAGGCGGATGTATCGACCGAAAGGCGCGTAGTAGGCGCTGGACGGGGGGGCGCGGGCGGGTCTGCCAAGATGCCCGTGCGGCCAATCCTCGGACTTGCGAACAGTTCGCTGACATTCGGCGGCGTCGCAGCGCTGCGCGAAGTCGATCTCGAGGTCGCGCAGGGCGAGATCCTCCCCGTGATCGACCGAACGGCGCGGGCCCATCGAGCGCGCCTTCCGCGATGCGCGCAGCCATCGCCATGGGAGCCTCGAATGTGATTGCTCGGGACTGGATCGGCAAGGCGCTGGTCGGCCTTCCCTCGAGCTATTCTACGAGGGCGATGAGTAGTCTTAGGCCGGGACCTTGACACCCCGTCGGCGATTGCGGTGTTCGGACCCGTGCCCGACACTGCGCAGCTTGCACGGGCTTGAGCAAGTCGGCGCGCCGGGAGGGCGGGACGACCCACTGTCCGAAACGGATCTTTCCGGCTCAGATGGTCTCTCGCGGGCGCGCAGCATTCGCTCCAGTATTGTCTCAATCCGTCTCAGAGTTCAGCGCGGCGTGCAGCCGAGCCTTCTCCAACCGAGACCTGAGCCCGCTCAAACAGCCCGCCAGTTTGGCGAACTCCTGAATGCTGAGATAATCAAAGACGAACTGCTCGAGCTCTTCCTGCTGCCTTGCAATGCTCGCGAGGCTCTTGCGAGCAATGTCCGTGAGCGACAAAAGGACGTACCGGGCATCATTCGCGTCAGATTTCCGGCGCACGAACCGCTTGCTCTCGAGCTCCTTGGAATGCTTGGTGATGAAACCCGACTCAACTCTCATCAGCTTCGCGACAGCGTTGACGGGAACACCATCATCTTCTTCCAGTTCCGTCAGCGCCATCAAGATCATCATTTGCGGGCCTGTAATGCCGAGCGCATTCGCCTGGTAGGACCGAAGATCGTCGAGACATATGTCGATCGATCTGATCTCCCATGTGAAGCGCCTCAGTAGATCCTGACTCACGCGCGGCTCCTTCCGGAGGCGTGTTGCTAATCCAGGCAGCTTGGGTGGCATCTGATCTTAGGAGCTCCATCCTCGAAACGATTGGCTGCTGGCTGACCTCAACAAAGGGGACCGATCTTCGCTGATCGCTTCGACGTCCCCGGCGCCCGATCTAAAATCAATCGCCACAATCAGACGAGTTCGTCCCGGTTCGATATCTAAGAGGAGGAGCCCCGGTGCAGCTTCGAGTATACCACGTAACTTCACTTAATCGTCGTGATTAGTCCGTCAAATACTTGAGAATATCCGCAGGATTTCCGTAGATCCGCTTCTTGTGCGCAGTTATTCCGCAGAGGTGTCCGCGCTGATGTCGCGAATCGCAGACAGCGATTTCGAGCTCGGGTTGGGCGCAGGAGCAGCCGATCACCAACGCCAGTATCAAACCCACAGTTTTCCAAGCTTGCTAGGATTTGCACGCATCGTCTCGCAGTGATTTGGTCCTTTCAGAGCGATGTAAGTTTTGACGAGGCAACTCATCCTATACGAAGATTTTGTGCCTGCACTCTACCCAGTTGCCCGTCTTGGGCTCGAAGCTGATCCGGGCCCCTCAGCACGGTGTAGCCCGCCTTCTCGACTGCTCTAACTGCCCAAATACGTCGGGTTCGCCATCATCCGGCCTGATAAAGCCATAGCCCTTTGTCGCACTAAACTACTTCACAATGCCGGACATCTCCATTTCAAACGAGGGCGCTCTAAGCATGATTTGCAGAGGCATCAAGGTCTTGCGGGCAGGCTCTATGAAATGTTGCCGGCCCCCGATATGCAGCCACATCGTCGCCGGCCGTGAGCTAAAGGGCTAGGTGGACCGGCCATCGCGCGTCCTCAGGCGCTTACGTCGACGATGCCTACGACTGGCGCTGTGATCTTGTCGGCCCGGGGCCAGCGCGGGAAACTTACTTGCGCGAGGTTTCTCATCCGTGCCTTCTAGCGCTCGCTCCTGAGAGGTCGGTCGGCCCGTCTGTTCCAGCAAAGCAAGAAAGGCCCGGCCTTTTTCCGTTATGATCCAGTGTCCGGGTTCTCGCGCAACCAGCCCTTGTCCGAAAATGTTGAGATCCGGTGCCCGCTCTGCCAATCGTTTCATACGAGCCGTCCACTGCGGACCGCTGGTGTAGAACACCGCCAAGTAGTCCTTCAGGACGGCGAGACTCGCACGGCCTTCCGGTTGGCCGGCGAGAATTTTAAGTATCGAGACCTGAAAACTCAATTTCTAACCAAACGCGATAGCACGAACGCCGCACATCCTAGCGGCACCTGCCGGACCCGCGCTGGACTTCAAAACAAGAACCTGAAAACAAATGCTGATGTGCGGATCATCCAGCAAATTTGGATGAAGCTTAGACTGTCCTGTCTGATCTGGGGAGGCCCTTTTGATGCAATTCTCGGCCCTTCCTGGATGGCCTGCAGGCTGTCGAGCATCGAACCTGACTGTCGTGGACAGCCCAGAGCCTTGCGAAACGAGCTTGCGCGTCTCACGTCAGGTCGAAACTCGCGAGCGCGAGTTTTCGATGTAATGTCGACGTCGCAAGAAAGCTGAAGACTACCATATGCGCGTAAATGTATCGGCGCCCTTCAGCTTGCTGGGCTTGCCGTTCTTATCAACGTAGAACAGCGTCCATGACGTTGGCATTTGAGGGCCGTTTATCTTTCCGACCCACCGGGTGAAAGAATTGCACTGACCAAAAGTAACAACAAAATATAGTCCGGTTGGACGGACGGCTCCCGATACGGGATAAGGGATACCCTGGCAGGCAAACCCTTGAGCATGGTTTGTGAAGATCCCTTGTATGGCGCTGCCATTGGCGGACCAAACAAACAGTTCTGAGCCCCGTTCATTCTTCCAGTATGAGGGAGCAGGAAGCCCCTGCGCCCAGGCCTGACCGACGGCCAAGAAAAACTGAGTGATCAACAAAAATGCCAGAAGTCTCTTCATATTGGAGCCCCAAAAGTGTTCGCTTAAAACTGGCAACTCGGATCACCAGTCTGATGCAATCTGAGGTGACGTTGGCTGCTCTTATCTCGCGTTCAGCAAAGGATTGCGGCGCATATGCACGAGTTCATGCTGGATCTCGACGTCGCTCCAGCTCCGAGGGCTCTGCATCCGCAAGCCGGGCCGCCCAAGCGGCCGTGATCTTTTGGTTAGCTGCCCGTCAAAGTCTGGTCTCTAGACGCAACGCTATTGTTGACAGCGATAGGGCGACTTCTGGCTGAGATTGCGCTCAGCATCCTGTCTCGCCCGCAGCTCTTGACCGTTGCCCACTATTAGTGAACGAGAAGCATCGATGTGAGACGGTCGGTGAAGCGGTGATGCAGCGTAAGGACGCCGGCGGTGGCCAAATCGAGCTCGCTGAAGGGCGTCTCGCACACGTCACCGAAGTCCAGGCAAATGGCGATCCCGATCAAAGCGCCTTCGGTGGCAAGGACACATACCCGGTCACCCGCAGTCATGTTTTCCGTGCCGCAGCAATCGTCGGCATAGGGAGCGATCTTGTCGTAGATCAGGCGCTCCTCGCCATAGCCGTCGTAGATCCGGCCCGGTTCACGATGCCATGGTTGGTCGTCTCGTGCCAGGTTCCTGGAATCAGAATTTCGGGAGCTTCGAGCGCGTCCGAAACGTCGCGGTCTCGAATGAGCTTGACGATGTTCTCGCGCAAGTCCGGGGAGACGGTTAGCTCCGGCCACACGACGGCGATGCAGTTCTCCTTGAGAGCCTGAGCAATCTGCTCCGAAATGGCGTCACCGGCTGACGGCGCCTCGACGGCCGCGACAATGAAACGCTTATCGCCTCCTATGGAAACAAATTCTGGCTTGATCTCGAGCGCCTTGAACAGGCAAGCACCCATCTTCCATTTGCTCGCGTCCGGCGTCGTACTATGCAATGTGCGAGTATCTACGACATGAATAGGATAGCCCTGTATCAGTGCGGGCAGAATCCTGTGAAAAAGCAGGCCCCGCTTCGAGTAAGCCTGCCCCCTTCGAGCCGGACGCAACGCGCTCACGCCCTGCCGCGGAACGAACCAGCATCCAAGCTCCTCGAGGTGCTACTCACTCGGTGCGATCGGCCACTGAGACCGTCGCTCGGCAAGGACCCGGTCGATTTCCCGGATGAAGCCGCCCATCCTTAACGCTGCTAGTTCAGGCGTCTCATCGGACAACGACCACGAGAGATGGCCATCTCCTATTGAGTGAGTGAAGCTCTCTCGTGCCTCCTCGATTCGCTTTTCCGTGAGATTTCGGTAGGCCTTGTGCACGCTTCCTGGGGCTTTTCCGAAACAGCGCATCGAGCTCGATCAGAGCTCCTGCCGCCCGGCAAGCTTCCGGGCGTCCTTCTTCCAGGCATCAAAGGCTGACGTTTCGGCTCGGTTGTCCGCGGGCCCAGGCAAAATCTTCGTCCAAATCACACCAGCAATATGTTCCATCGATAGGCGTACGCCGACGATTTTGCAATCGGCTCGACACTGTTGCTCACACTTCTTCGCCTCTGCCGTACGACCATCACTGAACACGATTGCCAAGACGTGGGAGGTCGCGCGGAAAACCTGCGCGAAATCCGACGGAGACAACGAAAAGCTGCATCGTCATCACGATGCTATTGACGAACCCATGCAGACTGTTTTTCAATCTGAGCGGGAGATCCGCGCGTGCTCAGCGACGCGGACGGGGGCGTTCATATGTGGAAATTCAGCCGAGCCGCGGCTTGCGTTGGCATTTGCCTCGCCATGGGCGGGTGTACCAGTCTGTATCATATCCATGATCCGCAGACAGGCGTGATCACCGCCGGTGAGCTGCCGTACTTTCTCAAGTCGATCAGGTGTGAGGTCGTGACTTTCTACCAGATCGAACGAGAGAGACGGAAGGCATACCTGAAGATCTACAAGACGCGGCCTGAAGAGGCGTTCGACAGGTACGCTCATTTCGACATCGACCCGTTCCTATACGGTACCTTCTTCCTAGAGCTTAAGGTGGCTGATACGGGCGGATTCGGATCCGGTACGGTATTCGACTATAAGCGGATTCTGAGCGCGACCAGTAACGAGGTGACCCATGTGGGCCCCACCGTTTCAGCCCAGGACACCTATGACCTGATCTGGTCGTTCCTTCTGAAGCAGAATGCCCAGCTTGCGTCCGATACGACCCCGCGGGCGGCGAGTTCGGCACCGTACGAACGCGGCTGTTACCGCGGAGCACCTGCCGACCTGGTCGAGTTGGAGGCCTTGGCCGAGAATAAATATCCGGAGCGAATCGCCTATAAGCGCATCATTGTAGATGCTTCCAAGCCGCTAGCGGCCTGGTTGCGGGACAATGCGATTCTCATCGCCGCCAACGATCTGACTCCGGCCATGCCCACAGAGAGAGCGGAGCCGGCGCAGATGACGTATACGTTCTCGATCCAGGTTACTGGCGGCGTGGAAGCAAAGTACTCCCTGACTTCGTCGCGTTGGTCACCCGCTGCGGTTCAGGCTTCTGCCTCCGCTCAGCAGTTCAGTAATCTCGGAATCTACATCAACGGTCCGAATGCGGTCCTTGCTAATGGAGCCAAATCCGGCTCGGCTGGCTATGCGGAGAAGACGCCACCGCTCGGATCGAAGGAGAATCCTATCTACACAACTCCCTTGCCCGGAGGAGAGAAGTCGCAGGAATTCCCCGGAGGTACCGCGGCAGGCCGCCCAACGGGCGCCGGACCTCGGACCAAGGGCTTTATCTTGGCGCCAGTGCCTGTGTTCCCCCCGACCCCAACCCCGACGCAGTAGGAAAATGTTTCGCATCTGGTTGCCCAGACTCGTTCTGCTGCTCGCGCTCTTGTTCTGCTGGGGCGCGAATGCTCAACCTGCGCTTCCTTCGGGAGTGTCCGAAATGGAGCTGTACGGCACGGTCATCCGTGGCTCGAAATGGGAGATCAAGGAAATTCCGGTCTGCTGGGAGAACCTACAGCCGAAGGATCAAAAGTATGCCGAGCTCGTTCGAAAAGCGGTTGCGGAGACTTGGGAAACCGCGGCACAAGGTGGCGTGTGGTTTTCCAATAGCTGGCCACCGTGTACCGATGGCGCGCCCGGTGTGCACGTGCGGATCGCTGACGAGGGCGCCCACACCGACGTCGTCGGCAAGTACCTCGACCGCAAGCCATCGGGCATGACTCTCAATTTCAGTTTCAATCATTGGAGCAAAGGCTGTCGAGATAGGCGCGAATTCTGCATTCGTGCAGTTGCAGTCCACGAATTCGGACATGCGCTGGGTTTCACACATGAGCAGAACCGCGACGATGCGCCGGAGCAGTGCCGCAACGAGAAAGCTTCTGGTTCGGTCGGCGATTATAAAGTCACCAAATACGACCCCAATTCCATAATGAACTATTGTAATCCAGCATGGAACGGAAACGGACAACTCAGCCCGCTCGATATTGCCGCTGTCAGAACATTCTATCCGTCCTGACACTCGGTCTCTTCGTATTCATGAGCGCTCTCGCGCATGCGGATCGCGCAGCGGTGCAGATTGCTGCGCGGTACAACGTCAGGACGGTTCACGTCCAGTACGTTGGCGTCATGTACAACGACAAGCAGGAGGTCGGCGGCGGCTCCGGGCTGCTCATCGGCGACAGCCTCGTGCTGACCAACAGCCATGTGATCGGACGCGAGGAGAACTACAAGAGCTTTGAAGTCAATGCCCGCCTCGGATCGCGCAATGCGAACCCGATCAAGGTCAGTGCGGTTCATCGCGATGATGCCAGGGACCTAGCGCTCCTCGAATTGTCTCAGCCCGCCGGCAATAGCGGTGGTGCCTCGCGTTGTCCGATGCCGGTGATCGACGATAACCAGCAAGCCCCGATGGGCACTCAGCTCTATCTGCTCGGCTATCCCCTCGATCTGGATCTCAGCATTTCGAGCGGTCTGATAAGCAACCAGACGAGCCCCAATGGTCGCTGGCAGACCGACACGGTCATGAACGTCGGCAACAGCGGCGGGCCCGCGTTCAACGAGTTCGGCGCGCTGCTCGGGATCGCGGTCGGCGGCATCGTCAAGTGGAACGAGGCGCAGGTTTCTGGCGTCAACTTCATCATTCCCGCCACCGTCATTACCGCAAGTCCACTCTACAGTATGATCACGGCCATTCCCCAGCCGTCTGTTTGCTGGACGAAGTGGGTCGAGACAACGATCTCGTTTGAGAACTGGAGCAAGCTGAATTCCACGCATGTGCAGACCCAAGCCAACGCCGGCATGAAAATCCCCGAAATCCTTGCCGGAGCGATCCACACGATTCTGCCTGAAGACCGGCGCCTCATCGTGAACGTTCCGGTGTCGCAGCTCGTCGAGCCGAAGCAGATCGAACGGTCGTATACGGTGGACAAAACCAAGGATGATCACCCGGTCGTATTTGCGGAGCATTCGGCGGACTATACCGAGACTTTCCCTGCTGAGCCCGGCTACCGCATTACAGGGTGCACGTGGCACATCGAGACCGCCAACGGTGCCAGCAATATCGCTTGCGCGATAAACGGCGCTGGGGCGCAGGCTCGCTTCACCTACAAGCTCACCAGCGGACCTGCCGTCGACAGGTACCGCGGATGGTTGGGCGCCACGGTCAACGTTTCCCAGATCCTCGCGAAGTAGGTGCCTGATCGATGGTCATGCTTGCCTTGCCAATTCACGCTTCGAACCGGTTGCATCGGCTCGGCCACGCTCTCCGACGGGTTCGGACGGTGCTCATTGTCTTGTTCTGCGCACTCGCGACCGGTTGCGCCCATCAGGGTCCGGCTTCGCAGCCGGCCAAGCCGCATGTGCACAAAGCGCCCCAGAAGCATGGGAGCGTGTTCAAGAAATACGGTTATCGCTATGGCCCCGGGTACTACCATCATGTCCGGCACTATCATGGCTATCGGCCATGGCGACCGACAACTGGCGAGGCGAGTCAGGAGGCGCCTCCCGACAAGAGCGCCACCGGAGCCGAGGTGGTGGCCAACAAGTCGGCTATAAAGGGTCTGGTGCCAGTCTACTTCGCCACGAATCGCGTGGTGACGGGCGGGCCTGGACTCGAATTGAGCCAGATCTCCTATGCTCGTTCTACCACCAATACCTTTGGTTATGTGACGGTCAGTATTCCGATCGTCCACAAAATGGGCGAAGTGGAAACCCCCGAGAGTTGGTTTGGGATACGCCAGGCGGAGGACGACCGAAAGCACTTCCGAATTCAGAAGCTGAATCGGCTCTCACGCGAAGAGTTTGCCGCCGCTATAGCTAATCCGGCCGACAGTCTGATGCTTTTTGTGCATGGCTATAACGTTGCTTTTTCCGACGCAGCCTTCAAGGCGGCACAAATTGCCTTTGACGCCAACTATAAAGGCCGTGTCATGATGTACTCTTGGCCGTCCAAGGGCGGATGGAAGGACTACGACTACGACCGCGAAAGTGCTCTGTTCGCGCCGGATGGCCTGTTCGAGCTTCTCCAGCTGATCAAGAAGGAGGGAAAGGTCTCAAGGATCATCGTGGTTGCGCATAGCCTAGGCAGCGAAGTTGTCCTGGGCGCCTTGCAACAAGCTGCCCTGAGCCAGATGACGCTCGGAATTACCGAGTTGATTTTTGCTGCCCCGGACGTGGATCGCGATCTCTATCTGCAGCGGGCTAACCAGATCAAGGCAGCCGCGGGGGCGGTTACTCTATATGCCTCCTCGACGGATCTAGCATTGCTAGCTTCCATGAAGAAGGCACAGTCCAAGTCGCGAATGGGGTTCGTGACCAACAGCGGGCCGACCCTGGTCCCTGGTATTGAAACGATCGATGTATCTGCCGTGGGGAGCGAAATGTTTGCTCTAAACCACAGTACATACTCAACCAGCCGCGCGGTTCTCGATGACATAGGTCGGATCATCTCCTCTTCGGCGCATATTAAACCCCCGCAGCGGACCCCGACCTTGCGATCGATGCCCGACGATTCCAATACAACTTATTGGATGTATCCATACTGAATGATTCTTTGGCCGTTCGCGGACGTGTTTGTGGTGGCCAGTAAGAGAGCTAGCAGGTGCGGCCGCGTTCAGTGCGAACAAATGAGCGCGGCGAGCCCAAATATTTGGTTGCTGCGCACGCAGCAGATTTACAAGCGGAGAGCTGGACGATGTTCTCACCAATCAGCCTCTATCGGAGCATTTCGCTACGTCACACTGTCGTAAACTGCTGCGAGTGGTCTCGCTCTGGAGAACTTTTGGCCATCGGCACCCAAACGGGTTCGATTGAGATTTACGCCGCTTCGGGAAAACTTATCCGGAGGATCGAGGCGGGCGATTCGGTACAGTCGCTCTCTTGGTCGAAAAATGACAGCCACATTGTCTACGCGGCAAGCCCTGAAGACATCGTCATTGCAGCAATAGATGATGAAAATGATGTTCGTCGATACTCGACCCACGCCGGCAGGTCTTGGAGCGTGGCCTATTCTGACAGCGGACGTCACATCGCATCAGCGGGAGAGGACGGCCGGCTCGTTGTCTGGCGTTCTGGACTACCAGCGGAAGTATTGGGAACGACAAAGTTCAGCGACCAAGTCAACGCGGTCGCGTGGGTCGACGAAGAGCACTTGTGTGTGTGTTGTGCCGACGGAAATTTTAGTGTCGTCCCGGCTTTCCAGGAGACGTCAGTTGCCGGTGCGGGTGATGAGGGCAGAAATGCCCCATTGTGCGCAGCAGTCTCTTCCAGCGGGCGGCTGGCGACTGGTTGGAAGAATGGAAATGTGATCGTTGACCGGGGGCGCGAGCGCTTGGTCCTCGAGGGACATACCGGCTGGGTTTGGTCTGTACACTTTGCGGCGGGCGAGGAAGTCATCGTTTCAGACTCGCAGGACGGAACCATTCGATGGTGGTCGGTCCAAAGCGGGGCTTGTTTAGCTACAATTCCGAGCAGCAAGACCGTTTACGGCAATATCGCTGTTGATAGTGGGCGCAATCGCATCGCTATTCCCAATGACAAGCGGCGGTTGCTAGAGCTCGCTACAATCGACACGCAATCGCTGCTCGATCGCATCGCAAAGGAGCAGATCGTACAATATTGCAGTGCGAAGGTTGCGCTCGTCGGTGAGAGTAATGTGGGTAAATCCTGCTTGGCTTTGAGGCTCGCGGAAGGAAAATACGAAGAGACGGGTACGACCCACGGGATGAAATTCTGGCCAATCGAACCGGCGCGACTCGATCCTACGGCTTCCGTGCCAGTTGACCAGAAGCGTGAGGTGGTCCTGTGGGATATGGGCGGGCAGGACGAGTACCGCCTCATTCATCAATTATTCCTGCACGATACAACGGTGGCGCTTGTCTTGCTCGACCCCACGCGCGGACGCACTGCGCTCGAAGAGGCCGAGGGGTGGGCGAAACGACTTGACAAGCAACTTGTCGGCAAGAGCTCAGCGAAATTTCTAGTCGGCACGAAACTGGATGCGGACAATGACCTGGTTGACGTGCGGGGGATAGACAAGCTCATCAACGAGCATGAGTTCACTGGATACTATCCGACCAGCTCAAAGACCGGTAGGGGAATCGCAGAACTGGCCAAAGCAGTCGCGGCTGAACTTGATTGGGGCAAGCTCGGTAGAACGACGCGACCGCGCCTGTTCCAAACTGTTCGAGACGAGATCGAGGCTGCACGTTCTCGAGGCGAAATAGTCCTTCTCCGAAAAGATCTGGAGCGCAGAGTAAGCAAGCTTGAAGGCGCTTCTTTTGAGTCTTCTGCTGTAGGGACGGTCGTCGCTCAACTGGCTCTTCAAGGGACCATCGCCGTGACCCGCCTGTCGTCTGACGAACAGGCTCTGGTCCTCAATGTGGCTCATATCGAAATCTACGCAGGTTCGATTGTCGTCGCAGCGAAGAACAATCCGCGCGGAGTGCCCGCCATACAAGAAAAAACTCTGATGTCAGATGAAATGAAATTTCCTGGCATCGCAACCGAAGACCGTGTCTCGAGACTCCAGGAGCGCGTCGTTCTCGAGTGCGTCGTGCAGCTCTTGATCGAGCACGGCATCTGTTTCGAACATGAGGGGCTCCTGGTATTTCCGTCTCTCTTCGTGTCTGGCCAGGGCGATGAAAGGGGAGAGCTATCTCACGCAGTTTCGCTCTACTACGACTTCTCTGGAGCCATTGACAACATCTACTCGTCTTTGGTCTCCGCGATCACGATCAGCGAGCAATTTGGTGCGGTGCGGCTATGGGATAATCGGGCCGAGTTTACAAAGTCTGGACAGGGCACGGTTGGTCTGAAGAAAGTGTCCAGGCAACGTGGCTTCGCCCACCTCGACGTTTACGCAAGTGAGGATGCGTCGGACGCTGCGCGCGATTTATTCATAAGTGTCGTCGAGTCGCACCTAGCCCGCCATGGCGTCGATATTTACGAGCACGTAGAGGTGACTTGCACATGTAATCACCAGTTTTCTGAAGAAACGATTCGGCAGCGCATTGCGGAAGGTCATGGAGACATCGGATGTCCGGTCTGCGATCGCCGCGTTAGGATTAGCGAAGGTGCGAAGCAGGCACGTCTTCGCGATCCGGCGATTGAAAAGAGCACATGGGCACTGCGGTCCGAGATCAGAAGGAAGAAGGACGATGCTGTAGCGCGTGCCAAGCGCAATATTTCGAAGAACGTAAAGGTCGATTCGGCTGCGCCACTTCGAATATTGCACCTGAGCGATTTGCATATCTCGGCCCATTCCAAGGTGGACGAACTGCTGGGGCCGCTTTGCGCAGATTTGCGAGACAAACGCGGTGGGCTTGCAGTCGAGAAGCTCGATTACCTTGTCCTCTCGGGGGATATTTCAGACCGAGCCCATCAGAGCGAATATGAGACGGCTCGCAAGCTCGTTTCGGGCATCATTTCGGAATTCGGGCTGAATGCGGAGCGATGTATCGTTGTCCCCGGAAATCATGACATCAACTGGGACGTCGACGTCTATGAGTGGACGCCGAAGAGGAAGATGAGCGCCGAAGCTATGAAATCCGACAATTGTCTCCAGCAAGGCAATGGTTACCTCATCAGAAACGATCGCTATCCCGACAGACTTCGCGCATTTTCCGAGGATTTTTATCACACGCTGCTACAGGTGCCGTATCCCCTACAGCCAGAACGTCAAGCGCTGAACTTCTACTTCCCCGAGGATCGTCTGCAGTTTATCACTTTGAATTCAAATTGGGAGCTCGACGAGCACTTCCCGGTGCGCTCCAGTATAAACGCCGGCGCCCTGGCGAACGGAATTTGGGAAGCCGACGCGCTGCTTCGAAAGGACCAACTTTCGGCAGCTGACGTATTGCGCATCGGCGTGTGGCACCATCCGGCGACCGGCTCAGAGAAGATCGAACGAGATGCGTTCCTTGGGCAATTGCAACAAGCCGGCGTTCGACTTGGCTTGCACGGGCACGTTCACGAGGACAGAGCAGATCTAGTCGGGTATCTACATCCCGCCACCAGCATTCATATGATCGGGGCAGGCTCCTTTGGAGCGGTGAGCCGGGGTCGACCGGAGTCAACGCCCCGCTTGTATAATGTTCTCGAAGTCTCGCGCGATCTATCGAGCGTTCGAGTCAAGACGCGATGTCTGAGAAAAGACGGGGGCGCGTGGGAGCCTTGGCCGTTCTGGCCGAGCCAAGATCCCATGGAGAAGCGCGCGTACTATGATATCGCGTTTTAACCTCGATGGTCGGGCCGCACGGCCGCGCTCCCGATATAACTCCTCGGGCGGATATGGGGAGGGATGAATGGCAGACCCTGCAGGGTGGCCCGCCATCATCGGCTGGTGGGCGGCGTCGGGTTGCTGGGCGGCTTAGCGTCGTTCGGGGACCGCTTCTATAAGGGGCGACCGGTAGGCTCCCTAACGACTCAAAATTCGTTCGGAAACAATGTGGTTCTAGTACGCGTCAAGAACGCGACTAACTACGACGTAGTGATCACGTCCGCAACCGAACGCAAGGGCGTCTACTTCCTGGCGGACGGACCGGAGATCGAGAGCATCGTGCGGGGCCAGCTCGGGAAGGCCGCATTCAGGGCGTTCACGCTCAAGCCCAACGATGAGAAAGAACTGCGGGCCCAAGCGCTTTACAAGGATGGGATAGCTCTCGATGGTCCGCCCCGGCCTCATGGCGACGTCGGTGTTCACCTTCGTGTTCGCCTGGAACGACTTTCTGTTCGCACTCGTGCTCACGCGCACCGAGGTCATCACCTTTCCGGTCATGCTGACGCACTATTTCGGCGGTCAATCGAATTTCCGGGTAAAGATCGCGGCGATGTCGGTCCTGGGGACGTTGCCGATCTTTGTCGCGGTCTCGGTGATGCAGCGCTATCTCGTGCGCTGCATCTCGCTGGGCGCAGTCAAGGGTTAGGGAGAGCGGAGTGGCTGACGTCAAGCTGTCCGGAGTACACAAATATTACGGCAACTTGCATGCGGTCCGGGGGGATCTCACCATCGCGGACGGCGAATTCGCTGTGCTGGTGGGGCCGTCCGGCTGCGGCAAGAGCACTCTGTTGCGAACCATCGCCGGTCTCGAGGATCCGGATGGTGGTACAGACAACTTTCCAGATCACCTCCCATCGGTTCAGGCCGTCGACGAGCGCGCTTTCCTCGAGCTCCAGCGGAACGTCGACGATGTAGCCGCGCATCATCCAGATCACGTAGGGAAGATTGAATGCCGTGTAGAGCAGGATCAGCCCGAAATAGCCGTCGACGAGGCCGAAATACACGTAAATCAGGAAGATCGGGAAGACGACAGCGATCGGCGGGATCATGCGCTGGGAGATGATCCACATCGTCAGGTTCTCGCCGCCGGTGCCGAACCGGGCGAGGCTGTAGGCGCAAAGCGTCCCGAGAACGATTGCGATGCCGGAGCTGACGCCTGAGACGATCAGGCTGTTCAGGATCGCCACGACGTCGCCATCCCTAAACAAGACGTAATAGTTCGAGAACTGGATCTGGCCGGGAATCCACAAGGGCGGAACGTGGTAGATCTCGTCCGGTGTCTTGAACGAGATCATGAACAGCCAGTAGACCGGAAACAGGAACAGCAGGGTCACGATGCCGGCGCCGAGATAGCGGACAGCGAGAATGCGGGCTTTTCTGGCCGGAAGCCTGCCGATCCTCACCGCGCAAGCTCCATGCGCTTGAGGACCAGGGTCGTGATCAGCGTCAGCAGCGCAATCACCAGGACGGAAATCGCGGCTGTGTAGCTGGTCTCGAATTGCGAGAAGCCCAGCACATAGGTGTAGAGCGAGATGGTCTCGGTCATCGAGCCCGGCCCGCCTTCGGTGAGGGCCCAGATGATATCGAAGATGCGAACGAGATCGAGGCCGCGGATCAGGCAGGCGACGGCGATCACGGGCGCGATCGCCGGCAGAACGATCGCGCGAAGCACGCGCAGGTACGACGCCCCATCGATCTCCGCAGCCTCGAGCTGCGACTGGTCCACATTCGACAGCGCGGCGAGCAGCAGCAGGAACATGAACGGCGACCACTGCCAGACCTCGCAGATAATGATCGCTGGATAGACGTAAGCGGGATTGACCGTCCACAGGATCCGGACCGGTTCTCCAGCGATGAAGCTCAGAACCTGGCCAATCTGGCCGAAGCGGACGTCGAACATCAGACGCCACGTCGCGCCCGCGACGATTGGAGAGATCACCGTCGGAAGCACCAGCAGCGCGACGAAGATCTGCCGACCCGGCATGCGATCGATGAAGAGCAGCGCCATCAGGACGCCGACCAGCAGCTCCAGGGGAAGGGCGATCGCGGTGATGATGGCGGTATGAGCGAGCGAAGCCCAGAGGCGGGTATCCCTGAACAGCTCCGCATAGTTCAAGAGGCCAACGAAGGAGGTGTCGTTCTCGGTCATCGTGATGCGCTGGAAGCTCACGATCAGCGAGTAGATCAGAGGAAACAAGCCGACCAGGAGGAGGATCAGAATGGCCGGCGCGACGATGAGATAGGGCAGGCGCTTCTCGAGCATGCGCCCGAAGCGGCTGGCGCGGCGTTGCTCTACCGCGTTGCGACTTGCGGAAAGCGTCATCATCAGTCCAGGAAACGGCCGCACGGGAGGGCGATGCCTCCCGTGCGGATCCAAAGCAGCTATTGGGGATAGGCGCCGGGCTTTGCGGCCCAGACCCTGTAGACGGCTTTCTGGTTCTCGACGCCGACCTTCTCGGTGATCGCGTCGAATTGCTGCGCCGAGCGATCGAGAATGGCCTTGGGGTCTTCGCCGGCCCACAGGCTCGAAATCGCCTTGGTCATCGCCTCGTCGTACTTGTCCTGTTGCAGCAGCGAGAGATCGAGCAGGCCCTTCTCGCCCGACGTCTTGATCGTGTCGAGATAGGCAGCAGCGTCAGGCCAGAGCGCACGGTATTTCTCGCTGGCGTAATGGGAGAGGCGGAGCGGATCGCGCAGCGTATAGGGGAGCTGGACGCGCTCGAGGCTGGTCTTCTTGCTGTTCAGCCACTGGATGAAGAGATACGCAGCCTCCTTGTTCTTGCTGGTGGCCGAGACCGACAAGTCGAAGCCGACGCCGAGCTCGGGACGACCCAGAGGGGTGAGCGCGTAGCCGACCTTGCCGGCGACCTGCGATTTCGGCACCCACTTCAAAGCTTCCTCGCCCGAGCCATAGCCCGCGGCCCAGCGGCCGTAGGGCGGCCAGGAGATCGTCATGGCGGTCGTGCCCTGAAGGAACGCGGCGAGATTGTCGACGAAATTCCACTGCTCGACGCCGGGCGGCATGAACTCTGTTTTCCGCCAGCATCTGCTTGAATACCTTGAGGCCGACCTCGCCATTCACCGCGGCCTTCATGGTGTCGGCATTGAAGAACTTGCCGCCCTCCATGCGGAAGCGCTCCTGGAATATGTATTGCGGATAGGGCGCGGTGCGGAAGAATCCGGCGCCGTAGATCTTCGGCGCCATCTTGTCGGTGATGAACTGGCCGATCTCGTCGAACTGTTTCCAGTCCTTTGGCGGCGCAAGCTCGTAGCCGAACTTGGCCTTGAACGCGTCCTTCATCTTCGGATCGTCGAAGATGTCCTTCCGGTAATAGAGCAACATCACGTCGCCATCGTCCGGGAAGCCATAAATCTTCCCGTCATACTGCATCTGGTTGTCGGGTAGGCGGCCGCGATGTCCTGCAGCTCGTCGCGGTAGCCGAACCTGTCGACATATTTGTCAAGCGGCTCGAGTGCGCCGGCGCGTGCAAGATCGGGCATCCAGGATGGGATGACGTTCAGCGCGTCATAAGCCCCCGCGCCTGATTTGAAATCCTGCATGATCTTGGTGAACATCTGGTCGGTCGGCACCTCGACCACCTTCACCTTGATGCCGGTGAGCTTCTCCCATTGCGGGCCCGAATAGTTCAACGGGTCCAGAGACTGGAGACCGGCCTCCCAGACGATGCTGATCGTTGTACCCGCGTACTTCTTCGCGGCTTCCACCGCTGTGTCGGCGGCATCCTTGTCGGCGGCCGGCGCTGAACCTGCAGCCAGCGCTAGCACTGCGGTCGCGCCAAGAAACGTCCTGAACTTCATCCCTTCCTCCTCCTCCTCTCTTGCACGTCCGGAGTCCGGCAGAGCCGGCTTCGGAGCGTTTCTCACGTGATCCTGGCGGGTTAGTCAGCCGCTGGCGTGAACGGACGCTGTCGGCGGCGACCTGGCGAGAGAAACAAATTCATCTATGTCGAGGATTTGCAGCGCTGGCACATCGCTGGTCCGGGCTTGTCGCCCGCAACCTGAATGGACGCCAGTTGGCGTTGTAGAAGCACGCGTCCTCCCCAAAACGCTCGAGAGCGTTGACTTTGGCGGCTAGTCTGCGTCGAGGCGGAACTGGCCGACAAATGAGAACTTCATCGGTGAACCGCAGTCACCTATCTGCTGAGGTCTCTGAGAAGAAAAAACGAGTCGATCATGCGGTTGCTCGGACCAGGCTGGAGAACAAGCTTGCCGGACGATCCAAACCGTAATGCTCGCGTAGGGTGGTGGCGGTGTAATCGTGACGGTACAGGCTGCGCTTCAGGACAGTGGTCGCGGCCGCGGCGCCATTTCCGAGTCGAGGATCAGTCGACCATCGAGGCGCCCGTCCAGCCGCTTCACGTATTCTGAAGCTTCCTCCATGTGCGCCTTCATGAGCGCGCGGACGCGCTCGCTGTCGCGCGCGCGGGCGGCCTTGGCGATTTCCGTGTGAATCTTGACGTTGGCGCATCCGAATCGCGTGTGCTCTTCCGGAGGCGTCTGGGTGCTGAAGACAACCAGCCGACGGAGCATCTCGTTGATCAGCTCGCATGCAAAGCGCAGGAAGGGATTTGGGTTTGCGGCCGCCAGGATGTCGTGAAAGTCGAGATCGGCCTGGCGTTGACGAACCAGAAGCGACGGCTCCTGCGAGGCCGGCTGACACGTCTCAATGTTCTGCTCCAGCGCGTCGAGCTGCTCGTCCGACAGAAATTTCACCGAGCCGGCAGCCAATTCCGGCTCCAGCAACCGTCGCGCCGCATAGATGTCCTCCATACTGACCTCTTTGAAGAACAGGTAGTTCTGCAACAACTGAAAGGTGCGCTCGAGCGGCACCTCCATTATCGTCGCCCCGCCTGTCGGGCCGGTGCTGATAGTGATCAGCCCCTGCACCTCGAGGGACTTGAGCGCCTCGCGGATCGTGCTCTTGCTGACCGAAAACAGCCGCTGAAGCTCCTTCTCCATCGGAAGCTTGTCGCCCGGGCGGAGGTTCTTCTGAGTGATCAGCTGCTTGATCTCTTCGGTAACCAGGTCGGCCCGCTTTTGAATTTTCAACCGGCCGCCGGGCCGGGGCGATTTTTCCAATTGGACCGTCATTCCAGAATTCTCCAAAAGCTACCAATAGGTTCCAGGGTCGGCTCCGGGACGAACTAGGCGCGGGCCCACGGAAAGAGCCGACTCGTCGATTGACACTTCTTCCATAATAGGCATACTCATGCAAATCCGGTTTATCATGATAAATAGAATAGACCGGTCGGATTAAAGGGAGCGAGCATGGCGAGCGGGCAGAACATCCCGGAAATTTGGGCGGCCATTCACACGCCCTTCGATGCCTCCGGCGCCATCGACGAGGCGGGAGTCCGCCGGAACGTCCGTCACTACATCGCGACTGGATTGGCAGGGGTGTTCTGCAATGGGCTGATCGGCGAAGTCTGGTCGCTCACGCTGCAGGAGAGAAAGCGTGTCATCGAGGTCATTGCGGACGAGGCGGGGGGGCGCCTTGGGATTTCCGTGGTGATCTCCGGTCCCTCGGTGGAGGAAACCATCGAGCTCGGCGAGCACGCGCGTCGGCTTGGCGTCAGCCACGCCGTGCTGATGGTCCCAACCTCGGGGCCGCGATCCCCCGCCCAGCAGTTCGCGTATCTGCACCACCTCTGTGTCCGGTTGGAGATGCCGATCGTCATCTTCAACGCGCGAACCGCCGCGGGCAGCCCATTGGACCCCGGCGTTTTCACGCAGCTCTGCTCGCTACCAAATCTCAAGCTCCTGAAGACGACGGGCAATGCAGCCGAGAACGCGGCGCTTCGCCAGGCTGCGCGAAATGGCGTCCTGGTGTCGGACCCGCTGGAAGAGAACTTCTTCGCCAACATGCAGGCCGAGGGTCAGCCGATCCTCTATGCCGACCCCGAGCCCTACCTCTATCAACGCGGCGAGTTTCGCCCGATCGCGGAATACGTGGCTCTGTTGGCGGCCGGACGGACGGAAGAAGCAGAACGCATCTGTGCTTCACTCGCGCCGCAACGGATCATCTTCAACAAGTGGATCATGGACCCGCTGAAGCGCGGTCACATGCCGAACGCAGCGGTCAAGCATTGGTGCGATCTGATCGGCCTTGCCGGCGGCGCCGTGCGCTCGCCGGTCACGCCGCTGTCCGCTGCTGAAAGACGAGAGCTGGAAGCCGATCTCATCGCATGTTGCGCGCCCGGCCTGCTGTCTGCTGCCGAACGAATGTCGTCGTGACTTGCTGATTGCAATCTTCAACGGAGGGGAACATGACTTTGAAGCCTGTCGACCGTCGCTCGGTGCTCCAGATGCTGGCCGCTGCCGGCTCCGCACCATTCGTTCTTAAGAGTACCGTTGCCCGTGCGGAGACGCCGCTCACCGTCGGAGTTCTCTACTCCGGCTCCAAGCAGGATTACGGCTTCAACCAGTCCCACGCGCAGGCCGCCGCGGCCCTGAAGAAGCTGCCCGGCATCAAAGTGATCGAGGAGGAGCGCGTTCCGGAAACGATCGCGGCCCAACGCAGCATGGAAGGCATGATCCGCCAGGACGGCGCTCAACTCATCCTGGCGACGTCCTTTGGCTACTTCAAGCCGCACGTTCTGGAGATGGCGGCCAAGTATCCGGACGTCACCTTCGCTCACACCGGCGGCGTGTGGACGGCGGGCATGCCCGAGAACATCGGTACTTTATACGCCTACATCTTCGAGGCGCAGTACATTTCGGGAATCGTCGCCGGCCACATGACGAAGAGCAAGAAGCTCGGCCTCGTCGCGGCGAAGCCGACACCCAACCTTCTGCGCAGCATCAACGCGTTGGCGATTGGCGCGCGCTCGGTCGATCCGGCCATTGAGGTGCAGGTCATCTTTACTGGCGACTGGGTGCTTCCTGTGCGTGAGGCGGAAGCGACGAACACGTTGGTCGACCAGGGGGCCGACGTCATCGCCGCCCAGGTCGATAGCCCGAAGGTCGTGATCGAGACGGCGGAGAAGCGCGGCGTCATGTCATGCGGCTATCACTCGAGTCAGGCCGATGTGGCTCCCAACGGCTATCTCACGGGGGCTGAGTGGAACTGGATTACGCCGTATCTCGTCTATGCCGGCAGCGTGCGTGGCGGCAAGAAGCCGGAGCACTATCTCCGTTCCGGCCTTGGCGATCATTTCGTCAAGAACAGTCCGTTTGGAAAACTCGTTACACCTGAGGCCCGCGCAGCGGCCGAGACGGCGCGGGCAGACCTCATCGGCGGCACGCGCGTGATCTACAGCGGCCCGCTCAAGGACAACAAGGGCAACGTCGTCATCCCTGCCGGCGTCATGCAGAGCAGCAACGACCGTGCGCTCGACGGCATCAATTATCTCGTCGAAGGCATCATCGGCCAAGTCTAGGAGGCGCTCTTGTCTTCGATCTCCGGAATCGAATCCGTGCCTTCGAACCCGCTGGGAAACGCAGCCCAACTCAGTGTGGCCTTGCCTGTCCTGGCGGTGCTGCTCGCGTCGGCCATCTTCGCGGCGTTCGTGGCCTTGTACGGGCAGAACCCCGCCACAGTGTTCGGTCTGATCGTCCAGGGCGGCTTCGGTAGCAGCTTCGCCTGGCAGGATACCTTGTCGCGCGCCGCTCCTTTGGTCCTCGTGGGGCTCGCCGTTGCGATCCCCGCGCAAGCGGGGCTGGTGATTATCGGCGGCGAGGGGGCCTTGGTGCTCGGCGGGCTTGCAGGTGCCGTTGTGACGTTGCCGTTCGCGGGAGCGCACGCGCTTCCCATGCAACTCCTCATGTTGCTGGCCGGCGGCTTGATCGGAGGACTCTGGTTCGGTCTGGCGGGTGTGCTCCGTCAGTACCGTGGCGTGAACGAAACGATCTCCAGTCTGCTGCTGTCCTATATCGGAATCGCGATCTTTCATCATCTGACGGAAGGCCTGCTCCGGGATCCTGCAAGTCTCGACAAGCCATCGACCCACCCGGTTGAACCGTCCTACATGCTGCCCGTGATGCCCGGCGTCGGCGTTCACGCGGGGCTTGCCGTTAGCCTCTCGCTGGCCACCATCGCCCACGTCGTGCTCCGCTACACTCGGTGGGGCTTCGCGCTGCGGGTGGTCGGCGGAAGTGCCCGGGTCGCGAGGATGATTGGCCTTGCCGTAAATCGCTGGATCATCGGTGCCTCGGTGGTAGCAGGCGGTATGGCGGGCATCGCCGGCGCCATCGAGGTGGCGGCTGTGCAGGGGACGGCCAACTCCTCACTCATCGTCGGCTATGGCTATAGCGGAATCCTCGTCGCGTTTCTGGCGCGACACCAGCCGCTTGCGATTGTCGCTGTCGCGCTGTTGATCGGCGGCATGCAGGCAAGCGCCAGCCTGTTGCAACGGCGTCTCGGACTTCCCGATGCGACGATGCTGGTGTTTCAGGGTCTGATCTTCGTCTGCGTCCTCGTCGCGGATGCAATCGCGCAACAACTCCGAGAAACGACGCGGAGGTAAAGGCATGGACGGTACATCAATCGGCTGGCTTGCGCTGCCGCTCGCGATCCTGGGTGGGGCGATCCGTGTGTCGACACCCTTCATTTTCGTGAGCATCGGTGAGCTGATCACCGAGAAATCGGGCCGTATCAATCTAGGCCTCGAAGGCACGCTGATGCTCGGTGCCATGGCGGGATACGCGATCTCCTACCTCTCCGGCTCGCCCTGGCTCGGCGTGCTTTCCGCGGGACTCGCCGGAATGGCCTTCGGGCTCCTGCATGGCCTGCTGTGCAGTGTGAAGCGCGTCAACGACACCGCGATCGGCATCAGCCTGATCGTGCTGGGTACGGGCCTCGCGTTCTTCCTGGGCAAACCCCTGATCGAGCCCAAGGCGCCGCCGCTTCCCTCGATCGCACTCGGATTCTGGTCGAGCGTACCGCGGATGCGAGCTGCGCTGGACGTCAACGCGCTGTTCTTCGTCGGAATTGCATTGGCTTTCGTGGTCTACGTCTTCCTGAACAGGACCGGCTGGGGGCTGATGCTGCGCACGGTGGGAGACAGCGAGGATGCGGCACGCGCGCTTGGGTTCCCTGTATTGCGGGTGCGCATCGTTGCGACCATGGCGGGCGGCATTCTCGCGGGCATCGGCGGCAGCTTCCTGTCGCTTTCGTATCCGGGGAGCTGGAGCGAAGGCCTGTCGAGTGGCCAAGGCATCATGGCGGTCGCGCTCGTCATCTTTGCCCGCTGGCGTTCGATCAATGCCCTCGGCGCATCGCTGCTGTTCGGCGGGGCGGGCGCTCTCGGTCCTGCGCTCCAGGGCATTGGGGTGACCGGCTACTACTACCTGTTCAATGCGGCTCCCTACATTCTGACCCTTGCAATCATGGTTGCGTCGACGTCGCGGGCTGCTCCGTTCGCCGATGCGCCGGGCGAGCTCAAGCTCCACCGGTGAGAAGCGCCGTGACGAGAATTCATCCTCGGAGGATAGTCCGATGACCGCTCCGCAAGTCGAGCTCAGGAACATGACGAAGCGTTTCGGGGCGAACCTCGCCCTGAACAACGTATCGCTGCTGATCCGCTCGGGCACGGTCCATGCGCTGCTCGGGGAGAACGGCGCCGGCAAGAGCACGTTGGTCAAATGCCTGGTGGGCTTTTACCCTCCGGACGAGGGTCACATCCAGGTGGATGGGCGCGAGCACCGGCTAAACTCGCCGAAGGATGCCGATGCGCTCGGCATCGGCATGGTGTATCAGCATTTCACTCTCGTGCCGTCGATGACGGTGGCGCAGAATCTGGTCGTCAGCGGCGCGAGATTGCCGGCCTATATCAACTGGCAAAGCGAGCTGAAGCGGCTGGGCGAAGTCACCAAGAAGCTTCCGTTTCAAGTGCCACTCGACGTGCGCGTCTCGCAGCTCTCTGCGGGCGAGAAGCAGAAGGCCGAGATCGTCAAGCAGCTCTATCTCGGGCGCAAGCTACTCATCCTGGACGAACCCACGTCGGTGCTGACGCCTGCCGAGGCCGATGAGGTGCTTGGCCATGTTCGCAGCCTGACACGGACGGGCGAACTCAGCGCGATCTTGATCAGCCACAAGTTTCACGAAGTCCGCCGATTCGCCGACGACGTGACGGTATTGCGTCGAGGCGCGTCGGTGAGAACGGGCGCCGTCGCCGAATTGACTGATGACGCTCTGGCAGAAGCTATGATCGGAGAGCCCGTCAGCAAAATAGTGCAGCACGCGCCGAAATCACCGCCGACGTCCGATATTATCCTCTCCATCAGCGACCTCTGCGTGAACGGCGACAATGGTCTTCCCGCCGTGCAAGATCTCTCGCTCGAGGTGCGGGCAGGCGAGATTGTCGGGATTGCCGGGGTATCCGGAAATGGACAGTTGGAGTTGGTCGAGGCCCTGATGGGGCAGCGGGATCGCAGCGGTACGATGACCGTGTCCGGCTCGCCGTTCAACGGTACGCGACAGGAAATCGCTCGCCTCGGCGTCTATGGACTGCCGCAAGAGCCCCTGAAGAACGCCTGCATCGATCGCATGTCGCTGGCCGAGAACCTTGCCCTGCGTAATTTCGATCGGGTGCCGCTCTGCCGTGGTATCGCAATGAACTACGGCGCGCTCGCCCAGCAGGCCGAGAGGCTGGTCGCACAATTTCGTGTCAAGGCCCCTGGCCTGAACGCAAGCATGAGCGCGCTATCTGGTGGCAATGTTCAACGCGCTGTGCTGGCGCGAGAGCTCGCGCAAGACGTTCGATTGCTGGTCGCGTCGAATCCGACGTTCGGTCTTGATTTCGTTGCGTGCGAAGAAACGTACCGTCGGATCCTCGAGGCCCGGAACGGCGGAGCCGCAGTGCTGCTCATCTCGGAGGATCTCGACGAGTTGCTTGGCTTGGTCGACAGGGTCCTCGTCATGAGCGCGGGTCGCATCGTCCATGAAGTGTCGGCCGAGGGCGCCGACAAGCGCGTGATCGGAAAATACATGGCGGGAATGAAAGCGGCCTGACTTGAAGGCGCGGGTCTGATCAGCAATCGAGAAGGAGACGTTCGTGGTCACGCAGATCAATCATTTCATCAATGGCAAGCAGGTCCCCGGTGGCACCGAACGCAGCTTGCCGGTCTTCAACCCCGCAACGGGCGAGCAGACGGGCCGTGTTGTGGCCGCCAACGGGGCGGTGGTGGCGGACGCGGTATCCGCCGCCAGCAGGGCAGCGCAGGGGTGGGCCGACATGACGCCTCTGCGGCGCGCGCGCATCCTCAATCGCTTTCTACGGATCCTCGAGGATCGTGCAAGTCAGCTTGCTGACGTGATCGTCTCCGAGCATGGCAAGGTTCACTCCGACGCTCTCGGGGAAGTTCAGCGCGGAATGGAGGTAGTCGAGTTTGCCACGGCCGCTCCGCAGCTCCTCAAGGGCGAACTCACCGAGAATGTCGGTACCCGCGTCGACAGCTATTCTACGCGCCAGCCGCTCGGCGTGGTCGCCGGAATCACGCCCTTCAATTTCCCGGTCATGGTTCCGATGTGGATGTTTCCGGTCGCCCTCGCCTGCGGAAATGCGTTCATTCTGAAGCCATCTGAGCGCGACCCGTCGGCGTCGCTCATCATGGCGGAGTGGCTAAAGGAAGCCGGTCTGCCGGACGGTGTGTTCAACGTAGTGCAAGGCGACAAGGAAGCTGTCGATGCGCTGTTGCATCACCCGGATATTTCGGCGATCAGCTTCGTAGGCTCCACACCGATCGCGCAGTACATTTATTCGACGGCCGCGAACGCCGGAAAGCGCTGCCAGGCGCTCGGTGGCGCCAAGAACCACATGATCGTGATGCCCGATGCCGACATGGAACAGGCGGTCGATGCGCTGATGGGGGCAGCCTACGGCTCCGCCGGAGAACGCTGCATGGCGATCTCGGTTGCCGTGCCGGTCGGCGAGGGGACGGCAGACAAGCTGATCTCGGCGCTCGAACCCAAGGTCCGAGGCCTGAAGGTCGGGCCGGGTACCGACCGCGAAGCGGAGATGGGGCCTCTCGTCACGAAGCAGCACCTGGAGAAGGTCCGGAGCTACATCGATTTCGGCATCGCCGAGGGCGCAAAGTTGCTGGTCGACGGACGTAAGTTCAGGATGCAGGGTTATGAGAATGGTTTCTTCGTGGGCGGAACCCTTTTCGATCATGTCAAGCCGGACATGAAGATCTACAAGGAAGAGATCTTCGGACCTGTGTTGTCGGTCGTTCGGGCGCCGGATTACGCGACAGCCGCGCGCCTGGTCAATGAACACGAATTCGGCAATGGCACTTCCATCTTCACACGGGATGGCGATGCCGCGCGTGAATTCGCCCATCAGATCAAAGTCGGAATGGTCGGCATCAACGTTCCAATCCCGGTGCCGATGGCCTTCCACTCTTTCGGTGGATGGAAGGCGTCGATTTTCGGCGACCACCACATGCACGGCCCGGAAGGCGTTCGCTTCAACACCCGAATGAAGACGGTCACCAGCCGCTGGCCAACCGGAATACGAGCCGGTGCCGAGTTCGTCATGCCGACAATGTCATAGCAGTCCATCGAGTCGTCTGTATCTCGTTTCCTCCCTCACTGCGAGGGCCTCAGGCCCTCGCTTCTTTTCAGGCGACTTCATCCGCCACAAGACCCCTTCATTGCTCGTACGGGTTGCTCGTCGCCGCAACGGCGCAAAATCTCCGCAAGCTCAGCAAAGCTAATCCCGCTGCTAGCTAGGCCGCCCATCGTCACGTGACCGTGTCCGCTGCCTTGCGGAGCCGAGACGGCATTAGCCGCCCAAATCGCATTTTGGTCTTGGCGTCTACTAACGACCAGTCCTCGATTTTGGCTCGTTCATGGTCGCACCGGGATTTGCCGAATTGGGCGTCCTTGACGAACCCGCACCCTGACCACTGGTGGCAGCTGGCGAATCGCTCTGACCGCCGCCTCCGGCCGCCGGCGCCTGCGGCTCGATCTAATCTGTTTAACGCGCAGACGAACCAGGTCGAATATAATTATCTGTCGCGATTGCCGGGTGAGCCGATCGAGGGCGCCGCTGATCGCCATGTGCGAGCCGACGATTGATCTTACCGACGAGATTCACCCACGGCGGACTTGCACGACCTCGTTCAGCGCGCTGCTCTCGCCTTCATCAAAACGAAGAGGTGGGAGCCCGCGGCGGTCAGCGAAAGGACGCGGTTCACTTTGGCAGGACGGCTTTAGAGTGGTCAAAGCCCGCTTTTCCGGAGGTGACTGACCCGAACAAAGCAGACACGGGGCGACATAAGCTAAGTTCAGCCACGGACCAAAGCCAGCCGTACCCGCTTGGGCGGCTTCCGCTCGAAGCAGAACACAGCTTGGGTATCTTGGGCCCGCATCAATCTGCTATCGTCGCGCGCGCATGATGGCTAAATTGACCGTTGCCCGCATCGGCTGCGGTACCCCATACATGCACGAGCGCCAGAGCCACTCGACAGGACCGAACCGATAGCGGCGCAGCCACCACGCGCTGAACACCACCTGCGCGAGATACACGAAAATGCCGATCGCCAGTGTCGCGGCCACGCCGAGGCGGCCAAATTGGCCTAGACCATAACCGTAGAAGATCCAGCCGCAGATCACCGATTGCGCCAGATAGTTGGTGAGCGCCATGCGGCCAAGCGGCGCGGCCCAGCCCAGCATCCTCCGCCAGCCCGAGAGGTTCACAGCCGCGATGACTGCGGCCGCATAACCCAGGGCCAACACGACCGCCCCCAGCTGTTCCACCGGAAAATGCGCGCGCCCGAGCGACGGCCAATCGAAGAGCTCTTGTCCTGCTGCCGCGAGACTCAATCCGCCGCCGAGAAGAATGCCAACGGTTGCGACGACGAACAGCAGGCGCCGGTTCGCCGAAGCCCGACGCAAAACCCCGCTGCGCCACACGAAGGCGCCGATCAGGAACAGCGCGACAGTGCACGGAAAGGCCATGACGTGCAGCGGAAAAATCGCCGGCACCTCGCGGATCCGGAACGCGAGCACATCGAAAAATCCACCCGTGCCGTAGGCACGCGTCGCGTCCGCGGCAAGAGCGCCGGCTGCACCCGGCAGCGGCACGATCGGCGGTAACAGCAGCATGGTCACGTAGAGCCCCAGGAGCAGCAGGGCTGCACCCGCCATGAGCCACCGCGCGCCGCCGAGGAAGGGCAGCACCACGAAGCCCGCCAGCGCATATTCGACGAGAATGTCGCCGTCCCAGATCAAATAGAGATGCACTAGGCCAATCGCCAGCAACACCACCAGCCTGCGCACGAGCAAGATCATGCGCTGTGCATTGCCGGCAAGCCGCTCGAATTGGATGGCGAGGCCGACGCCGAACAGCAGCGAGAACAGCGCAACCGCCTTGGAGCCGACGGCGACCGTCAGCACAGCCGCGGCCGCTCGGTCGAGCGACCCCGCCGGCTCCGCGTTCAGCAAGGACGGCGCGAAGATGGAGACCCGAAATGCGATCACGATGTTCATGGCGAGCACGCCGAACAGGGCCAGGCCCCGCAGCACGTCAATCGCGTCGAGCCGCTCCGACGGGCTCATAGGCTTTGGAGGCGCGACGCTCGCCGGCGCGGTGCGCGAGCCGATGTTTCCGCCGGTCATTGCAGGACTCCCCATTTCCGATGGAGAGATTTAGAATGCCGCCTCGTGCCGCATCAAACTACCTGAATTGGGGGGCTGAATCGAACCGTGACAAATTGATTCACTTCCAATGCGCGAGGAATTAAACATGAACTTGGATCGGCGGAATTTCTCCAATGGCTCAACTTGATCTCGCGGTATTGCCGCGGGTGTTATTTCGGTACCATTCGATAACAGACGAGACCATAAAACGCGAAATCTCTGCTATTATGGAGCAGTATCTATGGTTTCCGAATTTCAGCGTTTGACGATCCGATGGAAGGATTCTTCCAACCAGATGTTCCGAAGTTTATCGACACCAGGGTGGACTAAGGGTGTTCTCCGCAGCAATCCAAAAATTGGAATTTATTGCTTTAGCGCACCAACGACGACGACCTAATGTGGGCAGCATTACGCTATCAACTATTCTGGGATTTGCGTCGCATACTTGGCGGAACGCTTGATCGTCGGGACTCTTGATGACGTTCATCTTGTGCGACTTGCATATGGCAATGCACCTCCTCCCATATTACGCTCTGAGATGTATGATGGAAGGTCGGCCGCCATCAAGATCTTCTCTCACGAAGATCTAGTTGGGCATACGAGCGCGCATGGCGGTTGTTGGGTCCGCACCACCGTCGTGAAATAGGTGTGACCTGCCACTGAGTATTTCCTCCAGAAGGAGTTAGAGTCCGGCCCGAAGAAGGACGGACAGATGAAGCGAGCAAGGTTCACAGAAGAGCAGATTATTGCGGTATTGAAGGAGCATGAGATTGGGGCCAAGACGGCTGACCTTGCTGGCAAGCATGGGATCTTCCAGACGACGATCTATAATTGGAAGGCCAAATTCGGCGGCTTGGATGTCTCTGAGGCCAAGTGGTTAAAGGCGCTGGAAGAGAAGAACGCGAAGCTGAAGAAGCTTCTGGCGGAGCAGATGTTCGACGCGGGCGCCCTTCGCGAGCTGCTTTCAAAAAATGTATGGTCCGCCCCGTCCGTGCAAGGGTTCGTAACAGCAAAAAGACGCTTCCAGTTGCATAAATGTATCCGGCCTCTCGCGAGTGGACTGCTGTTGCAGCTAAGGCCATGATGAGATCCGCGCACGCCGTTCCCAATAAATGGTTGGGACGCGAAGCCCGCCTTTTTGCACTGGGCTTACGGCATGTTGATCCACTGTTTCGTCATCACTGTTCCCGAGCCTTGCAATCGAAGCCAGGAGCGTCAGGTGAAAGCAGGATCTCTGCGTTCGTAGAGAGCTCCAGGCTTGTTCAAGACCACCCAGACAATGCGGGCCATCTTAGCGGCTAGAACGACAACGGCCTTCGGATTCATCCGAGCTGGAGCGCGTCAAGCCAGCTTCCTAGGCGATCACGCGTCCGATCCAAATGCCGGAAGCAGGATCGCGCCATGCACTAGAAGCTTTCTCACATAACGGTTGCCGGGTTTGCTGACGCCAAGCAACGTCTGTTTTCCGCCGGTCGAGTATTGCCTGGGCACTAACCCCAGCCAGGGCAGCAGGGTCGCGGGCCTTGCGAAACTGCAGCCTATCACCGATCGCGGCAAGTAGAGCGGTCGCACCCAATGCGCCGATGCCGGGGATTGACATCAGCCGGCGTGTGACGTCCTCTCGATCGGCGACCGCTTCGATCTCCTCTGTCACTTCGCGGATCCGTTCTTCGAGGCGGCGGAGATCGGCGAAGAGATCGCCGACCAGGCGATGCATCACTGGTGACAAATCGTTTCCTTCGTCATTCAATGCGCGCGGCAACTCGAATTTGAATATTCCGGCACCCTGACGCAAAGTACACCGTACTCGAGGCAGAAAGCCGGCATCTGATTGATCAGGGTGTCCTCGAGCCAACCATCTGGTCACGGATTCGATGCAGGGCTTGAAGATCGACCTGGTCCTCCTCCTTCACGGCGACGAAGCGCATCGTCGGTCGCGTTGCGGCCTCAGCGATCGCCTCGGCGTCGATGATGTCGTTCTTGTTTGACTTCACGTAGGGCTTCACGAATTGCGCGGGGATCAAGCGTACCTTGTGACCAAGTGGCTGTATCTTCCGGGCGAGCCACTGTGAACCGGCGCAGAATTCCATGCCAACGATGCTTGCTTGTGCGCGAGCAAAGAACTGAAGAAGAGCGTCACGTCGAAAGCGAACTTTCTGAACAGGTGTGCCGTCGCAGCGGCGCCTAGACTGTAAAGCGTTACGGCTTCCCTGTCACTAGGGCTAGTGCCTGCTCCTTCGACAAGATAAAAGCACCATCGTCTGTTCTGACCATACGATCCCGTTTTCGAGCCATTCGCGCGTCGTCGGGTTGTGTAATCAAACACACGCATCGCAAAACAAAACGCTTCGGCGACTTGCTGCGCTGTCGGTTTCCGTTTCGCCACTCGCAGGTGCGCTAGGGGATGAGCCCTTAGTGGCGTGACTTGTCGTCTTAACATCCTGCCCGTTTCCTTAGTCGGCTCACCCTCACGCACTGCACAGCCGCGCATTCTATCGATGTGAGAAGCACTTTGCCCTAGGACACCCTGCCGGTCCTCGCTTTGGTCGTGGAGGTCCACTATCTACAAGATAATTGGGTTTCCTGTGTATTGTGGTCTGACGTCCAAATCGGTCCCCTGACCGGGATGTAGTCATGGCACTGGGGAACGACCGACGAGAACGGTGAGCAAACCACCGCCCCACAGGCGCGCCGCTGCTCTCTTGGCATCCTCCAACGTTACCGCATCGACGACGGCGTCGTGTTTTTCGAGATAGTCGATCGGCAGCTTATCAAGCTGATGCTGCAACAGCGTTCGCGCAAGCTTCGATGTTGTGTTGAGAGCTAGTATCTGCGAGCCCTTCAGGTAAGACTTTGCATCATCGAGTTCCTGCTGGGTCGGTCCTCCCTCGGCAATGTGACGGACCTGCCTCTCGATCTCTTCGACTGTCCCGCCGGCGCGGTCAGCCCGCGTGCCGCTATAACCGACGAACACGGCTGAATGATCCATCCAGACCAGATGCTCGCTGACGAAATAGGCCAACCCGCGCTTCTCGCGGACATCGCGGAAGAGCCGCGAGGTCAAACCGCCGCCGCCAAGAATGTGGTTGACGACACAGGCTGCCATGAAATCCGGTTCGGTGCGCCGGACGCCAGGACCGCCGAATGTCACAAACGTCTGAGGTACATCGAGCGGAATGAAGATGCGCTGCGGTGGCTTTGCTGCGACCACGTCCGCAACCGGCGTCGAATTCGAGCTGGCCGGCAGGCCCCCGAAAGTCATATCGAGCAATTTGCAGAGGACCTCTGGATCGATGTCGCCGACCACCGCGATCTTGAGTGTGTCTTTTGCGATTACGCTTCGGAGATAGCCCTTGAGATCTGCTACGTCGATCTTCGGCACGCTCTCGAGGGTGCCCTCGGCCTGCCGAGCATAAGGATGATCCTTGAAGGCCACCTCGAAGAATTTGCGATTTGCGAGCGACGCCGGATTGGTCGAGTCATGTCGAAGGTTCGCAAGCACGCCGGCGCGAATTCGTTCGACATCGGCCGGGTCGAAACGTGGTGAGGTTAGCGCCATCCGTAAGAGGTCAAAGGCTTCCTCCTTGCAGTCCTTAAGCGTGCGCAAGCTACCGCGGAAGTAGTCGCGATGCGATGCAAAGCTCAACTCAATGGCGCTGCCATCGAGCCGCTCATGAAACGTCTTGGAGTCAAGATCGCCGGAGCCTTGGTCGAGCAGGCTAGCCACCATGTGCCCAACACCGGGTTTCTCGGCGGGATCCTGCGTCGCGCCGCCGCCGAAGGCATATTCCACGGCGATCAGCGGGACAGTCGCATCCTGCACCAACGTTGCCTTTATACCGCAAGGCGATACCAGGCGTTTGATCTTGGCCGCGGCAAGCGTGCTGGTGGCAGCAAGCGAACTTGGTGATGCGAGCATTGCGATTGAAGCCGACGCCCCGGCGAGGAGGACGTCACGTCGTGTGCAAGACTGGGCCATTATCGCCTCTCCGCGTGTCTTTGGGTGGGTTCCTTGACGAGATAGCCTGTCACCGAGCGCTTTTTGTCGAGCCATTTGCGCGCGGCCGCGAGCACCTGCGCGGCACTGACTTCGCGGATGCTGTCCGGCCAGCCTCGGATCTCGTCGATGGTCAGTCCTGTCGTGAGCCGGCTGCCGTACCAGGCCGCAAGCTTTGCTTGGTCGTCCTGGGCATAGATTGCTCGAGCGAGCAGCCGCGTCTTGACCAGCTCGATATCTGCTGTGCGCGCAGGATGCTGCGCAATACCGCCAATCACGCCGTCGATGGCGTATTCAATCTGCCCGAACTCGATGCCGGGTTCTGGTGTAACAGAAATTGTGAGTAGCGACGAATCAAGCGCGGCGGGCTCGTAGCTCGCCGAGGCACTACTCGCGAGCTTCTTGTCGATCACCAGCGCGCGATAGAGATATGAGTTGATGCCATCACCCATCAATTGCGCGAGCACGTCAAGCACCGGACTCTCGCCCGCGACCGCAGTGCGCGCCGACGGCACCAGATAGTAGCGGTGCAGGACTGGCTGCTCAACGCGGGGATCGGCCAGCGTCACGGTGCGCGGCGCGGCCGGAGGCGGCTCCTGAGGTCGCAAGCGTTCCGCCGGGATCCGTGGTTGAGGGGGGATGCCGCCAAAACTCGTCTCCACCAACGGGCGGATCGCGCCCGCATCTACGTCACCGGCGATGATTAGGATAGCGTTGTTTGGTGCATAGAACCGCTTGTAGAAGCCGAGCGCGTCTTCGCGGCCAAGCTTTTCGATCTCCTGCCGCCAGCCGATAATGAGGCGGCCGTAGGGGTGGTTGAGGTAAAGCGCCGCCATCATCTGCTCCTCGAGCCGCGCACTTGGCTCGTTGGCGACGGACATATTTAATTCCTCGAGCACGACGTCGCGCTCGGATAGCACGTCCTCATCTTTAAGAATGAGATTGGTCATGCGGTCGGCCTCAAATTCCAGCATCTGGCCGAGATGCTCGCGCGGAACATGCTGGAAATAGCCTGTATAGTCGGTGCCGGTGAAAGCATTTCGGTAGCCGCCGACGCGGAGCACGGCCTGGGAAAATTCACCCGGCGGATGTTTCGATGTGCCCTTGAACATCAGATGTTCAAGGAAATGCGCCAGCCCCGATTTTCCGGGTGGCTCGTCCGCCGAGCCGACCTTATACCAGATCATCTGAGTTACGACGGGCGTCCGATGATCCGGTATCACCACAACCTCGAGCCCATTCTGAAGCGCAAAGCTGGCTGGTCGATCCCACCTTGCCTGAGCAAGAACGCCGCCCTCGTGAGAACCGTATTGGTTAGGAGTAGTAGTGCTATCCCTCATTCTATCTTCGACCAGCGTAGTCCGTGTCGTCGGGAAGGCACCGGCGGCGGTCTCCTTTGTGTTGGCGGTGACCGAACTCCGATCGCTCATGGTAACGCCTTTCGTTCCGTACATATGCACCGACTGTGGCGGCAGACCAAGATTGGCAACCGACACCGTCCGAAATGCAATGAAGCAAAGGCTGGGCCATTCGCCATGGCCTGCGCCAGGGTGCGCGCCACCTGGATATAAAGCCGAACCAACGCTTATCCTGTCCAAAGGTCCGCTGTCGCCATGTCGTGAATACGACAAGGCGCAAGGAGCCCCCTACAATTTGGCAGCAATTCCACCTTCACCCGGAAGCCTTGAACCGAGACAATATGGCCGACGAGACGTGGATTATCGATCTTAGGGCCCCGGAGCGGGTTCAGCGGGCGTCGCGGACGAAGCTATTTGCTTTTCGAATCGCCGCAGGCGCAGGAAGTCGTCCAGCCATTGCACGTCGGGCATCACCGAGCGGGCGAAATCATCAAACGTCGCGTGTTTGAACTTGGCAGCAACAAAGGCGCCATCCGTCGGGCACAAAAACGAAGGCGCGCTTGCCGAGATCCTTATAGTGGCGCACCCGCTCGATGACCGGGCTGGCTGGGTTAGGTTCGACCACGAGCATCACCAACGACGAATTCATGAGCGCATTCTCAATGATGCGACTAACGTGATCATCGCCAAAGCTGTAACCGAGAACGAGCAGGAAGGTCTGGGGGACACCGAGGCGTACCTGAAAGGACCGGAAGAGATGCGCATAGGGCATCGTCAGGGTCTGCGCGAACTTGTTGGCAGTCGGCAGGGTACCAACCGATGACGTTCCGCTGGCCAATTTGACGAGCACGGCCGCCTTCTCATCCGGATTCAAATCTCCATGGTTCGGAAGGGGACGAGGTCAGGATGCCGCGCGCGCATCTCACCGTCCTGCTCGAACCAATGAATGGACCCATGCAGTTTGTAGAAGTGCAGGAACTTGTCGAAGCGCCGCACCCGGCCTTCGGCGACCTCACCCGGATCTAAACCGATGGATCGAAGCAAGCGGCTGCGCGGCGAGTGAAGCCGTCGAAATATTGGATGCCTAGCAACTCCAGTACCTGCTCGAATAGCGTGTCGTAATTCAGCGTGAAGAGATGGGTTCGGCCAAGATTGCTGTCACGCGCGACGAGCTTGGACAAAAATGCAAGCTGCGGCGCGATCTCGCTTGCAGACTTCGATTTGGCGGAGTCAGGCAAAGACAAGGGCGCACTCCGAGAAGATCGACATGCGCAGGCGATCAACAAACCATTGGAGGTCATCAAGGCTTGGAGCTGGCGTGCCCGGCCAAGTGACGCCAGAAAATGGTACGTCCTTTGAGTTACCAACGACGAGGGAATTGGCAATGATAGCCATTGCTCAAACCCCAAGGTGGGCTCGTCGAGCAAGTCGGCCAATGAGACGGCATCCCGACGCGCCTTGATGATAGGCCAACTGAGGCGGGCGCGTCGGAGAGAACCTCAATCGTTTCGAAGACGGCGGCTTCAAGGTTCGCCATGGTTTTACCGCCGGTGGAAACCGACGTGCCTGACCCGTCGACGACGAGGTTCTCCATGCGGAGCCATTCGGAGATCAGCGCCTGGAGGCGAATGCGCCCCTGCTTCTGATCAAGCCCAAGCAGGAGGTCGCCAGCATTGCCGTCCTGAGTTAGACCGATGAGCTGATACTCGATGGGTTCAGGCGCCCCTCCCGTCATGCATTTCCCCCCACAAGCCGCCGCGCAATGGATTGATGATCTGAAGCCCGGCAAAGTCTTTTTCGTTGTCCGTCACAACGGTGCGAATGAAGAATGCCGCGCCGGATTTCGGCCACTGTCAGTGAGGCAATGAACAAATCTTCATCGCGCTGCTCCCCCATCCAGGCCAATAGTGACTCAGACGGCTTCGGCTTGACGATGTTGCTGATGATGTTTTGTCGAGAAGATAGCGCGTCACAGATCGGCCTTACGCCCTTCTTCACGGGAGCGCGTCCGGTCGAGATCGGCACCAACGAGCGGCGAGCGCTTCGAATACCTGCCGGATGGTCCCGCCCCAGCCGTCGTAACGGCGACTGACCCGATCCAAAAATGCCTCGCCCGGCTTGACCGGGCGGGGCATTACCTTGCGCAGGAGCCGGCCCCGATCTTGCGGCAGCGTCGCACCACGACCATGCGAGCTTCGCAGGATGGGCACTGATTCCCTTAAGGAGCTTCAGTCGCAAGCAACCGAGGGCGCGTTGTCGTGCTTGAGGTGTCTCTTTCGGACATTGTAACTCACCAGCCAGATCACGCCGACTGCGATCGGCACGAAGGCTGCGGTCAGGAACGAGGGCTCTACTCGCAGTCCGACGTCATGCGCGCCCTTGGCAAGATAGCTAAACAAGCTGACCACATAATATCCTATCGCCCCGACCGACAATCCTTCGACCGTGCACTGCAGCCGAAGTTGCTGTCTGGCGCGCTCGTTGATAGCCTGCAACAGGTCACGATGTTGTCGTTCGATTTCCACGTCGACACGGGTTCGCAACAGATCGGCGGCACGCGCGAGCTTGACCGACAGTGCCGCCTGACGATCCTCTACGGTCGCGCAGGTGCGCATTGCGGGCGCCATGCGGCGCGCCAGAAACGACGACCAGGTTGGATAACCCGAGACATCGTTGCCTTCAATGATGGACAGTCGCGATTGGACCAGCTCGTTGTAGGCCCTGCTGGCGCCGAAGCGAAACAGGCTGCCGGTCGCGCCTTTTTCGAAGGAGGCGGCCAGCGCCGTCAGCTCGGCAAGCAGATGGTTGTTGAACTGCAGCCCCTCACCCCTTTGCATTTTTTCGAGCGCCTCAACAAGACGGCGGTCGATGCGATCAACGGAAGGTGCAAGCTCAAGGGCCGCCGACAGGCCAAGCAGCGCCAGTGGACGGTAGGTCTCGATCTCCAGGAGCCGTTGCACCAGCGCTCCGAGATCGTGCGACTTCAATCCGAGGTCGCAGACGAGGATTTTCGTAAAGCCTTTTTCGTCTACGCGGAAGTCTGAGGCGGCAACGCCTGCGCCGCTCTTTGTGGCAACCATGGCCAGGCTGTTCTTGTCAAAAACCTGTTCGGCGCGCCCGGTCGGCGAGGCGTCCTGCTCCACTTCTAGCCTGATCGCGACCAGCAACTGTCCGGTCTGACGCAACGCGCGGATCAGCGATCGGACGGTACCATCAACTTTGTCAAATCGGTCTGCGGCAGAACCATTTGTGTTACTCCAGATCCAGGTGAATGTTGCGAATTCCGAATGCTGCTCCCAGCGTAGCGTAGCGGGCCCGATGACAATCTGATGAAGTTTCGCCGATTGCTCAGGTGGCGGAACATTACGCTCGAGGCAAAAATCGATAAAGCGGCAGCGATCGCTTGTGGCCGCCTCACCCTGCGCAAGAAAAGCCAAGTGGATCACGCTGAATGGCGAAACAAGGCGCGTGAAAGGGCGTGCGTGCACTTCGCCGAGCACGGCGTCGCGTTGCGGATGTGGCGTGAAGGTTCGCAGATCCAATTCATCGACCATGTATTGACGCCTCTCTTCAGGGTGAGCAAGCAACCGTCAGCCGCGCGAGGCCGTGGCAAGCAGGAGCGTCTTCCGTTCCCCAGCGGGGTGCAGACAGGCGACCTCCGGTGCGGCAACCACATTGTCGATTGACAGATCGAGGCCCAAACACGACTCCCATCTTGCTGCCGCCGCCCTGATGCGGAGAGGCGGTGCAGGATTTGGGCCAGCACTGTAGAAGGGGCACGCTCGCGTCCTTTGGCGCAATGTGGCTTTCGAAGACCATTGGAGGCGGGTTTCAGACATGAAGCGCGCTTGTATTCTGACAGGATGCGTACGTGGCGCAGGCCACAGGAAATTGCCTGCTTCGCACGGTGATCGCTCGCGAGGCGGCTACATTATCTGAGACGGCATGCTGTGGACGGGTTTGTCCATGCAAAGGCGGGCGACAGACCGTGCCCGGACAAGCCGGGCAAGGCTTGGCCGATGGGCTGATAACATCACGTCGCGTGAGGTTGACGTGATCACGCAGCCGGAGCGCACGCCGTCATCGCCTTTTTTGGTGACATTCAGGGCAGTGCAAGCGCCGCGGCTCGACCGCAGTGAGGTAGATACGTGGCGAATGTCGTGAGCGACCGACGGAATAGCGGCGGATCACAAGTACGGCCGACTCGACTTGGCTGGCGTATTGCTCGAGTGCGGTCGCGGAGGTTTTGATCCCTCGTAGCCACGCAGCCGAGATCCGGTTTCCGTTGAATTCGCTCGCCGGTCTTTGCGGGACGCGAGGATCGCCACGTTCTCGTTGATGTCAGCTCTGTTTCGGATCGAGCGCACGAACGGCCTCTTCGATGGATCGATCTGGCCGAAGGCCGGCTAAGAAGCCTCGATCGGCTATGGCGCAACAGCGGCGTCACAACTTTCATCCCCTGCCGGCTGCGCCGTCATTCCTGCGAAACAAGAAAGTTCCTTCTTTGCTGTTGAGCCCCTGCGGGGTGCGCCGTCGATCGCCTCCGGCCTGTCGATCATCATCAAGGCCGCAAGGTGCGGGCTCGGAACACAGAGATCAAGGAGAACTACCATGGCGACCATCGGCACCTTCAAGACGACCGGCAACAACGAGTCCGGGCGCTCTATCTGCCAAAGGAATGGACGGACCACCCCGCTCGCCTGAAAGCCGCGCATGTCCGGAGCGATGTGGGCTTCGCGACGAAGCCCAAGATCGCGCGTCGAATGGTCCCTCGCGCGATCGCCGCAAAGGTGCCGTTCTCGTTCGGGGCGCTGGACAGCGTGTATGGCACAGGTGAGATCGAAACCCTGCTGCGCAAGGCGGGAAAAGGCTATGTTCTGGGGGGTGCTTCCAATCACGTGTTCCGTTCCTGGGGCAAGCAGCAGCTTGTCGCCGGCACCGCCTCCGCGATCGCGCAGAGCCTTCCCAAGAAGGCCTTGCACCGCTCGGCGTCCGGCGAAGGGACCAAAGGTCCGCGCTGGCACGACTGGGCCTATCTTGAGTTGGCCGATCTCGACGCTGGTGAATACAACGACGACCTTGCCGGAGAATGGACGCGGGGTCGTCTGAATCCGTCGCAACGTTACTGACGCCAGTTTGGCCTTCTTCTCCACATGGTGCCCCAAGGGCACCTCCGTGCAGAAGCTGGTGTCGGTGGGAAGGCCATTGCTGGGCTATCGAGGACAGCTTCGAAACCACCAAGAACGAGCTCGGGCTTGACCACAACGAAAGCCGCTCCTGGCATGGCTGGCATCGCCATGTCTCACTCGTCATGCTGGCCTTCGCCATGATGGCCGTCATCCGTCATCGAACCAACACTGGACCATCGCTCAAAAAAGCGCGACCGCGGCCTCGACCGAAGCATCGTTCTTGATCCGCTTGTCGATCCAGGAAATCCGCCGCATCGCCATGAAGCTTGCCCAACGGCGCATCTCGCACGCCTACGTTCTCGCATGGTCGTCCTGGCGCAGGGCTCATCAGGCCAACGGCGCGCAAAGCCCATCTCAGGCAAAAATTGTAACTGTAATGCTAGTTAGGGCACCCGACGGAACACACCAAGACAGTGTCGTCGTTCTCAGGGGCAAATACAGCAGTGCCATTAGCCCACTACAAAAATAAAAAACATAAGTCCAGAACGCACACAATTACTCGTTCCGGCCAATCAAACGGCCCTAACGAAGAACATTGGGTTCCAAGCTAGCGCGCCGATTCGCTTCCCGAGCGGGAGTCGTTTGGATGATTGATCTGCTCAGCTTCTTGGTCATCCAAGGACGACTATTCTAAGTTGACCCCACCCGCTCATATCATGCGGCAGAGCCGGGGGCCGACTTCCTCGAAGCCGTTGCGCAGATAGAAGTCGAGGGTGCGCTTCCATTTCGGCTGCCACGGTGCTCCGACCTCCAGCCGCTTCCATCCTCGCGCGCGTCCTTCGGACAGAGCGACCGCGATCAGATGAGGCGCAATGCCCTGCGATCTCATGTCGGGGCGAACATAGAGCTCCGAGATTTCTCCGAACTTGCCGCCAGCGTAGATCGCAGTGCATTCGTTTAGAACCATGACGCCAACCGGCTCGTTGTCTCCGCAGGCGATCACCGCGACGACGCTGACATCCGCAAGAACTGTCGCCGCGCTTTGCGTGACGATTTCGATCCCCGGGGCCATCCGGCCCAAGAGCTCGACTTGGAGAGCATAAACGAAGCGGGCGACGGTTCCGGCATCTGTGACTTCAGCGCGGCGTGTGGATATGACCGGCATCTTTCTTTCCTGTCTGCTCCGCATCGGAATTGAATCACTCTGCGCCACGAGCGTCAGCGTGACATTTGTGATGCACTCCACCGCATTTTGACTCTCGGGAGCCGAGCTCAATCGCTCTGTGATCGCAGTCTATAGATATCGGCCATCTCCTTCCTCGGTGCTGAATCCTTTACCAGTCACGATGTTTGGAGACCAGCTCTCTGGAATGGTAGCCATGGATCCCCCGCCAGAAGGACCGCTGGGTTAGGATTCGGATAGCCAATGACAGGATCCTCTCGGTCGTCTAGAGCGATCGGGTCGAGACGATAACTCCCCATTCGCGCATTTCACCGGCGCCAACCATTGCTCGACTAAGGCAACCAACGTCGCCAGCGCGCCGGCCGCCATCACCGCGGGACCCGATAATCATCAGTCCCCGCCGGATCTCGCGCTCGCCGCAAAGGCGCCCCGCCAGGTAGCCGCCCAGCGTGATCACCAGAAGCGCCAGCTCCTTGAGGTCGCTTCCATGGCCATTAGTAGAAAGCGACACGCCAACCGTCACCACAAAGACGACAAACAGCCCATCGCACAGGTTGAACGAGTCAACAACGCGTCATTCAACCAGCGCGGCCAGGGGCGTCACAGGACAGGCCAGCAACAAGCCGGTCACCACGGCCCCGGCACCGAATAGACCGTGCGCCAGCACAGCAAGCGAGCTCGCCGAGATTAGAATGCCGAGTAAGCCCGATCGAACAAATGAAATCTGCAAATCACCCCCATTACAGCACGTTTTGCCGCACGCTCCGCGGGAAAATCACTCCTTAGCTCCGCGGCAAAGTCGATTTGCACCGGAACCGCCTCGCTTGGCGCGCTCTTGCTACAAAAAAGGCCCGCGCACAGGTTCGCAGCACGCGTCGGGGCTTTTCCGTCAGGCAATACGCCGCGCCGATCAAGAGTTGCTCGATCGTGTTGGGATTTTCGACGATGAACTCGGCTTACCGGTCGGGTCGCCTTGACACCGACGTCCTCGGCGGTATGTACCGCGTCAACAAAGAAGCGGTTCGGCCACGACCTTCGATTTGGTAGAGAAGGTGCTGGCGTGTTGCAATCTCTTCCTGTCGCCTCGCGGAAGCTGGGCTCGCGGACCAGGTCCAGGCGCTGCTAGTCGGTACATCCTCTTCGGCTGCGGAGCCTCGCCATTGCCCGTTCGCATCTAGCTTCACTGGTGCCCGAACCCGGGAGACCACGTGGCTTGGCTTGGTCAGGCCATGAGCGCGTTGCTTGCCGCGGCTTCATGCTGCCATGAGTTTCGCGAGCCGCGTCAACGCTTCGCGCTCCTTGGTGGCGATTCACGTGAGCAATTTGACCTCGTCAAATGTCCAAGCCTTGAATAGCTTTGCGGGGCCAGGAATTTCGCCTCGAGCTGCCGCTGCCTGTATAGTTCTCTTGTTCTCGCCTGTTAGTTGGGCGACATCTTCGACCTTGATGCGTTCGGATGTCCCGTTCATCGGTTCTTCGCGCCAATCACAGGGCCGATTAACTGTCTGCTGACTTCGGGGCGGGTAAGATTTGGCTGCTTTTGCTGGCGCTTCAATCGTGTCCGCTTGTCGGCGTGTATGTCTGCATCCCGACGCGAAGGCGCAAATGATCGGCCGGCGCGGCACAGTGCATTGATTTTCTCTTCCTCAAGCAAGTCTCGCACAGATACTTTTGCGGCATGCTGATTGCAGGGAGATGCTAAAGGACCGTTTCGGCAATAGTAGTCTCTCGGTCAGCGACGCAGGAGAGATGAAAGTTCTCGATCGTATGCAAATTGATACCAAACACTGCCCCGGTGAGGCACCTCCCCAATTGAAGCTTTGTCCATCGCAGGTCCTTCCGTCGTTCTTCACGACGACCGCAGATCATGTCGTTCACGCAAACTAAAGGCGAAGCTCCCGGCACAGGATTTCTGATGAGCTCTACGCACGCAATCCGTGAACGCCTGCGCGACGCCGGCGCGTCGTTTGCGGCAAACGACAATATCGCAGAATATCTGCTGCCAGGTGACATTGATGTGATCCAAGCCGAGGTCGAGCAGCACGTGCAGGCTGTGCTTGAGGCCCTGGTTATCGACACCAGCCGCGACCACAATACCAAAGCGACCGCGAAGCGCGTTCCCAGGATGTACGTGCGCGAGGTTTTTGCCGGGCGCTTTGAGCCCGCGCCCAAGGTCACGGACTTCCCGAGCCTGAACGAACTCTACACGTTGGGTCCCATTGCCGTGCGCTCGACGTGCTCGCATCACCTCGTACCCATGACTGGCCGCATGTGGGTCGGCGTGGTGCCCGGTGAAAAAGTGATCGGTATCAGCAAATTTGTGCGGCTTGCCAACTGGATCACGTCGCGCCCGCACATCCAGGAGGAGGCCGCTGTTATGCTGGCGGACGAACTGGAACGCCGTATCCTGCCGAAGGGATTGGCCGTCATCGTTAGGGCGCAACACCAATGCATGATCTGGCGTGGTGTTCGCGAGACTGACACTATCATGATAACCAGCATCATGCGCGGTGCTTTCCGCGACGACAGGACATTGCGCAGCGAATTTATGGCACTGATCAAGGATCAACCGTGACCTACCTATCGACGAAGACATACGGTCATGAAATCGGACTATCCGCCACATTTCGCCAGTGGCGCGCGCTGTCACACTGTCGTCTGCTGCACGGTTACTCGTTGTCATTTCGCTTCGAGTTCGAGGCCGACACCCTAGACGACAAGAATTGGGTCGTTGATTTTGGCGGCCTCAAAGAGCTGAAAGCGATCCTCGAAGACACGTTTGACCATAAGACCGTCGTAGCTGCGGACGATCCGGAGCTTGAATGGTTCCACGAAGCGGCGCGGCGCGGCGTGGCGGATATCGTTGTGCTACCTGCTGTCGGCTGCGAAAAATTTGCCGAGCACGTCTACGGCATCGCGAGCAAGTGGCTGCTGACAGAGCGACTTGCTCCGCGTTGCCGGCTTGCATCTGTCGAAGTCAAAGAGCACGGTGCGAACAGCGCGATCTATCGGGGAACGAGCCGTGCTGCCGGTCAACGAGATCTTTGAAAGTATCCAGGGCGAAGCCTGCAGGAGCGGCACGCCGTCCGTGTTCCTGCGGCTACAGGCCTGCCCAGTTGGTTGCCCCTGGTGCGACAGCAAGCACACATGGATCGCAGATCCAGCACGCCAAGTGTCGATAGCCGAGATCACGGCCAAGGTCGAGGACGCCAACACCTGGGCTATGATGTCGCCGGAGGAAATATTGCTCGCCGTGCAGGGGTTTAGGGCTCGGCATGTCGTGATCACGGGTGGCGAGCCCGCAGGTACGACCTTCAGCCATCGACGACTTTACTTATCAAGTCTGGCTTCTCGGTGCAGTTGGAGACATCGGGCACCCATGCCATTCAGGTGCACCCCTGCACGCGGGTGACCATCAGCCCGAAAGTTGGCATGCCCGGCGGCCTCGTTGTTTTGGATGAAGCGCCGCGGCGTGGCAACGAGATCAAACATTGCGTGGGCAAGCCTGCCGACATCGAGAAGCTCCTGACCCTCAACATCCCTCGTGAGTTCATGCCGATGATATGGCTGCAGCCCTTGAGCCAAAGCCGGAAGGCGACGAAGCTTTGCATTCAGGAGGCGACTGCGCGCGACTGGCGTGTCAGCATTCAGACGCACAAGTTTCTCGGCGTGCGGTAAGCAACCGGTGCGCGTTAAACTGAAGCTTTCATTTCCCGTTACTTGAAGAGCGAATCGCGCCAAGGGTTTGGGCGCGATTGGGCCATCCCGTTTGACGTCGTGCCAAACCGAGATTCTGCGCCCGCGGTCTTGCTGCGGGAGCCCTATCGCGACGAGCGGGGGGCGGCCGCAGAAGCGAACGCTTGCTAATCTGAGCAAGTTGCCTTGGGAGGTGATCGAGGCGCTGAAGACGCTGCTCAAAGGCGGGACGTTGCTGGGTGGGGAGCCCAGGGAGCTATCAATCGAGCGGTCTTTGCCGCGCGGTCATGTCGCGGCGGTCTTGGGGATGATCCGCAAGATTCGCTCGACCGGCTGATCACGCCGCACTCGAAGCTGGACTTTGTGCGTGCGGTGGATCAGGAGACGGCGACGACGAGCCTGGGCGATGTGTTAGGTCTTGGCCATGTCAAGGACCGCGAAGCCTATGAGGCGCTGGATTGGCTCCTTGCGCGCCAGGCCCGGATTGAGAACGGCTTGGCCAAGCGGCATCTCAAGGACGGCATGCTGGTGCTTTATGACGTGACCTCGTCCTATTTCGAGGGCCGCCAATGTCCGCTGGCGCAGTATGGCCATAGCGAGGGCTTCGCACCGATCTGAGAGCTGACCCGGCCGGTGGCGCCTCAGATTGATCACGGCCGGCGAGCGCTTCGCGCTATCCTAATCATAGGACGGCCGGGGCGGTGTCGAGGGCGCGCTGACTTTCGATACGACCGGTCCGGCGCTTGATCTCTTCCGCGATGGCGCGGATTTGTGTCAATTCGCTTTGGCTGTAGCCGTGCCAAGGTTCATCAGCTTGTCGACGTCGGGCGTCCCGAGGATAGGAGGGGTGTAGTGCCTGCAGATAGACCGCGGACCGCCGCTTCGGCCAAGCCATCACAGAGGGCTTGAGCTATGCAGTTGTAGCTCCAATCATTCTGATGCAGCCAATTTCGTTGAAATTACTGATCATCTGGTCGATCGGGATACCACGTTTGACATGCCAATAGCGCATGATTTCGAAACGGCGGAACAACGCGACATCATGCTCGGCCGCGATGGTCTCAATGATGCGAAGCATCTCTTGCGTGGCGGCCGTCGGCGGCGCTCTTCGCGCAAGCGGAGATCAATGCCATCCCGGAAACAGCTGGGGGCGAGATGATCGGCTTTGCCGCCCAGCGACTGATGGAGCTGGAAGTGGAAGGCCAGACCGGAGCGGCCTACGGCGAGAAGAATCCCGAGCGGCTGGCGCAGCGCAACGGCTACCGCGAGGAGAGGCGGGCTTCGCTTTCCCGATAGCTACCGCCGACATCGGAGTGGTTTCCGGCGAACCACACCTGCTACAGCCAATCCGCATGCTTGAAATATCGCGCAAGGGCTGCCCCGTACACTAAGCACGAGAGCAGGCCTTTGTCGGGCACTTGCTGGGCCGGTTGTCGACATTAAGACTCAATGCCAGAAACCTGACACTACGCGCCGCTACGAAGTGTCTGCTGAGCCTGCGAATTCACTTCGGCACGCGATTTGCTCTGTTCACGGTATCGTCGCCAATCGCACTGCGATGGTTTTCGCGTCTGGTCCCCTCCGACGGTTTGCTGTGGCAGTGACTTGGCGCTCGGTGTTGACCGAGAAAATGCAGGCAAGCGTTGGATGCGATCTAGAGTGCTTCTTTTGGGAGCCGCAACAATTGCTCCCGTCGCGAGCGGTGCAACCAAAGCGGCGAACCTTGAGCCAGGAGTGAAACTGCCACCGGCGGTGTGGGACTGGTCCGGAGGCTATATTGGCGGAAGGTACGGTCGAACCTCCTTCACCAATCCCTACGGTCGTCGATCTATGGCGATGCCGACAGGTTCGATGTCACCCGGCACAACCCGCACCCTGTCGATTGGCCAAGGGCCGCATTTCTGCTTGGGCAGCTGCGCTCGCGCGCCTGCAATTGCGATGCGCCTTCCCCGCGCTGTTCGTGCGACTGGAGGATCTAGCGCTGATCATCGCCGCGGAGGACGTCGTCTACATGCCGTCTTACGTCATTCGCTGCCCGCAGCGCCCGCCGGTCACCTTCCGCCCTTCCATCGCTTAGAGAGTGAAGTGCCACCATGTCCGAACAACCCTTGCCGACGCTGCCGATGTGGCGCGTCGATCACATCGAGCCCTCGCCCGAGATGTTGGTGCTACGCGCCAACGGTCCGATCCACCGCGTGCGCTTCCCGTCCGGGCACGAAGGCTGGTGGGTGACAGGCTACGACGAGGCCAAGGCGGTGCTGTCTGACGCGGTGTTCCGGCCCGCGGGAATGCCGCCGGCGGCATTCACCCCGGATTCGGTGATTCTCGGTTCGCCGGGCTGGCTGGTCTCGCACGAGGGGGGCGAGCATGCCCGGTTACGCACGATCGTGGCTCCGGCCTTCAGCAACCACAGGATGAAGCTACTCGCCCAACAGGTCGAGGCGATCGCCGCGCAGTTGTTCGAGACGTTGGCGGCCCAGCCCCAGCCCGCCGACCTGCGGCGCCACCTCTCATTTCCCCTTCCGGCCATGGTCATCAGCGCGCTGATGGGCGTGCTCTACGAGGATCACGCCTTTTTCGCCGGGCTGTCCGACGAGGTGATGACGCACCAGCATGAAAGCGGCCCGCGCAGCGCGTCGCGCCTGGCTTGGGAAGAACTGCGCGCCTACATTGGCGGCAAGATGCGGGACAAGCGCCAGGATCCGGGCGATAACCTGCTAACGGATCTGCTCGCGGCGGTTGACCAGGGCAAGGCGACCGAGGAAGAGGCGATCGGCCTGGCGGCGGGCATGCTGGTGGCGGGCCACGAGAGCACCGTCGCGCAGATCGAATTCAGCCTGCTGGCCATGTTCCGCCATCCGCAACAGCGCGAACGCCTGGTCGGCGATCCATCCCTGGTGGACAAGGCGGTGGAGGAAATCCTGCGTATGTACCCGCCGGGCGCGGGCTGGGACGGCATCATGCGCTATCCGAGGACCGACGTGACCATCGCGGGCGTTCATATTCCCCCGGAAAGCAAGGTGCTGGTCGGCCTGCCGGCGACGTCGTTCGATACGCGCCATTTCGTCGACCCGGAAATCTTCGACATCGGACGCGACGGAGAGCCGCACCTGGCGTTCTCTTCCGGGCCGCACTGCTGCATCGGCGCGGCGCTGGCCAGGCTGGAACTCAAGGTGGTGTTCGGTTCGATCTTCCAGCGCTTTCCCGCGCTGCGCCTGGCCGTGTCGCCCGAACAATTGAAGTTGCGCAAGGAGATCATCACTGGTGGGTTCGAGGAGTTCCCGGTGCTCTGGTGAGGCGCGGACGCCGCCGGGGATCGCGATCTTCTCCGCAACTGCCGGCGCGCCTGGCGCGCGCCCGTCAGATCAGCCAGCCAACAGGTAACCATCGACGTGCAAGAAACCCCGGCAGCATGTCAAGACGCTTTCGCCGAACTGGCGTCGCCAGCGTGCATCCACGACCCGTATCCCTTCATGCGGTGGCTGCGCGAGCACGATCCCGTGCACCGCGCGGCGTCGGGCCTCTTTCTGTTGAGCCGCCACGCCGACATCTACTGGGCTCTCAAGGCCACGGGCGATGCTTTTCGGGGACCTGCGCCCGGCGAACTGGCGCGCTATTTCCCGCGTGCGGCGAGAAGCCTGTCGCTCAATCTGCTGGCGTCCACGCTTGCGATGAAGGACCCACCGACGCATACGCGTCTGCGCCGGCTGATCTCGCGCGATTTCACCATGCACCAGATCGACAACCTGCGGCCGAGCATCGCGCGCATCGTCGCAGCGCGACTGGACGGCATGGCGCCCGCGCTGGAGCGCGGGGAGGCGGTGGACCTGCATCGGGAATTCGCCCTGACCTTGCCCATGCTGGTCTTCGCGGAACTATTTGGCATGCCCCAGGACGACATGTTTGGGCTCGCCGCCGGCATCGGCGCCATTCTGGAAGGCCTGAGCCCGCACGCCAGCGATCCCCAGCTCGCCGCGGCGGACGCGGCCAGTGCCAGAGTGAAGGCCTACTTCGGCTGCCTCATACAGCGCAAGCGCACCGATCCCCGCCACGACATCGTGTCGATGCTGGTCGGCGCACATGACGATGATGCCGACACGCTGTCGGATGCCGAGTTGATCAGCATGTTGTGGGGCATGCTGCTGGGCGGCTTCGCCACCACTGCTGCGACCATCGACCATGCGGTCCTGGCGATGCTGGCATATCCCCAACAGCGGCACTGGCTGCAGGGAGACGCCGTGGGGGTGAAGGCATTCGTCGAAGAAGTCCTGCGCTGCGACGCGCCCGCGATGTTCAGCTCCATTCCGCGTATCGCCCAGCGCGACATCGAACTGGGCGGCGTGGTGATTCCGAAGAACGCGGACGTGCGCGTGCTGATCGCGTCCGGCAATCGCGACCCGGACGCCTTCGCCGATCCCGATCGCTTCGATCCCGCGCGGTTCTACGGCACCAGTCCAGGCATGTCGACCGACGGGAAGATCATGCTGAGCTTCGGCCACGGCATTCACTTCTGCCTCGGCGCGCAACTGGCCCGGGTGCAGTTGGCCGAGAGCCTGCCGCGGATCCAGGCCCGCTTCCCCACGCTGGCATTGGCGGAGCAGCCGACCCGGGAGCCCTCGGCGTTCCTTCGGACGTTCCGCGCGCTGCCGGTGCGGCTGCATGCGCAGGGGAGCTGAGATGCGCGTCATGGTCGACCAGGATCTGTGCGGAACCAGCGGGCAGTGCGTGCTGACGCTGCCGGGCACCTTTCGCCAGCGCGAACCGGACGGCGTGGCCGAAGTGTGCGTGGCGACGGTCCCGCAGGCGCTGCACGCCGCCGTGCGGCTCGCGGCCAGCCAGTGCCCGGTCGCCGCCATTCGGGTCATCGAAAGCGACGCTGGCGATGGCGAGCGCGCCAGCACCGACCCTGCGCCTTCTCCAGCGGAGGCCGAGCGGCATGCCGCGAAAGACCAACACAATCTAGGATGACACGATGGGACGGTTTGAAGGCAAAGTGGCCGTGGTGACCGGCGCCGGCGCCGGCATCGGCAAGGCATGCACCCTTGCCATCGCGCGCGAGGGCGGCAGAGTGGTGGTGGCCGACATTGATGGCTCGGCGGCTATCGCCTGTACCGCGCAGATCGCGACCGAAGCGGGCCACGCGCTCGCCCTGGCGATCGACATCGCCGATGCGCAGGCGGTGGCAGCGCTGTTCGAGACGGCGGACCGGCACTTCGGTGGGGTCGACCTGCTGGTGAACAACGCGAGCGCGATGCATCTGACCGCGCGCGACCGCGCGATCCTCGAGCTGGACCTGGCGGTCTGGGATCAGACCATGGCGACCAATCTGCGTGGCACGCTGCTCTGCTGCCGGCAGGCCATCCCACGGATGATCGCCCGCGGCGGTGGCGCGATCGTCAACATGTCGTCGTGCCAGGGGCTCAGCGGTGACACCGCGCTGACATCCTACGCCGCGTCGAAGGCGGCGATGAACATGCTGTCGGCCTCGCTCGCCACCCAGTACGGTCATGCGCAGATCCGCTGCAATGCGGTTGCGCCGGGTCTCATCATGACCGAGCGACTCCTCGCCAAGCTGGACGCGTGCATGCAACGGCATCTGCGCCGCCACCAGCTCCTGCCGCGCGTCGGCCGCCCCGAGGACGTGGCCGCGCTGGTGGCGTTCCTGCTCTCCGACGATGCTGCGTTCATCACGGGCCAGGTCGTGTGCATCGACGGCGGCATGCTGGCGCATGTGCCGACATACGCCGACGGTGGCAACAGCCGCGTCGCGCGGCCTGCCGGCGAGACCGCCGAAGCGGACGCGGCGCCGCGCTGCTGATGGACATGCTGCTCAACCCGCTGAACCGTCGGCATCGGCTGCGGCACGACATCCCGGTCGTGCCCGGCGCTTTTCCCTTGGTCGGGCATCTTCCCGCCGTCGTCTGCGACCTGCCGCGCCTGCTGCGGCGCGCGGAACGGACGCTGGGCAGCCACTTCTGGCTAGATTTCGGCCCTGCCGGACACCTGATGACCAGTCTGGATCCGGATGCTCTCGCACTGCTCCGGCACAAGGACGTGTCCTCGGCGCTGATCGAAGACATCTCGCCCGAATTGTTTGGCGGAACGTTGGTTGCCCAGGATGGCATCGCGCACCGGCAGGCGCGCGATGCGATCCAGGCGGCGCTTCTGCCCAAGGGGCTGACCCAGGCCGGCATCGGCGAGCTGTTCGCGCCCATCATCCGGGCGCGCGTGCAGAAGTGGCGCGACCGGGGCGACGTCACCATCCTGCGCGAAACCGCCGATCTGATGCTCAAGCTCATCTTCAGTCTCATGGGAATCCCCGCGCAGGACCTGCCGGGATGGCATCGCAAGTACCGGCAACTGCTGCAGTTGATCGTCGCGCCGCCAGTCGACCTGCCCGGACTGCCCTTGCGGCGCGGCCGCGCCGCCCGCGACTGGATCGATGCGCAGTTGCGCGAGTTCGTCCGCGCCGCGCGCGAACATGCCGCGCGCACCGGGTTGATCAACGACATGGTGAGCGCCTTCGATCGCAGCGACGATGCGCTTTCCGATGACGTCCTGGTCGCCAATATCCGCTTGCTGCTGCTTGGTGGTCACGACACCACCGCCTCGACGATGGCCTGGATGGTGATCGAGCTAGCGCGGCAGCCTGGGCTGTGGGACGCCCTGGTCGAGGAGGCGCAACGCGTAGGCGCGGTGCCGACCCGGCAGGCGGACCTGGCGCAGTGTCCGGTCGCCGAGGCGCTGTTCCGCGAGACGCTGCGCGTGCATCCGGCGACGCCGCTCCTAGTGCGTCGCGCACTGCGTGAATTGCGACTCGGCGAACTGCGCATTCCCGCGGGCACCGATCTGTGCATCCCGCTGCTGCATTTCTCGACCTCGGCGCTGCTGCATGAGGCGCCTGATCAGTTTCGGCTGGCGCGGTGGCTGCAACGCACCGAGCCGATCCGGCCGGTGGACATGCTGCAGTTCGGTACCGGCCCACACGTCTGCATGGGCTACCACCTGGCATGGCTGGAACTGGTGCAGTTCTGTATCGCCCTGGCGCTGACCATGCACGAGGCCGGGGTGCGGCCGCGGTTGCTGAGCGGCGTCGAAAAAGGCCGGCGCTATTACCCGACCGCACATCCGTCCATGGCTATCCGCATCGGATTCTCATGAGCTGGCATCGCATGCCCCGTGTGGTGAGGCAGCGGCGCCGGCGACGCGCGGCATTGCTGCACTCGGCGCGCGCGCTCGGTGCGAGGCCGGCAACACCGCGGCGACTCGCCGCTCGCCGTGTCCGTCTCCTGGCAGGTACAAGGACATGAACAACATGCAAACCGGTTCCACGCCACACGAAGACCGAGCTGGCGTTTCCGCGAACGGCGGATTGGGCGCGCAGGCGCGCGGCGCATCCGGCAGGCTGCTGCCCGAGATCTGGATGCAGGACGGCGCAAAGCGGGTCGAACAGGCGCTGGCGCGTCTTCTCTGCGCCGAAGACGACGGTGAGACCGAGCTGATGGCGGCGATGCGCTACGCCACCTTGCATGGCGGCAAGCGCACCCGCGCCTTGCTCTGTTTGGCTGCCGGCGCACTGGCCGACACGCCGGCGCACATACTCGATGACGTCGGTGCCGCCATCGAGATGATGCACGCCTGTACGTTGGTCCACGACGATCTGCCCGCGATGGACGACGACGTGCTTCGCCGCGGCCTTCCGACCGTGCACGTCAAGTTCGGCGAAGCCACCGCGATCCTGGTCGGCGATGCGCTGCAGGCGCACTCCTTCCTGACCCTGGCGAGCCTGGATGCGCCGGGCGACAACCGTATCGCGCTCGTGCGCGAACTGGCGCAGGCGGTGTCCGCCGAGGGTGCCGCGGGCGGGCAGGCCATGGATCTGTCGCTGGTTGGAAAGCACGTTGAGCTGGACAGGATCCTGGTGATGCACCGGATGAAGTGCGGAGCGCTAGTGCGCGCATCCGTTCGCATGGGCGCGCTATGCGCCATCGCGGAGGATGCCGCGCACGCTGCGCTGTACTGTGCGCTCGATCGCTACAGCGCCTGTTTCGGCCTGGCGTTGCAGGTGATCGACGACATTCTCGACGCGACAGCGGATACCGCGACGCTGGGCAAGACCCCCGGCAAGGACGCGGCGGCGCGGAAGCCGACCTGCGCGTCGATCATGGGGCTGCAGGCAGCGCGGCAGTTCGTGACGGATCTGTTGCGCGACGCCGGGGAGGCCGTCGCCCCGTTGGGGCCGCGTGCGGAACGGTTGGCGCAGATCCTGCAGCGGGCCAACGCGTATCTGTTCAAGCACGCGCCATGCGCATGAGCGCGCTCGCCCGCATGGACTCGCCCCTGTGCCGCTGCGATCGGCCGGCGGCAGCGGTGCATGCTGCACTGTATCCGAGTCCGCGGCGCCGATCGCAGCGGTTGCCCAGCACGGCCGCGACGGGCCTGCGGCGACGTGCGCGGCGTCTGCCCGATCCTGGTTCCCGTCAACCGTCTGCAGAAGGAACATCCCGCGTGAACGCGCTGGCTGAACAGATCCTTTCCGAATTGCGCCACCTGCTGAGCGAAATGCGCGATGGCGGCAGCGTCGGTCCATCCGTCTACGACACGGCGCGAGCTCTGCAGTTCCACGGCAACGTCACCGGTCGGCAGGACGCATACGCGTGGCTCATCGCGCAGCAACAGGCCGATGGCGGATGGGGAAGCGCGGACTTCCCGCTGTTCCGTCATGCGCCGACATGGGCGGCGTTGCTGGCATTGCAGCGTGTCGACTCTCTTCCCGGCGCTGCCGACGCTGTCCAGGCTGCAACGCGGTTCCTCCAGCGCCAGCCCGACCCCTATGCGCATGCGGTGCCGGACGACGCGCCGATCGGCGCGGAGCTGATCCTGCCGCGGTTTTGCGACGAGGCCGCATCCTTACCGGGCGGCGTGGCGTTTCCGCGCCACCCGGCGCTGGTGCCGTTACGGCAAGCGCGGGTCAAGCTGGGGGCCGTGGCGACGTTGCCGAGCGGCCATCCGTTGCTGCACTCCTGGGAAGCCTGGGGGACGTCGCCGACCACCGCATGGCCAGATGATGACGGCAGCATCGGCATCAGTCCGGCGGCCACCGCCGCGTGGCGTGCGCACGCCGTGACACAGGGGAGCACGCCGCAGGTCGGGCGCGCCGACGCGTATCTGCAGGCGGCATCGCGAGCGACGCGCAGCGGCATCGAAGGTGTCGTTCCCAACGTCTGGCCGATCAATGTGTTCGAGCCATGCTGGTCGCTGTACACCCTGCATCTGGCTGGTCTGTTCGCGCATCCGGCGCTCGCCGGGGCGGTGCGCGTGATCGTCGCGCAGCTCGACGCCCGCCTGGGCGTGCGCGGTCTGGGCCCGGCCGTGCACTTCGCGGCAGATGCGGACGACACCGCCGTTGCGTTGTGCGTTCTGCGCCTTGCAGGCCGCGACCGGGCGGTCGATGCGTTGCGCCATTTCAAAATCGGCGAGCTGTTCGTCACCTTCCCCGGCGAGCGCAATGCCTCGGTGTCGACCAACATCCATGCCCTGCATGCGTTGCGACTGTTGGGAAAGCCCGCCGCCGGCACCAGCGCCTACGTCGAGGCCAATCGCAACCGGCACGGTCTCTGGGACAACGAAAAATGGCACGTTTCGTGGCTGTATCCCACCGCGCATGCGGTCGCAGCGCTGGCGCAAGGCAAGCCTCGGTGGCGCGACGAGCGCGCGCTGGCGGCGCTGCTGCAGACGCAGCGCGACGACGGCGGCTGGGGCGCCGGTCGCGCGTCCACATTCGAGGAAACTGCCTATGCGCTGTTCGCGTTGCACGCGCTGGACGGGAGCGAAGAGCCGACAGGGCGGCGGCGCATTGCGCAGGCGGTGGCGCGTGCGCTGGAGTGGATGCTCGCCCGCCATGCGGCGCATGCATTGCCGCAGACTCCGTTGTGGATCGGCAAGGAACTGTATTGCCCCACCCGGGTCGTGCGCGTGGCCGAACTCGCCGGGTTGTGGCTGGCCCTTGGTTGGGGGCGGCGCGTCCTGGCCGAGGGAACAGGAGCGGCGCCATGATTCAGACCGAACGCGCGCTGCAGCAGGTGCTGGAGTGGGGACGTTCCCTGACCGGGTTCGCCGATGAGCACGCCGTGGAAGCGGTCAGGGGCGGCCAGTACATCCTGCAGCGCATCCACCCGAGCCTGCACGACATCAGCGCCCGCACCGGCCGCGATCCGCAGGACGAAACGCTGACCGTGGCGTTCTATCGCGAACTGGCGCTGCTGTTCTGGCTCGACGATTGCAACGACCTTGGCCTGATCGCGCCGGAGCAGCTCGCCGCGGTGGAGCAGGCACTGGGGCAGGGCTTGCCGTGCGCGCTCCCCGGATTCGAGGGCTGCGCTGTGCTGCGCGCTTCGCTGGCCGCGCTCGCCTACGATCGTCGCGACTATGCTCAGCTTCTCGAGGATACCCGGCGCTACTGCGCGGCGCTGCGCGCCGGACACGCGCAGGCGGCAGGGGCGGGACGCTGGTCCTACGCCGAGTACCTGCACAACGGCATCGATTCGATCGCCTACGCGAACGTGTTCTGTTGCCTGTCGTTGCTGTGGGGACTGGACATGGCGACCTTGCGCGCGCGTCCGGCGTTTCGCCAGGTCCTGCGGCTCATCTCCGCGATAGGGCGCCTGCAGAACGATCTGCATGGACGCGACATGGACAGGTCGGCCGGCGAGGCCGACAACGCGGCGATCCTGCTGCTGCAGCGCTATCCGGCTATGCCTGTGGTGGAGTTCCTCAACGACGAGCTGGCCGGCCATACGCGCATGCTGGATCGGGTGATAGCGAAAGAACGCTTTCCCGCGCCCTGGGGACCGTTGATCGAGGCCATGGCGGCCATCCGCGCGCAGTACTACCAGACCTCGACCAGCCGCTACCGCAGCGACGCTGCGGGCGGAGTCTAACGTGCGCCGGCCTGAACGCGCGGGAGGCGGCGGCGTGCGCGCGCTGCCGTCGGTCCGATCCGACGCAACACCGTCGCCCGATGCGACGGATGCCCTCGTTGTCCACCGTGTAATACGCAGTGGTAGAGAGTCATTGGAAAGCGGATAGTTGGTCTATGGATTGCCGATGAAAGGGGCTGCCATCGCTCATCGCGAAATCCCAGAGATGCAGCTTCGGCAGCGGCAGAACTCCGCTTACGTTCTTGTGCGCGCTGTGGTTGGATGCCCGCAATACGCGTTGACGATAGATCTTCGATATATTCGTCCGAAGTCGACGTCAGCAGCGCAACGCCTGCCGCATTCAGGCCGCTGACTCAGCTTCCGGCAGCTGGAGCCAAGCTCAAGATTTTGGCGCTTGCTCAGAAAACCGCCTCTGTGTGAGACAAGGGTCCCTGTACGCGCAATAAGAGGATCGCGCTGTGACAGTCTCTCTTGACGGGGAGTTCGAGACGGACTGCGCTACATGCAGGTCCGTGTCTACTTTGAAGATACCGACGCCGGCCAGATTGTTTATCACGCGAATTTTTTGCCTTTCATGGAACGTGGCAGACGAATTACTTGCGCCTGCTCGGCAATCCGTTAACGAGGGAGGCGATGCAATTTGCAGGAAAGCCCGCAAGCAAGTCGGTCACGGCGCCACCATTGAAGGTCGGCAAGGATGCTGTTTGTGGCTTCAAGGAAGGGGCGCGCTGATCTCGCTGTTCAGATGCCAAAATTGAGCGAACCCACTAAAGCTCCTTAGCCAAGCGGGCTAGCGCGACGGATTATTGATTGCGGATTGCTTTAATGGAAGGCTGTACGGTCAAGCGATAAAGCACGAGGTGGGCCGCTCCGAGCTCCTCGATCAGTGTGCCGCAAGCAGGGCAGTGGTAGTTTCCTTGGATGCCACGTTCAGACGTAAGCTCAAGACGGCAAAAACCAGCACCGCATTCCGAGCACGTCAAATCACTTTTTTTCATGCGTGGCCTCCTCGCGCCGGCAGTCGTCACATTTCTTTAACATGCGCTTAGTTATCGCGCATCTCCCTGGGACGGTCCTTCAAGCACAATTAACATTGAGGATTTGCTGGCGCCTGCGCCGTCGGCAAATGGTAGTCGTACAAATTGGACATCCGACAAAAAAATTCGCGCGCAACTGACGAGCGCTCCTTCGTAGAATACGTGAGGGGCAAATCATTCGTTCGAAGATTCTCGTCGTCCCAGCGGCGCTGGCAAACGCTTTTCATCGAATTATGCGCTACCGCCGCGGATTTTCTGCGTCATGAGTCTTTGAAGACAGTCGCGCCTGATGTTTCAGGCAACGGCATCGATCAGCAGGGACCGAACGCGACCGTCTCGTCTTTTAAGAGCGAATTAAGCCAAGCTGGATTTGATGCCGCCCGGGCAGGAAGCTTAGGTGAGTGGGGCGTGTGATGAGTGCTGCCAACGAGCAATCCGCGGAATCAGATACGAGGCTGTTCAATGACATGCCGGTCCTGCGGCGCAAGTGGCACGCTGCGCTCAAGCCCGGCGAAACGCTTCCCCGTTACGAAAATGTGCTGCTGGGGAGCCTCGGGCGGCTTGCCGATCATCTTGTGTTGCTCAGGTGTGACAATGGCGCGTTTGCCGTTTCGCGCACTGGTCGCTATGCTCAGAACTGGTTGGGCGAGGCCCGTTGGGACATTCCGCTGGATGCGTTGCGTCCAGATTGCGCGACAGCCCTCACCGGGGCGGCCTCGAATGCGATTGCAAACAACCATCCCTATCTGGCAACCGCTCATTGCGTGCACGCCGGCATGGTGCGGACCTACGACGTGCTGGCGCTGCCGACCTTATCGCGTTGGGGCGGTACGCTGGTCGGCGTCTATGTCAACGAGCGCGCTACAGAATACAATTTGATCGATGCAATCTTTTGCAAGACCGACGATGGCGTTATCTCGCTCTCAACCGTTCGCGATCCCGCAGGCAGACCAATTGATTTTCAAGTCGTGCACCACAATCAGGCAGCAGCAAGGCTCCTCGATGTGGAAGAGGGCAGCCTGTTGTGGCAGCGCCTCGGAAATTCAGACCATCTGCTTTGTTCGAAAGAGGTGATGGAGCGGTTGGGCGCCGCGGTCGCGGATGATTTCGGTGACCAGTTCGAGATCGAATACGGTGATCAGAGCCTGCGATTGCGCCTCAGTGCCTTCGGAGACATCGTGTCCGTGGTCATTTCCGACGTTACGTCGTTTAAGCGCCGGGATGCCTCGTTCAGGTTGCTGTTCGACAGTAATCCGATGCCGATGTGGGCGTTAGATGCCGAGACAATGGACTTCGTGAGGGTCAATGACGCGGCAGTGCAGCACTATGGCTATGCTCGCGAGATCTTCCTGCGCATGAAGGTTGAGGAGATCTGGCCAGACGACGAGCGGGTCAGCTATACGCGGGCGCTGCGAGAAGCGGGCGACATCTCTCAGTCCGAACATCCCTGGCGCCATGTCAGGGCTGATGGCACTGAGATTTCTGTGCTGACCTTTGGGCGGCGCCTCATGATCGAGGGACGCGAGGCCTATCTGGTTGTGGTGGTCGACATCACCGAACGGCGCAAGGCCGAGGCCCGCATCGCCCATATGGCACTTCACGACGGGTTGACCAACCTCGCAAACCGCGCGCTCCACCAGAGGTGGCTCGGAGAGGCGCTCGAAAAGGCTAATGCAGCTGGCAACCGCGTCGCGGCGCTGTGTATCGACCTCGACCTCTTCAAGAACGTCAACGATTCGTTCGGCCACCTCATCGGCGATCGCCTGCTCGAGCAAGTGGCCGACCGGCTGCGGTCCAAGGTGGCCGGCAACAATCTGGCGGCACGGCTCGGCGGCGACGAATTTTCGATCATTCTCACGGATGATACCTCGCCGACGCATGTGAGCCAATTCGCGGCAGACCTGATCAGGACGTTGAGTGCGCCTTATGAGATTGACGGCAACCAAGTCATTATCGGTGCCTCGGTCGGCATCGCGTTGTCACCAGGCGACGGCACCAGCAGCGCCGAGCTGATGCGTAATGCCGATATGGCGCTTTATCGCGCCAAACAGGATGGCCGCGGAACGCATCGCTTTTTCGAGCGGGAGATGGATCAGCAGGTGCAGCGGCGGCGCGAGATGGAGCTTGATTTGCGGCGCGCCTTTGCCAGCAGCGAGTTCGAGCTGCACTATCAGCCGTTGATTGACATCGCGAGCGACAAGATCTCAGGTTTTGAGGCGCTTCTGCGCTGGCCGCACCCAGGGAAGGGCATGATCTCGCCGGCCGAGTTTATTCCCCTTGCGGAGGAAATCGGGCTGATCGTGCCCCTCGGAGAATGGGTGCTGCGCGATGCCTGTAACGAGGCGGCAAAGTGGCCTTCGGAGATCAAGGTCGCGGTCAACCTGTCGCCGGTGCAATTCCGTAGCCGCAATCTGGTTCAGGTGGTGATTTCAGCGCTGGCGAATTCCGGCTTGGCCCCGAAGCGGCTCGAGCTTGAAATCACCGAATCGGTGTTTCTGGCGGAGACGGAGGCAAATCTTGCGATCCTACACCAGCTCCGCGAGCTCGGCGTCTCCATATCGCTGGATGACTTTGGAACGGGCTATTCGAGTCTCAGCTACTTGCGCAGCTTTCCCTTCGACAAGATCAAGATTGATCGCTCCTTTGTGAAGGATCTGGCGAAACGCTCCGATTGCGGGGCCATCGTGCGGGCGATCTCGGGCCTCGGCCGGAGCCTCAACATCACGACGACAGCGGAAGGGGTGGAGACCACGGAGCAGCTCGATTGGCTTCGTGCCGAGGGTTGCAACGAGGTGCAAGGATTCTTGTTCAGCGGCGCCAGGCCAGCCGCCGAAGTGGGGCAGCTCTTGTTTCGCTTTGGCGCAAGGGCGTCCAGGGCGGCATGATCGCCGTGCCGCAGGAGCAGCTTCGTCACGTTGAGGCTTCGCAAATCGAACCCGATCAGGCCACGAGGTCGCCCGTAGCCGTCTCCGCCCCCAGGAGTTGATCTCCGACACTTCTCGCGCGCCTTCACTGCGGGAAGGCGTGGTGCCAAGACGTCAACGGGGCTTCAGCGTTCTTGGCGGCAGCCGGCACCAGATGCACGATCCGATACCCGTTCTGATGCACGTAGCGCAGGAACGCAGGCAGCATGGCCGCCGTCCGCGTCTGCGCATCATGCAGCAGAATGATGCCCTTACGAGCGGCCTCGAGCCGCTCGATCAGGATTGTGAGCTCCTGCTCTGGAGTTATGTTCTCCCAATCGCTCGCCCAAAGGTCAGCTCCGAACACGACAATTCCGCGCGCGTGCAAGAGATCGAGCGTCGCAGGTGTCGCGTCGAAGTAGGGGAACCGGAAGAACGGTGTCGAGGGCATTTTGGTGGACACACCGTTGAGCGCCATTTCGACGGCGGCGATACCGCGCTCGATGTCCTCTTTCGCCTGCTCGAACGAGATTTTCGACATCATCGGATGCGACCAGCTGTGGTGCGCTACGGTGTGGCCCTGGGCGGCCATACGCCGCACGAGCTCGGGAAATTCCGCCGAGGATCGGCCGACCAGAAAGAACGTGGCTCGCGCGCATTCTTGTGCGAGCGCAGCCAGCACCTTATCCGTGTTGGGCGTCCGCGGTCCGTCATCGAAGGTGAGGACGATTTCATGGTCCGCCAGAGGAAGCGTCTCGGGAAAGTTCTTCAGCCCCACCCGCGGGAAGAGTGCGGCATCTACAGCGAGTACCCGCGCCGTGCCGAGCGCATCCCGCCGATTGCAGCTAGAGGCGTCTGTCACGGCAATACCGGCGAGCAACGCCAGCACAGCGCAGCCGATGCCAAAAGCTATTCTGGGCAGGCGCAACTCTGTCATTGCGCTTTAGTGCGACCTTGATTGTTGGTGAGGCCCGTGGTGCCCAGCAGACTATCTGATCGGCATCGCGGGATTTCGGCGCATCGAGGCTATGTCGTGCGCAAAAAGGTCGTCGAACGTCCGTTATCCGTTCGAACCGCTCTTGCTGCCTGTCTTGCTTAAGCTTGGGGTAGGCGGCTTGGCTCGAACAATGACTGCTGTTCGTCTTTCGCAAGATCAGTGTCTTGGCGCGCACCCGGCACGAGTGCGCAGGATGCGAAAGGCACATCGCGGACGTCCGCAGCGTCCGTTGGAGGTTCGAGGGTCAATTTTCAGGGCGGCTCCGCCGATCCTGCGCCGCCACGCGCGTGAGGAGCTTGCTTGCGAGCGGATCGCGACGGACCTGTGGCGGCGCCGCCGGTTCAAGACAACGGTCGCTTCAGACCGGCGAGATATGCTTGAAGTTCTCCGTGCACGAATGGAGCCATTCCCGACCCTCATCATGAAATTGATTGCTTCCGCACTCCTCAACAGCGTTCGTAGCCGGAGAGGCAGTATTCCGGCGAATTTCAGAAGCAACCTCAAACAAGCATGCTTTCCGAAGTCGAAGGCACCATACACAAAGAGCTCTTACCAACCGCTGCGTGCGGATAAAATCCTCTCGCGCGATCGGCCGAACGGTCCGCGTTAGTCACGCGAGCACGAATAGGACCCGAAGCGGTGCGAAGCTTGACGCGAGTACAGGTGGCATGCTGCTGCTCCGGAGGAGTTATCCAGCGTAAATCACCGGAAGGGGATACGAAAGCGCAGGATTTAATCTCACTGGGGCTGCTCATTGCATCAATTGAGGTGTAAACCCGATTATAGTTGGCGATCAATCGGGCGACGCACCGCGATCGAGCGTATCGCTTCGCTACGAGGGCGCAGAAAAGAGCCGAGCTCTTGCGCCCGGTGCCCGTACATACAGCGAGATTTGGCAACAGGCGGTGGCGCACTTCAGGTGCGGCACAGTGCTCCTGCGCGAAAAGAAATGAGACTCTCCGCCTAATGCCCAAGGAGGCGAGAAATGCACAATTACTCTCATACTTCCGAAAACAGGTGCTGTGCGGTGTGTGGTGGAAGGTTCGGGCTGATCCGCTATTACTGGTGGCAAACGGCCCTTTGCTCCAAGAAATGCGTTGACCGCTTCAAAGCGCGGCGGGAGGCCGACCAGAAATGGCTTCGCTGGCTGCTGGCAGCTTAATAGCTCGCGCCGAGTGCGCGACAAGCTCGAACGGAGCGCATTGAATGACACAACGTCGTCCGGAGCTTCTGCAGACGCCATCTTCAAGACAGGAGTTTGTGGACGAGCTTGGTAAGAAAATCCGCTAAACGCGTCGGCTGAAGCCTCCCGGCACAAGTGCGAGCTATCGGCACGTGAGGCGTCCAGTTCCATGGTAGCAACTCCGTGGCCAGCGGCCGCTTCGCGCTGATAAACAGAACCAGATCCAATGCAGGGAGGCGCGAAGGAGACGAATGACCGTCAGCAAATATCAGTTCAGGCAGGAGCTGCGGCAGCTGATCGAGAAGTACATCCGCGCGTCGAGCACGTTCGAAGACTACGTCCTTATCACTGGACAGCTAGAAGAGGTGCGGTACAAGTTGGACCTGGAGGCCGAGAAGTTTACGGACGAGGAGGTCGACGCCTTCGAATTATAGCGAGCGCGTCGCGCTAGCCTAGAGGCAGTACCTTCAACGGACCTAGCCGTCGTCATCGTCCTCCGGCTGAAGGTGCTGAAATACGCTAGAAAAACCGGCCAAATGCAGGATTTGGGCGCGAATGTGCGCCTCGTTGCATTAATCGATTAAACGAAACGCTAAAATGTGAAGCCGAGACGACACAAACGTGAAGCCGAGACGACATGCTCAGGTAAGAAAGGAGATTGTTCGTTCGTTGCGCACAGTGTTGTCGGAAGCAAAGGCCCCAAAGCGCTGGCAGAGTCGGTGTGCCGGCGCAGCCCGAACAGGGGCAGCCTGGATGGGAGATACAATGTTCGAACGCGATGGTGACTTGCTCTCTCAACTTCTGCTCTACGCTATCATGTTGCTTATTCTTGCGTCTCTGATGATTGCTGCATGGCAGACTGCAGGATGACCGCCGCGAGTTGCTGAAGGCTTTGACCGAACGCGATCGTGGCTGGGACGGGTTCGGGCGGCAACACTCTCCGCTGCGTAACAATCGATCCGCCGCCACGTAGATCCGATTCAGGTTCGTGCCCGAATGTCAGCCCCATCAAGTTCGCGTCTTCCGCGGCCTTTGCGAGGCCGCAAAACCAACAGCTCTCGAAACCGCGTTCGCGGGCGCCATCCGCAACCTCATCAAAATATTGGCGTATGTCCTGTGATGAATGTCCGTTCAATTCCGCGTGGTACCCGCCAGCCCGCCGGGCAAAACCAGCCATAGACTAAGGCCGACACCGAGCCCGAGCCCGAGGGCGTACCAAAGCACGCGTCTATCAGTCATCTATTCTCTTACCCTACGCAGCCGACCCTTACGCGTAACATCCTATCTCCGAAGAGACCCAAGACGCACCTATCAGGGTTGGTTGGCCACAATGCCGCGGGGGGCCAATTACGGCTCGGGAAAGCCACTTTTTGCGAGCAACCAAAGGTCGAAAAGCCCACCGCGAAATATGCGCGAATTGGCCGGCACCCCCGCGTGGTTTACCATTCCAGGATGAACCACTAAAAACCTGGTCCTTAATCTCGCGCGTCGTCTCGACCTGCAATGGCGCAACTGCCAGCATCCTCGACGGCCTCGACAAAATCCTGACCATCGTCCGGTCAGGTCGCGAACCCTTTCGACATGCTCTATCCCGTGCCCTCACTGCCGACTTCCGGCGTGCTTCGCGCTACCGAACTTTTGCGACTTCTTGGCGCGAGATCCTTACGACAAGCGCTCGGCGAATTTCGAACCTCGACCTCGGGGCTGCTCCGTCCGCGACGACATTGTCGACGTCGCCAAGACCATGGTGAAGCTGGAGGAGAGCTTCGTCAAGCTTGCCTCGGCCTTGGCAAGATCGAGGGCATGTTGCCTGAGCGTATCCACGCCTACGTCGCCGACTGGCGACTGGTCCAACTCCGGATTGCCCCGGTCTTCGGCTTCTTCGAGGCGAAGGAGGGCGGGTTCACCCAGCTCAGGGCGCATCCGCTGCCGTGGCTCGTCGAGATTCTCAATGGCGTCGAGCACGCCAATTTCTTTGAACAACGCGCCACTGAGTACTCCAAGGCGGCGACTCGACCTCAGCCCCTCGTGGGATCGTCGATATCGGATCTGCGGCCAAGGTCGCAATGGGGGCAGGAAGGAGGAGGCCCCCGTGTGTCGACAGCTACTTTTCCACGGCGCGTTTCTTGCCCTCAAAGTGGTACCTGTGACGTAATGAGAGCATTGGACCACTGCCGGGTTGTGATGAGGTCATTCAATCCGATCGACCGGCCTCCCTTGAGTGACGGCAGAAGAGGCTTCACCGAACCGTGAGCTCCCAGATGATGCGAATGTGCCCCCCTTCAATCGATGGTCGGAAAATATGCATGTTTCTAACGCGCAGCTCACTGTCATCGATCACGTTCACAACGCGCCCAATATCTCCCTGATCAGAAAAGACGACATACATTAGGCCATCAGCCTTGAGCCAATTATGCGCTCCCCCCAGAGCTGAGGCCATGGCGCTGTGACCTTCGTCAAAGCAAGAGCGCTCCAGGTCGTCCTTTGCTTTTCGGTTCCAGTACGGGGCGGCAAACAGAATAAGGTCGAACTTTTCTTTAGGCTGCAGCGCAGAATAAATGTCACTGAGGCGCACGTCTGCGTGGTCGGAATAACCTAACCGCTCGATGTTTGTCTTTGTGGTGAGAACGGCTTGCGGATTAATGTCGAGAGCCACCAGGCGTTCTGCCCCAGCGCGGAGTGCCGCCAGCCCCAGCACGCCTGATCCGCATCCTAGATCCAATACTGTCGCTCCAGATTGGATGTGCCACTTCGATATCAAGGCGTCGGAAGCGTGACTCAGGCGTGGCGACAGAACGCCCGGGAGAATGTGCAACAGCATACCGCACACTTCCACATCGTGCGGGTGTTCGCACGACCGGAGGTCAGCAATCATTGCGTCTACATCGGACATTTGGCGCCGCGGCGATACGGCTAGGGGTGCAGTCATTTCAACTCTCCAGTTCGCTAGCGCGCGCTTTGCCTGATCGTCGTCCCATCCGATCAATGGATCGCCCTATTCGGCGAGTACGGTAGCTGTCGCACGCTCGGTGCTCTGTACAGGGTCCGTTTTAGAGACGCTGCGAGCATGGTTTCCCGTCCTGTCTGAATGCGCGTCGCGCCTTCGCTGACTATCGTCTCCTCCAATAGCAACGGCCGTGCCATCGGCATTCAAAGCGCGCTTAGCTTCTGATTTTCCTTGAAGAACGGCTGCCGGCAGGCTCTGGCGTGTTCTGCCGCTCCAGCGAGCGTGTCCGCGCCGGTGTCGCAAACCCAACACGGTATAACCGAGTTGGCGTACGAATGGCTTCGTGTCGCAGCTATTCTCACGGCAAGTTCGATTATAAATCAGAAGTTGCGATCTTCATTGAAAACTGACGTTTCGACGAAAGCTCGTCGTGAACGGGCAAGACTTCGCTCAATTCGCGGTTTTGATGCCGCCCCAAATGACTATCTAGCTGATCTAAGGTGTCAATCGGCTTGCAAATTTAGCTCTGACGTAAGTTTGGTGCAGCGCCGACTATTCTGCACCGATTAGCCTAGCCTGAAGCAGATCTATTTTACCGCGGCCGTACATTTGACGTCGGACGAGCTTGAGGCGCGTGATCTGACCTTCAGTCTGGCTGTTGGACAAGGGTGAAGTGATTGCCGCCCGTACCGCCGCCTCGTCTTTCGCGACTCCGCTGGCAAACGAGGCAACGAGATTGGCATGGGCGCGCTCGATCCATGGGTGGCGCGCCCCTCGGCGTGGGCCAACGCCGAAAGGGCGCGCGGGAGAGGCGATCAGTCCGTCGGCTGCGGCCCGTCGTAGCCTTCGATTACGATGACGTCGATGTCTACGGCGTCCGCGCGCAATGCCTTCGCCTGGGCATATTCGGGCGACCGGTAGCAGGCGAGCGCGGTCGCATAGTCCTTGAACTCAAGCACTATGTTGCGGCCGCGCGCCTTGCCTTCCACCGCCTCGAATGTGCCGCCGCGCACCAGAAATTTCGCGCCGTATTTGCGAAGCACCTCCTGGAGGGCGACGCCGTAGGCCTGGTACCCTTCCGGCTTAATGACATCGACGCGCCCAACCCAATATCCCTTCGGCATGTTGTCCTCCTTACGTGTGAACGAGACTGAGGGCGGGATTTTTCTCAGTGACCGTCAATCTCGCGCATAAGCAGGTAGCGCCGCAGCACTGACGCCGCCCGCCTGTTCCGAGACTTAGGTCGTTTGCTTGCCGGGCTGGCCGTCGATGATCGGCGAGTAGGCCGCCGCCTGCCGCATGACAGCGTGAAGGTACCTCATCTCGTCGTCGGTCACGCGCCGGTTGAAGTAGAAGCAAAGCATCTTCTCATTTTCCGCATCGCGGCCGGCGGCGGGGCAGCGCAGCGGCTCCAGTTTCACGCCGCTGACATGCCGCAGTGCGGGCCGCGAGTGCGGTGTTTCGGTCTTGGGGTGTCTGGCACGGGACGGGCTCTCTCAACGGGTGGGCGAGGCGACTGGCGGGGTTTTGGGCAGGCGGCAGGCGCGCTTCTCCGCATCCACAGCGATCGCTGAGAGCGTTTCGTTCTGATCAATGAGCAGAGAGATCGCCTTCGCCGACCAGTCCTCGTAGGTCAGCGTGTCGGAGTTCCACAAGAAGACAAGCGCGCGGGCGACCGCGTTATGGCGCGATAGTTCCTGCAGTTTGCGATAAAGCTCGGCGCTCATTTGCTCGGGCATGATCTTCTCATCGTCGAGGCCGTGTCGGTGGTTATCAGTCGACGCTAAGCTCGAGCACGAATGCCTCGAGCCTGTTGCCGCCATCGCGCCAGTGGTTCCGATCTTTCGTGATGTCGCGCTCGGCCCGCTCGGCGACCGACACGCGCCCACGGAGGGGCTTTTAACATCGCAACAAGTGCGATAATCGGCGCCGATGGGCCACCTTATGCCGTCTTTCTGCTTAATCAGCCGAGGGTTAACAAACGCAGGCGCGAGCAGAGCGGAGGCGACTGCGACATAACCTCTAGAGAGATCCGATAATGCAGCTGTCCGGCGAGCGGCGGCAAAAGTTAGCGCCATCGCCGACCAGAAGGTCTTTAGCACCGTCGCGAATCTGGCGGACCCCGAATGTGCGCTTTCCGGCGAAATGATCCGCAACTAAGACGAAAAACGGCACGCTTTCTATGCGATCCTGCGTCTCGATCCCCTCCGGGATCAAGCGGCTGCGAGGTCCGGTTGGATTCGCCTCCATTGCCGGGCCTCGCTTCCGCCCAGTAGCGGAAGCGCTAGATCTCTGGCTGTTCAGCCGGCGCCAGGCCTCATTGTCGGCGTCTATGTGCGAGACCGCCAACCGTCCAACCGATTTGGAAGCTGGCGCGGGGCTTCCTCGAGCATATCGGCTAAATCGCGCCATTGCTCGCCCGGAGCAGTCACCGCAGAACGTATGGCGCCGCAACAGCGAGGCGGCTACAAGCGGCACATCACGAACCGACGCGCACAACGGGAACTGATCGAGTGCTACGATTGCGGCGGTAGTATCTCGTTCTCAGCCATTGCCTGTCCGCACTGCGGATCGCGTGAGCCAGCCGGGCCTTATACGCAAAGCTCAAGAGAGCAGCGCTTACACCGGATCGAAAAGAAAAATATCAGACCCTGATCGGTATGGCGGCTCTCTGCTCAGGTATCGGCGTCTTGTACGGCGCGGTGATGGCCGGCGCACTCAGCGCCTTCGGCTACGGCCGCTCGGCGCCATCATCGGCGTACCGGCGGGCTTCATCGTCAATGTCAGCCGGCGGGGTGACGCTCCGACTTCGTATAAGCGAGGGCTCGAAGCCGGTTTGTTACCACCGGAACAGAGGTTCTAAAAAGTGGGTAACTGAGGCGCGTTTTCTGCAATGATTTCAAGCCCGAATTTGGGCGCTAGCGATCCCGGCAGGATTGGCCGTTTCCAATGACTTCAGTAGCTTAGCGGCAAGGTTAGGCAATTTTATTGCCATTGTTTCCCGTAGAAAATCTGGCGATTGCCTAACCTAAGCGCCGGCCAACGGGGCGGTCAGTTCGACCCAACACAACCGTACGTACAACCAGATAAATCGCCTTTAGGTTGCCGAATAGAACAAATATGGGCCGTTCTCTAGGGGCGGCATTTTAGTGTCCGGCCCCGCTAGCCTCACTATTGGTGAGCAAACCAATTTGGAGGTGAGGTGATGCAGGTTCGGTCTTCCACCACAAAGAGAAAGCCGCCGCAGCAGCAGTCTCCGAAGCCCAAGCCTCAGTGGGACGTCAGGCTTGAGCCGCATCCTATCTTAGGTGCGCCGTTCATTGTTCCGGTCGTTTTTTGATAGGCCTGCTGCCTGCATAGCAATCACAAGGATTGATATGAGAATTATTGGACTACGCCCCGCAAGAACGGGTACGGCCGCTATTGTGCACGTCGATGTGGAGACGGCAGAGGGCATCAAGATTTACGGCGTGCGAGTATCGCGGGCCTCGGACGGTTCGTACCGCGCCTTTGGTCCTGACAATGAGCGTGGCCGCACCTTTGCGTTCATCCACGACATCGCCAATAAGATTGCCATCCTTATGGCTACGGTCCCGGCGCCGACGAATGCGAGCCGCCGGAGGATGCTGAGCCATCCCTTGGCTCTCTCGACCGCGCCCTCGACCAAGTCCGCTGGGCGATGGGTGCCTGCGACGACGTCGAGCATGAGCACGATGGGCGCGAGCCCGAAGAGCGGGAAGACGATCCCGCCGAGAGCGGCATTGCCGATTGGGAAGGCCTGCTGGAGCAGGTCGGAATGCGGGACTGGACGCACACGACGATGGGCTAAAGCGCTAGGGCCGCCGGTTCACGCTGGGCGAGGTAACTCAAACTCAACAGATGATCGGTATAGTTAAGGCATCGCGGATTGGTGACGAGTACCGCGGTACGCATGGGCATTGAGAACCCGCCGGCTCCCAGGTCGGCGGGTTTTTCAATGCACTAGCCGTCCTGGCAGGCGATACCGAGGCTGTCGCAAGTGAGTGCAAACGATTCTTTTGATTTAGGATCTTCAAAACAGAACTTGGTGCCGATCTCCGCGCGGTTGGTCCACCAACCGACGTTAGCTTCTTTCGCGATGCGGGAAGCTTCGCCCCGTAACAGATCAAGTTGTTTCCCGGCAGCACGAACAATCAGGCAATTCTCCTTGGGCATAAAACGTCTCCAATGGCGATTTGGACTGCGAAAGTGTCGACACACAAAACGGAAAACTTGCGGCGGGAAACAAAGCTACTTGGTGATTTAAAGCAGCCACCTTAGCACAATAGCCGCGGTTAGGAGCCCGCCACGGATTTTACGAATCTGCTGAAGTTCCTGCGGGGAACAGTGCTGAGGCGTACAGACACCGCGATGAGCGATGAGTAGCCTCGTTTCGCTTGGCCCTTGCTAGCCCGAGAGCCTAGCTTCCTCCAGCGGCCCCGGCCTCACCCTCGAGCGCCCCCCGGCCGGGGCCGTCTTTGGGGTCGTTGAAATTAGGATGAAGGGGGCCGCCCGACTGAGGCAATTTTGCTTTTCAGGCGCTTACGCTCGCGCGCGGCCATGATCTCGAACAGGACGACTATTGATCCGACCAGCGAACCGCCGGCCGCCGTCATGATCAGAATCATCTTAGTCATGGCTCTGACGCTAACACCGAACCCGGGCAGTTCATCCATCGTCCGGCGGCTCGGGATGCCACCTTGGGGATTGGAAGTTGGAGCACTTTTTCCAAAGGGCGAGCCGTTGATACGACTCCTGTAGTTGCTCTCGGGCGCGTTCCGTCCCGGCTTTGACGCGCTCGATCTTGGCAGTGACCAACCTGGCAACAAAATCCATCTCGTCGTCCGGCATGACGACGCCTCTCGCTGCAAACCGACAGATTAATTTAGGTTAGTTCTTGCGGATCCGCCTCGCGCCTCGCCGTCTCAATCCACTTTTTGTCTTAGTGCAGAGGCGGTCGGCGGCGCGCATGATAGAGGCGTCTGCCTCGGGACTGGCCTGAGCAGCGGACCTCTCGGCCCACTGCTATTCGCCGGATCGCGTCGACGCGCTGGTGTGGGCGCTCACGGAGTTGAGCGGGCCGCAGAATATCATAACGCGAACGCCGCTGCGGCTTTAGCTACTACAGTGGCCGACGCGTAGCCGTCGCCTGACTTCGCGGAAGATCTACGACAGGAATCATCCCGCCGGGACTGCACTGGAAAGTGCTGTTCTTTGTGGCAGCCGCAAAATTCCCGTTGTCCGCGGACGAAGTCGACGTCGCTACAACAACACCGGTGCGCTCGTGATAATTCATGCTGGCATCAGCGGTGGCAGGAAAGACAAGCGGAGAAATGTCCAAATCAAAGCTCATGATATTTTCCTCCAGCCTTCAAAGGTTCGCTGATCTGCGATCGATTCTTGCATCGCCCCGGTCGGGCCTGGAACCATCACTTTAGTCAAAGCTCCCTCGGAAAGATAGCCGTAGCAGCCGCCTTTTGTGCTCTCAACCAACCCGCGGACGAGAGAGTAGTTCACGGTCGGATTTGCCCCAAGCATGACCTGCGGAGAATACGGCTCGATGAGCTTCAACTGTTCCGCGTAACTAAGATGAATCTTCCTTAACGTTTGGTAAAATTGCTGCGTGGGCTTCTCAATTTTTAGCCCGAGGCTCTCCGCCTCTCGCCGGTTCATTGTGTAATCATGGCTGCCGGAATCAGCACAGAGAAAGTCGATAATCTTCTGCACCTTCTCGGGATCAGTTACTTGACCGGCCAGCAGCTTTTCCGCCAAAAACCGAATTTGCGCTCGTGATCGGAATATCTCGCCGAGAACGAGTGGGTGAACCTTATTTGACAAGTCGATGATCAACTGCGCGAGCGCTGTTTGGTCTGTGATGTTAAGGTCATTCCGCGCTGCATCTAGGTAGCCCTTAACTGCCTCAACGCTAACCGGAACGCGCGCCAGCTGATTGCCATAAGGCACTTGCGGTCCCAGCGCATGGTTGATGCTTGGGTCGATAGGACCGAGGGCGGCCTGCTTTGTCATGACAATCTTGTGGGCCCCTAACGAAAGCAGCGTGCCGGCGCTCATTGCTTTCAACGGGATCAAGACCTCAAGCTCATCGCAGAATGTCCTAATCAGATTCACAAGTCGCCAAGCCGCGGAGGTGTGGCCGCCGTTCGTGTGCAGCAAAAGCGAGATGCGCTTTGTCGGTCCGATGTGGTCCAGCAGATCAACAAATAAGTCTATGGAATCCGGTGCGATTTGAGTCTCGACGCCTGCGCGATCGCTTGTCACGAAGGTTATGACCTTTGTTTCACGCTCGCGTTCGATCGTCGTATAGATCTTCTTTCGTGTTGCAAAATTCATGAATCAAATATCCCCCCGTGCAGTTCTCCTTTCACGCAGCGGTTGCAGAGTCAATTAGGACCAAATGCTTGTCCGAAGCTTGTGCGGGGCTCAGTGATGTCGCGCCCCGTGTCGCGCCGAGTAGCCGGGAGTTGTAGGGAATCGTTGGAAATATTGGGGAATTTTGCGCAACAGGCGCAACACGATTTGACGGCGTGCGAGCAAAATAAGTTATTGAAATCATTGGCGATCTCGGCAGGACTCGAACCTGCAACCCGCGGAGTAGAAATCCGCTACTCGGCCAAGACGCCCCCCACCTCAGTCTAACCGCCGATTGACCACTGAAATCCCGTGAACAAACCGCGCAACAGGACGTCAAACAGCGCAAACTCTGCTAAACCTGCGCCCGTCTCCGGGCCCTCTTCATTTGGAAACAACCGCCAACCTATTGAAATTGCTGAGGCGCAATTCTGTGCTTTTTCCAAACGCGCGTTGAAATCGTTGAATAAGCGTCCGATAAAGAGGGCGTCGCGCGACACCTCGGCCGTTGTGTAGTGAGGCCTGACTGGCTGTCGGCGAATGGCAAGCCCCGGACGCGGCGGCTTGTCCAATGATGGGCTGGACCGAAAATTCAAGTTCTCGATTAGCTGGCGGGGTGCGCACGACGTGTGCACCGGGAAATCAAGAAAAATCCTGCGTCTCCAATCTGGGCAGGCCCGGAAGTGGGGCCGCATCCGCGGCGCGGCAGTTGGGTTGCCGTTCGGGCCGGCCTCTGTCGTAAGGTATCGGTTCCGGCCGGGTCCTATAGCATCGGCTCGAACTGGCAGTGCACGAGCATCTCGGAGACCGACGCATTGTTCGGCATCATGAGCGCAGTTTCCACCAGGCGTGCGATGTCGCCCGGCTGGCTCATCTCGTGGCGAGGAATCTCGTCCTCGTTCAGCGTCATGTCGGTGGCGACGTAGCCGGGGCAGATCACCGTCGCCCGGATACCCGCCGCGCGCCCCTCGCGGCGAATGCCGTGGGTAAGCGCGACCACGGCGAACTTGGTCATGGCGTAGCCGACATTGCTGCCCACGCGCTTGCCCGCAAGCGATCCCAGGTTGATGACCCGCCCATGGCCGCAGACGGCCAGATGAGGCAGGGTCGCCCTGACGAGGCGCAGAGGACCCTTGACGTTCACGCGCCACATTTCGTCCAGCTCGTTCTCGCCTTCGTCGGAGACGCGGACCTTCGGATTGACGCCGGCCGCATTGACGATGGCGTCGACGCCGCCCCACCGCGCGACCGTTGCATTGACCCAGGAGATCGGGCTCTTGGCGTCTTCGGCGTCATAGCGGTGCGTCATGAGCCTCTCGCTCTCGGCGAGACGGCTCGGGTCCCGAAGCCCCGCCGACACGCGGAAGCCCGACGTCAGCAGCCGGTCGACGGCGGCGCGCCCGATGCCGCGCGAAGCCCCGGAGACCATGACGATCCGCTTGCCAACTTCCAACATCCTAGTCCGTCTCCTATGGGTGAGAAGAGCACCGCAAAATGTAAGGGGATACGCGCGAGGACGAGTAAGAGAAATTCACTCTGCCTGCATCGGGTGTGCTTATGGCTCGCGTGCCCGACGAATTCGGCCGGCGATATTGGATGTCCTTATGAGGGCAGAATAAATCCGCTATATACGCGCGCCGATCTCCGCACGTAACTTTTCGCCGCTCTAGCTGACGGTAAGCGAGCGTTGCGGATGGGATTTTCGGACTACCGAACGGCGGTGGTGACGGGTGCCTCCTCAGGCATTGGGGCTGCGACGGTTCGCCGCCTCCGCGCCGAGGGGCTCGACGTTCATGCATTGGCGCGCGATATTCGCTGGTTGACCAGCCTGTCAGCTGAGACCGGATGTCGCGCCTGTGCGGTCGATGTGAACGATCTCGACGCCTTGAAGCGCCTTGCAAGCTCGGCCGAATTCGATGTTCTCGTCAACAATGCCGGCCAGTCGCGGCGCGGCACCATCCTGGATACCGCGCCTGACGATGTCGACACGCTGGTGGACGTCAATCTACGGGCGGTCCTGCATCTGACGCGGCTGATCGCACCCAGTATGGCGCGCCGCCGCCGCGGCCACGTGGTCAATGTCTCGTCGATCGCTGGCCACTATGCCTTCGGCGAGAACGCCACGACGTTCAACTCATCCGTGGCCTATCACGCGACGAAGGCCGGCGTTCATTCGCTGTCGCAGCAATTGCGCGTCGATCTCTACGGCACCTGCGTTCGCGTCACCGAAGTTTCGCCCGGGCGCGTGGCGACGAGCATCTTCCAGAACCAGAACGCCGCCGACAATCCGGATGCCCGCTTCGTCGGCGGCTTCGAGACGCTCCAGTCCGAGGACATCGCGGATGCCATTGCGTTCGCGGTCGGATCGCCGGCGCGGATGAACGTCGCGACGATCGAGATTTTACCAACATTCCAGATCGTCGGCGAACTGCGATTTGCGAGCCGATCCGAGGCCGCACGTTTGAAAGACATGAGAAGTGGAGCTGACAATGCCTGAACTCGCAAACCGCCTCAGGACCGTGAAGGTATCGGCCTCGGCGGCGATGACGGACAAGGCCCGCGAGCTCCGCGACGCGGGTGTCAAGATCGTAGGCCTGTCGTCCGGCGAGCCCGATTTTCCGACGCCGCCGCACGCGATCGAGGCCGCACATCGGGCCGCCCTCGCAGGCGACACCAAGTATCCGGCGCAGCCGGGAACTGTCGCGCTGCGGACCGCGGTCCAGCGCAAGTTCAAGCGTGAGAACAATCTCGACTACGCCCTCGACGAGATCCTGATCGCCAATGGCGGCAAGCAGATCATCTTCAACGCGCTGTTTGCAACTTGCAATCCCGGCGACGAGGTCGTCATTCCGGCGCCGGGCTGGATTACCTATGCGGACATCGTTCTCCTGGCGGAGGCGACGCCCATCGCGGTGCCTTGCCCGGAGAACAACCAGTTCAAGCTTCGCCCGGCGGACCTGGAGGCGGCGATCACGCCCCGGACGAAGTGGTTGATCCTGAATTTTCCCAACAATCCGACGGGCGCTGCCTGTACGCGCGGGGAGATGCGCGCGATCGCCGACGTCATGCTGAAATATCCTGAGGTCTGGATTCTCACCGACGACATCTATGAGCATCTCACCTATGACGGTTTCGAGTTCTGCACCATCGCGGAGGTCGAGCCGAAGCTGAAGAATCGCGTCGTGACGGTGAACGGTGCGTCCAAGGCCTACGCCATGACCGGCTGGCGAGTCGGCTATTGCGGCGGTCCCAAGGACCTGATTGCGGCGATGAACAATGTCCATGGCCAGGCGACCGGCGGAATCTGCACGGTGAGCCAGGCAGCGGCCGTCGCCGTCCTGGACGGACCGCAGGACTACCTCAAGGCGCGTGCTGACATCTATCGCGACCGGCGCGATCTGGTGGTCAAGCTTCTCAATCAGATTCCGGGTATCACCTGCCACAAGCCGCAGGGGGCCTTCTATGTGTTTCCGAACATCGCCGGCTGCATCGGCAAGACCACGAAGGGCGGTCGGCGGCTGGAAACCGACGCCGACTTCATCTCGGCGCTGCTGGAAGAGCAGCACGTCGCCGCGGTGCCGGGCGGCGCCTACGGCATGAGCCCATATTTCCGCATTTCTTACGCGACCGATACTGAATCGCTGAAGGAAGGCTGCCGGCGCATCGCGAGCTTCTGCGAAGGGCTGCGCTGACCCGGCATCGAGACGACAGGAGGACTGACCCGAAGGAGAATGAAAGACGCGCCACGCGGCATTTGCCGATCAAGATCGGAGCAATATGCCGAACCAATTGTCATAATCGTTCCTGATGCCCCTAAACGAAGATGTTCTTGGTCCTGTAGGATGCCGACGCATAAGCTTTGTGCAGAAGAGGGGTATGCCTTGGTATCGCGCAGTCGAGGACGGCCAGCGATGACCACCAGCGACGATGCGGTGGCAGTCTTAGGTGTTCAAGCTCCACCGGCAACCCGGCGGGCATCGCGGTGGCGTCTGGCCCTCCCGGTCGGACTTCTTGCCGTCCCGATGCTGGCATTCCTGACGTACTTCTTCTTCTATCCGGCGCTGGGGCTGCTGCTCTCGAGCATCCAGACCCAGGACAGCCGCGGCATCATCGGCCGTCCATTCACGCTTGCGCACTACGCCCGTCTGGTCAACGTCGAGCTCTACGCGCGCGTGCTCTGGACGACGCTGCGGATCAGCATCGTCACCTCGCTGCTTGCGACAGTGCTTGCCTATCCGGTCGCCCTGGTGATGGTCAAAAGCCGTCCGATGGTCACGCGCATCATTACCCTGATCGTCATCGCACCTCTGATCGTGAGCGTGGTGGTTCGCGGCTACGGCTGGCAGCTCGTGCTCCAGAACGGTCCGAAGGGCATGCTGAACTGGATCCTGATGACGCTGCACGTCGTCGACGCGCCGATATCGGTCCTCTACACCGAGGCTGCCGTCGTCATCGGATCGCTGCACGTGTTCTTTCCGATGATGGTTCTGCCGCTGGCCTCGGCGCTCAGCAAGATCGATCCCAACCTCGAGGACGCCGCCCGGATGCTGGGCGCGCCGTGGTGGAAGGTATTCCTTCGGGTGACGCTGCCGCTGAGCATGCCCGGCTTCGTCGCGGGCTTTACCCTGGTCTTTTCGCTCACCGCCGGCTCGTTCGTCATTCCGGCGATCCTGGGCGGCGCCTCGGCGGTCATGCTGGGCAATCTGATCGAGCAGCAAATCTTCGTCGTCTACGACTGGCCATTTGGGGCTGCGATCGCCGTCGTTCTCGTCGGTCTCGTCCTCGCGGTGAACGGCGTCTCGATGTGGCTTCTGGAGGGCCGACGTCTCAGGAGGACCGAGTGATGGACGAGCGGTTTTCCGGCTTCGGCGCCTTCATCCTCTACACGATCACTGCCGGCATGATGCTGTTCATCCTGGCGCCGCTGCTTCTCGTCATGGCCGTGTCGGTCTCCGATTCCTATTTCGTGACGTTCCCGCCGCAGGGCTTCACGCTGAAATGGTACGCCAAGGTTCTCCAGGACCGCGACTTCCTCGAGGCGATGAGGCTGAGCATCCTGCTCGCGCTCGGCACGACGGCGGGCTCGCTCCTGTTCGGCGTGCCCGCGGCCTTTGCGCTCGTCCGCGGCAGGTTCTTCGGACTGGCAGCGATCAAGGGGTTCCTGCTGTCGCCGCTGATTTTCCCGGCGCTGGTCACGGGCCTGGCGCTGCTTCAGGTCCTGACCAGGCTCGGCTCGCAGGATGCGCGGCTCAATCTCCTGATCGGGCACGTGGTCGTGACGTCGCCCTATGTCATCCGCACTGTCGTCACCAGCCTCCAGCTCGTGGACGAGAACCTGGAGGATGCCGCGCGCACCCTCGGCGCAAACCGGCTGACGACCTTCTGGCGCGTGACGCTGCCGCAGATCGCCTCCGGCGTCGCCGCCGGCGGGCTGTTTGCCTTCATGGTGTCCTTCGACAATTACCCGGTCACGATGTGGCTGGCGAACTCGGAATACTCGCCCGTGCCGCTCGTCCTGATGCGGCAACTGGTCAACGTCTTCGACCCTTCCGTGCCGGCGATGTCGACGATCATCATCCTGATGGCGATGGTCGGCGTGCTGCTGCTGGAGAAACTGGTCGGCCTTCGCCGCGCGCTGGCTGCCTGATGTGCATTGGTTAGATGGAGATTGGACCCATGAAGCTGACACGTAGGACTCTCATTAAGGCCGGTGCATCCGCGGTTGCTTTCCCGACGATCATCAGCCGGTCGTGGGCGCAGGACGCCAAGCAACTGCATGTCGGCGTCTACAACTCCGCGCTGGGCAAGCTGATCCAGAAGGAGGTCATTCCCAAGTTCGAGGCCGAGTTCAAGTGCCGCGTCTTCACCATCGAAGGCGCGACGCTGTCTAACATCGCCGCCCTCCGCGCCACACGTGATACGCCGCGCTTCAGCATGATGATGATGGACGATGTCGGAATCCCCCAGGCCAAGCAGGAAGGGTTGATCGACAAGCTCGATACCGGGAAAATTCCCAACCTCGAGAAGGTCTATAAGCGCTATCTGTTCGAGGAAGGCTACGGCGTCGGCTTCTCGATCTCGAGCGCGGCCATGTTCATCAATCCGCAAGTGACGAAGCCGCTCGAGAGCTATGAGCAGATCTTCGACGCGAAATATCGCAAGCAGATCTTGCTCAATACGCCCAAGAACACCCAGAGCGTGCTGATGCTCATCGTGGCGACGGCGCTCACGACCGGCAAGCCGCTGCAGGAGGCGCAATATCTGGTCGACAGCGGCTGGGACAAGCTCGCTGCTCTCAAGCCCAACGTCCTGACGATCTACGACAGCGAGGCGCAGGTGCTCCAGGTGGCGCAGGGCCAGGCGACGATCGGCGGCATCGAATACTCGAAGGCGATCTATCCGCACACGGCCAAGGGCATGCCGATCGACATGACCTTCCCCAAGGAAGGTGCGTTCACCGGCATCAACAGCATGACGCTGGTCAAGAATGCGCCCGAGCCGGAGCTCGCCTGTGCCCTGATCAACCGCATTCTGGAGCCCTCGGTCGCCAAGATGCTGTCCGAGCAGACGCTCAGCGCGCCGTCGGTGGGCGGCATCGACTTCAAGCCGGAGACGGCCAAGTTCCTGGCCTATCCCGACACCAAGGCGACCGATCTCGGACTGTTCACGCCGGACTGGAAGTTCATCGTTCCGCGCCGCGGTCCGTGGCTGGAGCGCTATAATCAGGTGTTCACGAGCTAGGACAGGCTGCCATGAGGTCTTCCGAAGTCAGGCTTGACCGCCTCAGCAAGGAATATAACCGCACCGTCGCGGTCGACGACGTCTCGCTCACGATCGAGCCGGGCCACATGGTGGCGCTGCTCGGTCCGAGCGGATGCGGCAAGACGACCTGCCTGCGCATGATTGCAGGGTTGATCCGCCCGACATCCGGCGACGTCTTCGTGAACGACAAGAGGATGACCGACGTTCCCGTGCATCGCCGCAATGTCGGAATGCTGTTCCAGAACTACGCGCTGTTTCCTCACCTGACCGTCGACGAGAACATCGCCTTCGGCCTGGAGATGCGCGGGATATCCAAGGCCGATGCCGCAAGGAAGATGGCCGAGGCGCTCAGCCTCGTGCAGCTCTCCAGCTTCGGCAAGCGCTATCCGGCGCAGCTCTCCGGCGGCCAGCAGCAGCGCGTCGCATTGGGGCGGGCCCTTGTGATCGAGCCGGCCATGCTGCTCCTCGACGAGCCGCTCGGGGCGCTCGACAAGGGGCTTCGCGAGAGCATGCAGGTCGAGCTGCGTGCCCTTCAGCGCAGGCTTGGCCTCACCACCGTCATGGTGACCCACGACCAGGACGAAGCCCTGACGATGGCCGACAAGATCGTGGTCATGCGCGATGGCAAGCTCGAGCAGGTCGGCTCGGCGACGGAAATTTACCAGCGTCCCGCCTCGAAATTCGTCGCGCAGTTTATCGGCGCATCGAATCTGTTTCAGGGGCCCATCGAGCAGCGAAACGGCAGCGGAGCCGTCATTCGTGTCTCGCCCGAACTCAGCCTTCAGGTCGATCAGATCCCGTCGTCGGCCAGCGACGTGATGGTTTCGATCAGGCCCGAAGCGATCATCGTCGAGCGAGCCGGCCAGAGCCCGGCGGCGCAACGCGCCAACAGCGTGACGGCGCGTGTCGATCAGGCCATCTATCGCGGCTTCGTCAGTCACTACTATCTCAAGACGCCGAGTGGCGGCCAGATCATCGTGTTCGAGCAGAACCAGTCGCAGCAAGCCGGACTCCGATACGCGGTGGGCGAGGAGGTCGTGGCGCGGTGGGAGTCACCCAGCAATCACGTCATCGCGCGTCACTGAAATCGGAGGCGAGCGCGAGGTCCTGCGGGCAATCGACATCCCTTATACCCGCAGACGAACATCGTCTTGGATCGGCCTGCGACGCTTGGCTAGATCTAAAGCATGATCCGGAAAAGTGCCAAGCGGTTTTCCGAAAGATCATGCATAAACAACAACCTAGAGCGCGATGACGTTTCATCTAAATCTCATCGCGCTTTAGGAGTGGCAGCGCCACGGGCGTTCGACCAGCGAGGCCCTTTTGTCGATTAATCAGCCAAACGCTCCCTTTGTCGGCACGATCGAGAAAAGCCCGAAGATCAGCCTGATCGGCACGCTTGCGATGCTGGTCGAGGCGCCGGGTGACTTCGACCTGCTGCAGCAGGGACGAATCTGGGCCCTTGCAGATGCCGTCTCGACCTGGCCCAATGTCCAGGAGGCCGTCATTGGCGTCACCAATGTGATGCTCGTCTTCGAGCAGCCGCCGGCGGATATCGGTATGCTCGGCGCTGCGATCGTCGAGCTGTGGCATCGTTTGCCGGGCCGCAAGGCCGACGGCAAGCTCATCGAGATTCCCGTGGTCTATGGCGGCGAACTCGGCTTCGATTTGCCAGCGGTTGCAAAGCGCGCCGGACTATCCGAGCGCGATGTCATCAGGATTCACAGCGAAGGCGAATACACCGTCTGTGCGGTCGCGAGCTCGCCGGGGTTCGGCTATCTCCACGGCCTCGATCCGCGCATTCACATGCCGCGTAAATCGGTACCGTCGCTCAACATGCGGGCGGGCTCGGTGACCATCGGTGGGATGCAGACAGGCGTCGCGGTGCTGACAAGCCCGAACGGATGGAACGCGATCGGCTGGGCCTCTGTCGCCATGTTCGATCCGAGCTCCGAACAGCCCTCGCTCATGCTTCCGGGCGACCGTGTCAAATTCAGGATCGATCGGATCGAGCTGTGATCGAGATCCTGACCAGCCCCGCCTTCAACACCATCCAGGACCTGGGCCGTCATGGTGCGCGCCGTTTCGGCGTGAGCACGTCGGGTGCCATGGATCCCGTCGCACTCGCCGCCGGCAATGCGCTGCTCGGCAATGACGACAATGCGGCCGGCATCGAGATCCAGACCTTTCCGTTCCGCCTGCGCTTTTCGGCCGACACCGCATTCGCGCTCACCGGCGCCGATCACGACGCGACGCTGGCCGGATCGGCCGTTCGGCCGTGGTGGTGCACGCGTGCGAAGGCGGGCGATGTTCTCGCGATCACCGCGCCGCGGCGTGGCGCGCGAGTCTACATGACGTTCGGCGGCGGCATCGACGTTCCGCGCGTGCTGGGCTCGCGCAGCACGCATCTGCGCGGCGGCTTCGGCGGGCTCGAGGGCCGCACCTTGCAGGCGGGCGACGTCGTGCCGATCGGGAATTCGCCGAGCAGCAGCGACGGGCGCTTCGATTTCGGCGTGGCGCCGCCGGATGTCGCGATCGCGGGCATAGCTTCAGCGGATGACCGCGTGCTGCGGATACGCGTGATGCGGGCCGGCGAGTACGACCTGTTCTCCGAGGCGATGCAGGCGAGTTTCTGGACGACGCGATGGAAGATCAGCGCCCGGAGCGATCGGGGCGGCTATCGTCTCATCGGCGGCAAGCTGACATTGGACGCGCCGGTCGAGATGCGCTCGCACGGTGTGGTGGCCGGCGTCGTGCAGGTGCCGCCGGCCGGCGAGCCGATCATCCAGATGAGCGATGCCAATACGGCGGGTGGCTATCCGAAGATGGCGGCCGTGATCCAGGCCGATCTCTGGCGCCTCGGCCAGGCGACGCCGGGATCGGTCATTGCCTTCAGTGAGGTGAGCTACCAGGACGCGGTCGCGGCCATGGCTCCCGTCAACGACTATCTCGTGAAGTTGCGTGCGACCGCGGATCTCTATCGAGCGCTTTGAGTGGACGTCAACAATAACAAGAGCAGGGTACGAAGATGAAAATCGGCATCAATTCGGACATGGGCGAAGGCTTCGGCAATTATCGCATCTGCGACGACGAGGCGCTGATGAGCATCATCTCGTCGGCCAACGTGGCGTGCGGTTTTCACGCCGGCGATCCCATCATCATGGATCGCATGGTTCGCCTGGCGAAGCAGAAGGGGGTCGAGGTCGGTGCTCATCCGGGCCTGCCTGACCTTCTCGGATTTGGACGCCGCGTGATCCAGATGGATGCGGCCGAGATCGAGAAGCACATGGTCTATCAGATCGGCGCCTTGCAGGCGATCGCGACCAATGCAGGCCATCGCGTGACCCATGTCAGCTTCCACGCCGCGATGGGTAACATGGTCAATGCCGACCCTGATATGGCCGATGTCGTTGCCCGTGCGATTGCGGCCATCAACCGCGACTTCATCGTGTTCTCGCAGCCTGACGCTGAGATCGTGCGCGCCGCGCGCAAGGTCGGCCTGCGCATCCTCACGCTGTTCCTGGCTGATCGCGCCTATGACGAGCACGGCCACCTGGTGTCTCGCAAGCTTCCCAACTCGGTCATCACCTCGACCGAGGCGGTGGCCGAGCGGGTCAAGCGCTTCCTCGACAGCGGCACTGTGCAGACGATCGAGGGCAAGTCGATCAAGGTCGAAGCGCGCTCGATCCTGATCCACAGCGACACGCCCGGATCGGTCAACCTTGCCGCTACTGTGCGCCGCGTGATCGAGCAGGGTGGCGGCGAAGTCACGCCCGCAACCGTTCTCCTCAATTGAGCGGACGGATGCGCGCAATCGGTGTGCCGTAGCCGACCGTTGCGCCGGGCTCCGCGATCACGGCATCGACGGTGCCGGTGGCCGGCGCCACGATGGGCGCATACAAGAGCCCGATCTTGACGAGGCCGACGGTCGCGCCGGCCTCGATGCGCTGGCCAGGCGCGACGAACGGCTTGTCCCGCCAGGGATGAGCCGCGAGGAAACATCCTGCGACGTCGGCTTTGGCGATGACGGAATGGTCATCGGCGGGGGTGGCAGGCGTCGGCGACGCGGCCACTCGCGGGCCCGTATCGACGACGAGCCTCAGGGATTGGCCGGGCTCTTCGATCTCGATCGTGTCGACGCCGGACCTTGCGAGGATCAGCGCCAGGCGCGCGATATCGGTGAGCTGTATCGGCATGTTCTGGTCTCCTCGACAAGGCGTGCGTTGGTCCTGAGCCGGTCGAGATAGGCCGACATCTCGGTTTCGGCCGCCAGCGCATCGGAATAAGCGGTTTGCTCGAATCGCAACTTGCTGCCGAGCCGCGCCTGCCCGACGCGCCACAGATCGGCGCGGATCACGGTTGCGATCTTCGGGTAGCCGCCGGACGTCTGCGCGTCGCGCATCTGGATGATCGGCTGTCCGTTCGGCGGAATCTGGATGACGCCGGGAACGATGCCGTGCGAGCGCTTCTCGATCGGCACCTCCGGCTTCACGGCAGGACCCTGCAGGCGATAGCCGTAACGGTTGCTCTGCGGCGTGATCTTCCAGCTGCTCGACCAGAACAGCGCCTGCGTGGCGGCGTCGAAGCCGTCATACTCGCCGGCAATCACGACCCTGACGATGGTCTCATCCGCGGCGGCGTTCGGCCGCGCCAGCGTGATCTCGGCCGGCTCGACCCCGAGCTCCCCGATGACCGCAGTTGGCGCGGCGCAGGGCAGGACGTCGCCCACATGGAGCGGCCGTCCGTGCCAGCCGCCGAACTCGCCGCGAAACTGCGTGCTGCGCGAGCCCAGCACCATGGGCACGTCGATACCACCGCCAACGGTTAGATAGAGTCGTGCGCCGCGGGGCATTGCCTTGATGGTCAAGACTTCGCCCGCACGAGCGTGCGACCGCCACCATGGCGGAATCACGCGTCCTGCGATCTCGGCCTCGACATCGGCGCCCGTGAGCGCAAAGGCCATGTTGCGGTCGAAACGAAGCTTGAATGGCAGCATCGGGATTTCGATGCCGGCGGCGTTCTCGTCGTTGCCGAGAAGGATGTTGCCGGCACGCAGGGCGACATCGTCCATCGCACCCGACGTGCCGACTCCGAAGCGATATTGATCGAAGCGGCCGAGATCCTGGACGCTGGCCGGCCCTGTGACTGACAGGATCTCGATCACCGGATCACCCGTTCGACCGCGAAGCGGATCGTGTCGCCCGGTGCGAGTGCAGCAGGCGTCGGCCAGGTCGGATCGAAGAAGGTCCAGCTCGTGTGCCCGATGGCGTGCCAGCCGCTCGGCCCTGATGATGCGGAGACACCGGTCTGCGATCCGCCGATCGACACCGAGCCGCCCGCGGAGCGTTGCAGCGGCGTCTGCCGCCGCGGCATGGTGATGCGCGGATCCATGCCGCCGAGATAGCAATAGCCGGGATGGCTGCCGAGCGCGAATACCGTGTAGAGCGGGGCGGCATGGATCGAGACCACGTCGTCGACTGACAGGCCGCAATGATCGGCGACGGACTGGAGCGAGGATCCGATCTCGCCGCCATAGGTGACAGGCAGCCTGATCTCGCGGCCGCCGATTGCGAGGCCTTCGGCCGCGTCCCAGCCGTCATTGAGAGCGGCGATCAGGCCGTCGAGCTCGCGCGGCGGGGTCTCGAAAGTCAGCATCAAATTGGTGATGCCGGGAATGGCCTCGCGGATATCAGGCCATTTCGACGCGGTGGCCGCCAGCGCCCAGATGCGCCGCTGATGTGGCAGGTCGAACGCGCCGGGCGCCTCGAACAGGAGAGCCGATGTCCCGAGCAGGCTGATCCGCGGCCGGTCCGACGTGGTCATGGCGCGGCTACCTTCGTATTCAGCCAGTGCTCGAGATGGTGGATGTCGTAGCCGCCACGACAGAACGCGGGATCGGCGAGGATCGCCTGATGCAACGGTACATTGGTTCGGATGCCTTCGGCGCGCAGCTCGGACAAGGCGACGCGCGCACGCGCCATGGCCTCCTCGCGGGTGCCGCCATGGGCGATCAGCTTGCCGATCAGCGAGTCATAGTGGCGGGGAACGGTGGCGCCGGCGGTGATATGTGAATCGACGCGGATGCCGATGCCGCCGGGAACGTCCCAGCGCGTCACCGTGCCGGGCGAGGGCGCGAAAGTGGCGGGGTCCTCGGCATTGATGCGGAATTCAATGGCATGGCCGACACGTGCGATGTCGCCTTGCGCGATGCCCAGGGGCTCGCCTTGCGCGATCTGGATCTGCGCCTTGACGATGTCGATGCCCGTCGTCATCTCGGTGACGGGATGCTCCACCTGGACGCGCGTGTTCATCTCGATGAAGAAGAACTGCCCGTCCTCGTAGAGGAATTCGAACGTGCCGGCGCCGCGATAGCCGATCCGCCGGCAGGCCTCGACGCAGCTTGCGCCCACCCGCTCGATCAGCGCGCGATCGATGCCGGGCGCGGGAGCTTCCTCGACCACCTTCTGGTTCCTGCGTTGAAGCGAGCAGTCGCGGTCGCCGAGCCAGAGATGGTTATCGTGCTGATCGCACAGCACCTGGATCTCGATATGGCGCGGTTTTTCGAGGAATTTCTCGATATAAACCGCAGCGTTCTTGAAGGCCTTGCTGGCTTCCGCACGGGTCAGCGCCAGCGCCTCGTCCAGTGCGGCCTCGCTGCGCACGATCCGCATGCCGCGCCCGCCGCCGCCACCGGCGGCTTTGATGATCACGGGGTACCCGATGTCGCGCGCGATCGCGCGCACTTCGGCCGGATCATCCGGAAGGGCGCTGTCCGGCCCGGGCACGCAAGGTACGCCCGCCAGCCGCATCGCGCGCTTGGCCGCGACCTTGTCGCCCATGGTCCGGATACAATCGGCCGGCGGGCCGATGAAGGTGAGGCCGGCGCGCGCGACCCGATCGGCGAACTCCGCACTCTCCGAGAGGAAGCCGTAACCCGGGTGAATGGCCTGCGCGCCGCTGACCTCTGCTGCGAGCAGGATCGCCGCCACGTTGAGATAGGTGCTGCTTGCCGGCGCCGACCCGATGCAGAGCGCCTCGTCGGCGAGTGCGACATAGCGCGCGTCGCGGTCCGCTTCCGAGTGAATGACGACCGTCTTGAGACCCATCGTCCGACAGGCGCGCTGGATGCGAAGCGCGATCTCGCCGCGATTGGCGATCAGGACCTTGTCGAACATCAGGATGAACCCGCAGGACCGATCCGGAACAGGGCTTGACCCGCCGCGATCTCCTCACCGTTCTCCGCGAGGATCGCAAGCACGACACCGGGCACCTCGGCGGCGATGTCGATGAAGGTCTTCATCGCCTCGATGATGCAGATCTTCTGCCCGGCCTCAATCCGCGCGCCGACCTCGACCAGAGGTGGCTCGTCCGGTGCCGCAGCCCGGTAGAAGATGCCATGCATCGGCGCGGGCACGACGGTGTCGGTGGCAGCCTCGGGAGCCGGGTTTTGCCGGTGCTCGGGAGCAGGGGCCTCGACCTCGCCCCGGTCTGCAGGCTGCGCCATGGCCGCAGGCGCGCCTGCCGACGCGCGCTTGAGGATGCGGATGCGGGTGCCGTCCTGCGTGAGGTCCAGCTCCGCGATGGAGGAGCGCGTAACGAGGTCGACGAGTTGTTCGATTTTGGCGAGGTCCACAGTCACGTTCCGCGTTGACGGCCTGTTGGGTTCGGAGCGTTCATGCGTCACTCCGCAGGCGGCCGGCTCTTCTGTGCAAAATTGAGGCCGCCGACAACCTGCTGGGTCGGTAGGACTTCCATGAAGGCGACGTTCATGCGCGCCGGCGATCCAACCGCGAACGCGATCGAATTGGCGATGTCCTCGGGCTGCAGCGAATCATAGTCGTCGAAGAAGAGGCGCTTGGCTTCGGCGAGATCACCCAGCAGCCGGCCGAAAACCTCGGTCTCGACCCGGGCCGGCGATATCTCGGTGACGCGAACCCTGGTCCCGTAGAGATCGACGCGCAGTTGCTGCGACAGCGAGTGAATGCCAGCCTTCGTGGCGTGATACACGGTGTTGCCGCCACCAAACGCGTAGTGGCCGGCGATCGAGGAGATGTTGACGACATGGCCGCGGTCGCGGTGCGCCATGCCCGGCACGACCAGCCGCGTCAGATGCAGGACCGCCCGCAGATTGACATCGATGAGAGCGTCGACGTCCTCGGGTGTGGTGTCCAGGATATTGCCGCGCCGGGACTGGCCGGCGTTGTTGACCAGGACGTCGAACTCGGCCGACTTTGCCAATGCGGCAAGCGCGTCAAGGTCGCTGATGTCGACGGCGCAGGGGCGGCATCCGGTCTCGGCGGACAGGGCGCTCAGGCGAGTGGCGTCGCGAGCCACGGCGTAGACTTGGAGCCCTTCCGCACTCAGGCGGCGAACCGTCGCAGCTCCTATTCCGGAGGATGCGCCCGTCACCAGGGCCGTCCGATAGTCCGAAAATCCCATCCGTGAGGGCTCCTCTGCTACCGTCCAACCCGCTGGTGGCGTCGGCTGCAACGCGAGCGGCGGACGAGTTCAGCACTAGCTATAGGCCCCTCAGGTTCCCGGTGGTAAGAACAATTCCTTCTGATCCCATAGCTTCAGCCTATCGCTGCTGCACTGCTCCCTGACTGGATATCCGGAGACGCCGTATTGGATACGAAACGCTTGGAGGCCTTCATCAAGGTCGTGGATCTCGGCAGCATGACGAGCGCGGCGAAGGTGCTGAATGTCGCGCAGCCGGCCCTGAGCCAGCACATTGCGAGCCTGGAGGCGGATTTCAAGTGCAAGCTGCTCGACCGCAGCGCCCGCGGGGTCAAGCCCACCGAAGCCGGACGAATCCTCTACCGCTATGCCAAGTCGATCCAGCGGCAGATCGAAGAGGCCAGGCGCACCATCCTGGACAACAAGCCGGAACTGACCGGCAACGTCACGATCGGCCTGGCCCCACTCAGCTCGGCGGCATTGCTGGCGACCCCGCTGCTGATGCAGGTACGCGAACGTTATCCCGGCATCGTGCCGCACATCTACGACAGCTCCGGGGTCATGCTCAGCGAGATGATGCTGAAGGGGAGCATGGATATGGCTGTCCTCTATGGCGAGCGCCCGGTGACCGGTCTCGATTACAAGCCGCTGATGCGCGAGTACTTTTATCTTGTCGTGCCCCGCAGTATGTATCCGGAGCAGATGCCTGCGGAGGACGTTTCGGCGGCGGAGGTCGCGCAATTCGACCTGCTGCTGCCATATCGGGAATCCTTCCTGCGGCAGACGGTCGAGCGGGTCTGCGCCGAGGTCGGGCTCCGCCCGCGCATCGTCGCCGAGATCCATTCCCAATCGACCCTCTCTTCGGCGATTGCAGCCGGAGTGGGGGCGGCCGTGCTGCCCATGTCGATCGCAAAGGAGTTGCCGAACCTCGACGAACTCTGCATCCGGCGGATCAACGCGCCGTCGGCCTCGCAGCAGATGTCGCTATGCATCTCCGATAACGCCCCGTTGTCCGACGCCGCATTCTCCGTCTACAAGATCTTGCTCGAGATCATCGTCAAGACCTGGGGGCCGTTCGATGCCAACCCCGGCTCGGCCGCCATCGCCACGGGTGGCCCAACGTCGCCGCTGGACGGGCCGAAGGACGAGCCATAACGAAACACGATGCGGCAATCCTAAATTCTGAATTTGCCGCCTCAAGGCGGTTGGTTATGGAGGTGTAACGGAGATCGCGGTCGTAAGGAGGTTTTCATGGTGCATGTAATCAGGACATTCGATCGGCCCGCCGCCGAGCTTGTCGAGCGCGCCAAGACGTTTCCTCCGTCCACCTTGCACGAGGCGCAGGGGCGATCGGGCGCGCTGACCTCCCGCATCAAGCCGATCTATTCCGGCATGCGCGCCTGCGGACCGGCGCTGACGGTGAGCTGCCATCCCGGCGACAACATGATGCTGATCACGGCGATCTCGCTGGCCAAGCCGGGCGACGTGCTCGTGGTCAGCGCGGGCGATCATCCCGAGCAGGGCGGCTTCGGCGAGGTGCTGGCGACGGCCTGCGTCGCCAAGGGCATCGTCGGCCTGGTCACGGATGCCGGCGTTCGCGACGGCCTTGCGGTGCGTGACACCGGCTTCAACGTCTTCTCCTACGGCCTGTGCATGAAGGGCACCGTCAAGGAGACCCTCGGCACTATCAATCAGCCGATCGTCATCGGCGGCATCGCCGTCCGCCCCGGCGACATCGTCAGCGCCGATGACGACGGCGTCGTGATCGTGCCGAAGGAGAACATCGCCGACGTCTGCGCCAAGTCGGCGGCGCGCGAGGACAAGGAAGCCGGCGTGATGAAGGCTCTCAAGGCTGGCGGTGACATCCTCGAACTGTCCGGCATCGGCAAGGTGCTGGAATCCAAGGGCTGCACCTTCGCCTGAGCGATCACGCGCCGCGGGCGCGCAACAGCAGGAAAACCAGTGGCAGCCATTCTCGGCTCGGGTGAGCATCGCTACCGCGTCGTCGACAACTGGGCGAAATTGCCGGATGGCTGGCAGCTCACCGACGTCGCCTCCGTCGCTGTCGACAGCAAGGACCGCATCTACGTCTTCAACCGCGGCGCCCATCCGATGGTGGTGTTCGACCGTTACGGAAATTTCCTGCGCAGCTGGGGTGAGGGGCTGTTCTCTCGCGCCCACGGCCTACACATCGATGCAGACGACAATCTTTACTGCACCGACGACGGCGACCACACCGTGCGCAAATGCACCACCGACGGCAAGGTGCTGCTGATGATCGGCGTCCCCGCAAAGCCGGCGCCGTTCATGAGCGGCGATCCCTTCCATCGCTGCACCCACACGGCGTTGTCGCCGAAGGGCGAGATCTACGTTTCCGACGGCTACGGCAACGCCCGCGTGCACAAGTTCACGCCCGACGGCAAGCTGATCCAGAGCTGGGGCGAGCCGGGCACCGATCCCGGCCAGTTCAACATCGTGCACAATATCGTCGCCGACGCCGACGGCTGGGTCTATGTCGCCGATCGCGATCGCGTGCAGGTGTTCGACGGTGACCTGATCGGGGATGCGACCCCAGTGTACGCCCGGGTCAGAGCGACGGATCACGCGATGGGAGCACGAGGATCTGCTCGACGCCGTGCAGCAGCGGCTCGATGCGACCCGCTCGCTATGCGCCGTCGTCGCGAGACTGTCGAGCACCCGTTCGGCACGATGAAGGCACGCATGGGAGCAACGCACGTCCTGACCAAAACCCTCCCAAGGTAGCCGCCGAGATGGCCCTCTCGGTTCTGGCCTACAATCTGACCCGAGCAATGAATATCCTCGGGATCAGGCCGCTGATCGCCGCGATCGCGGCCTGAGACCGGACCAGTTTTGGCTTCAAGACTGATGGTCCTGTAAGGCCGTTTTTACACGGCCAAGACCCATTGGCGACATTACTCCTCTGGCACCCCGGCCAGACGCATGCCCTGAATGACGCGCCTGCCTTGCTCGCGAAACGTTGGATCGTCGCTAAATGGAATACCCTTCAAGCGACGAATGGTGAGAGTTGGATTAAGCGCAAGCGCCTTGTTCCTGGAAGCCCGCGCCTCATCCAGTTTCCCGAGATGGGCAAGCGCAGCGGCGAGGTCCAAATGCGCTATGGGATTGTTTGGGTTACTATTCAGACCTCGACGAAACCATACAACTGCTTCGGCGTCGGCTCCCAGCAGCAATTTACTGAACCCGACCCACGTCATCCATCGATATGTACCTTCATCACGGGGAGACAAGCGCATTGCCTTGTGTACATGTGCCTCTGTTTCTTCGGCGCGCCCGCTAAAGGCTTGGGCGCAACCGATGAAAGCATGCGCCTCCGCCAAATTCGGGTTTAATTCCAACGCGTGCTCGCATTCCGCGATGCCTTCGATCGCGCGTTTGGTACACAATAAGACAGAACCCAAAAATGCGTGAGCAAGGGGATGCTGCGGCGCCAAGGACATCGCCTTGTTCAAGGCCGCCTCGGCCGCGGCAAAAAGCGCGTCCGGGTTGTCGGCGAGAAAAAAGCCAGCTCGTGTCACGTCGACAGCTCCGATGCCCACCAGCGCCTCGACGTTGTCTGGATCAAGCTCTAAAGCACGTTCGAAAAAGCTTCGTGCCTGCGCCATGTGGGCTGGGGTCACACCTTTGTTCCAACGAGCCATACCTTGGAAGTACAAGTCTAGGGCGCTCGGGTGCAATGAGTGTTCCGATCGCCTCGCCTCAGCGGCGATAAGTTGAGCATTCAACGCGTTGGCCAGTCTCGAAACAATTTCATCTTGCAGCTCGAAGAGATCACAGATCGGCTTATCAAAACGGTCGGCCCAAAGGTGAGCGCCTGATTCGGCATCGACAAACTGCACGTTCACCCGGAGCTGGTTCGCGCTCCGCTGCACCGAGCCTTCCAGCACATAGAGAACATCCAACTCGCGGCCGATCTGCTTTAAGTCGATTGACTTGCCCTTATAGGAAAATGCGGTGTGGCGACCGATAACAAACAAGCCCCTGATGCGGGACAAGTCGGTAGTAAGGCTCTCCGTCACACCATCGACGAAATAGTCCTGCTCGGGATTGCCGCCGATGTTTGCGAACGGCAGCACCACCATGGACAAGCGTGGCGCTCGGGGTAGGATCGGTGTCGTGCGGCTGCCCTTTGCCGTCGAGCCAAACTTATCTCGAGCTACGGCATAGGCACGAACCGGGCGAGCGATGTTTTTGAGGTTTTGGTCGCCCAGATCGGCGAAGTCAACCTCGATCTTGCCCCAAACTTGATCGTAGGCAGAAGACGAGATGCAGATGCCGCCAGGGTCTGCGATGCCCTCAAGCCTCGCCGCGATGTTAACTCCATCTCCAAATATGTCATGGGGCTCAACGATTACGTCGCCAACATTGATGCCGACGCGGAAAGCAATTCGCCGCTCTTCATCCTCGTTGATGGTAAGTTGCTTGATCCGGGTCTGAAACTGCACAGCGGCTCGGACTGCCTCAACTGAACTTGTAAACTCCGCCAAGAACCCGTCGCCAGTATTCTTCACGATACGTCCGCCGTGTTCGACAATTGCCGGCACGACAGCGTCCGTCACGAGCGCGGTCAGTTCAACGTGCGTGGCCTCTTCGTCATTGTGCATGAGCCGCGAATAGCCAGCCACATCGGCCGCCAATATCGCCGACAATCTGCGCTCGACCCGTTTTGGCCGCTCCTGCACCATGCTCCACACAACCCAACGTGGATGCGATTGTATGACAGATCAGACGGGATGCCCACCCAGGCTGATGTCGCATTTTGGGTCTTAGCCGAACAACGATGAGCCTACCCGTACGTACTGGGTGAAGATCAATGGCGAACGTAATCTGGAATGGGCCGCTAGGCAGCCCAATGCCGCAACTCTCCACCGGCGCTTGCTGAAAAATCTGTAAGATGGCGATAGGTCAGCTTCTGATGCGTGGACGGCTCCTCCACCGGCACGAAAGTTATGGGCGCCGTTTTTGAGGCTCCCACGATTCGGAGGAGCAGCCTATGCAGTCAATTTCGACGATCGGTGGTCACAACTTGGCATTGATGGCTAGGTTTCAGCAGGTGACGTAAGCATTTCGCATGATCCTCGCGAGCAGATGGTGCCGAGCCGCAGAGAACTTCCACTCAGGAGGACGAAGAAGGCACACTTGCCTGAACGCCTGCCAGAGCGGCTTGGAGAGCCGCTTCTTTCGTATGGTCGAGCGACGTCTTCAACACAGTGCCGCCTTCACCCTTGAGACCTTCAAGCACTTTGTCGGCCGTCACCTTGCGAACCAGCACGAAGAGGGCAGCGGTTCCGGGCTGAATGGCGGCAGCGGTTTCCTTCATCCATTTGTCCTCAAGGCCAATATCGGTCAAATATCCGCCAAGAGTGCCGGACGCCGCACCGAGGGCAGCGCCCGCCAGCGGCATCAAAAAGATCAAGCCAATAAGCGCTCCCCAGAACGTGCCCGAAACTGCCCCCGCGGCGGTGGTGTTGATGAGCTGGTTAAGTTTGATGTGACCTTGAGCGTCCTTCACCGCGACTACCGCATCACCAAGCTCAATCAGGTACTCTTTCTGCATTGCCAGAAGTTTCTGGCGAACTTCTTCCGCCTTTGCTTCCGTGGGAAATGCGATCACGACTAGATCACTCATGGTCGTTCTCCTTTTGGGAACTTGACCGCAGACCAAATGGTTGTCGCTGCTATTGATCTACATCAAATCTTTCATGCAAGAGCGCATAACGCTGCTGAACGGCTTTGTCTTCGCGAGCTTGTTCGGACCAGCCAGCGCTTCGCGGAACTCACCGTTCAACAATCCAAATAGGAGGGAGGAGTATCATGCTTCGGTATGCACTCGCCGCTCTCGCAGCAATCGTTCTTATTGCCGCAAGCCTTGTTCCCGATGACGCATTTGCTCGCCGTGGAGGTGGCGGCTTTCGCGGTGGAGGAGGGTTTCACGGCGGCGGGATGCGCGCTGGTGGCTTCCATGGCGGCGGCATGCGGGCCGCCCACGTCCGGGGCGGTGCCGTTCATGCCGGACGCATCCATGGTGGTCGCGGCTACCGCGTGGCCGGAGGTTCTCGGCCTTCGCATCCAATAGCGGGTCGCCCCGGTTATCCGGGTCGTCCGATCGCTGGCCGTCCGGGTCGTCCGATCGCGGGTTATCCGGGCTACGGTGGCGGCTACTATCGCCCGGGTTGGGGCTATGGTGCAGCCGCAGTTGGGGCCGCCGCCGCAGCCGGAGCCTACGGCTACTACAACAACTACAACAGCAACTGCACATATGACACCTACGGCAACTACGTTTGCCCGGGTCAGTATCCTTATGGATATAGGTACTGACTAAATCGATCCAGCGCGGACGGCGAGCCTTGGGGCCGCCGCCCGTTGGTTCTTCTTCCTCGCGGGCTCAGGATGGGCATGAGCGATACATAGCCTGTAGTGGATTTCCGCGCAGAAATATGGTGCGAGGCGTTAAGCCGCCGCGCTGGGCGATCCAGCGGCGCACCGGCGAAGGGTACATCAAATAGACCATTCGGGTCGCGCCGAAGTTAGTAACAGGCCGTCCGCGCGGACCAATATCCCACGCGGCGTGGAACGCTAGCTCGGCTCGCGAAGTCACGCAAATCCTGTCCGTTGGGATGGTTGCAAGCACAATGGTGCAAGCCGACGCGCAGAAACCATCGATGATCACATTCTGGCCCGAAGCGCGGAGGCGTTCATACTTGTAGATGTATTTACCTATTCGTCCGCCGGAGTCATCTGTGATCCGCACGGCGGCACCGTTGGCGGGAGGGCAGAATACTAAGAGGATGACGATCAACAACCCCGCCCAGCATTTCATGCTGTCGTTCCCCGATAGATTGGACAGCCCGCAACTTTGCTCCCTGCCAAATCCTCTTAGATCGGATGCATCCAAGCTTGATCTAAATCAACGGCAATGCTGATTGCCATCGGGCGCGCGTCAAGTGCCGAATGCCAGTAGTGACTGCGGTGCATCGATGATGATCGTCAGCCATGCCATTGCCGGCGCGGGCCTTGTCCAATTCAAGCAGGTTCGATTTTGAGTGCCTGGTCCCGGTAGCCGAGGGAGAGCAGCGCATTTTGGGCGTCGGACCATGACATCGCGCCAGCGACATATCGCTCGACGATGTTGCAATAGTAGGCGCGCCATTGCGCGAGGTACTCGGGATCGAGTCGGTCGACCGCCCGGTCCCGCGCAACGCGCTGGATCAGCACGGCCTAGTCCTTGTAAGGCGGGACGCCGGGCGCGGGATCTTCCGCCGCCGTCTGCGGCTGTTCGGAATGATCCGCCGGCGGCTTGTCCGCTTGGCGCCGATCCTCGCGCTCGCCCTCTTTCGGCTTGCCTGCCATGGCACCCCCCGTGTTAGCGGCGCCGGCTCGACATCGCCCGGATGACCGCGATTGCGAGGTTTAGCGTGATCTCTTGCCGCATTAGCTCGGCGAAGTCCTTGTAGAACGGCACGTCTTGCCGGATCGGGACCGATGGCCGCAGCGAATACATCAGCTTGATGCGGCCCTTCGCCTTGCGGGTCGATCGGCCCTGGCGTTGGAAGACGACGCGCCCCCGCTAGAAGCCGTTCCGCAAGTTCTTGGGCTGCTGCTGCGTCCGCACGGCGCCGCCGCTCGTCCGCTGTACGTTGACCGATGACGGAATCGAAAGGTTGCCGCCCTTCGCCCGGCGAGTGCCGCCCTTGGCATGCAGGGACAGGTTCGCCCGACCGAGCTTGTCGTAAATCTCAACCGTCAGATCGCCCTTCGTCGCGCGCGAGCCCTTGGTGGCCAGCGCAGCATTCATGAACGAACGATTGCGGACGGTGACTGACGACGGCCACGTCGTCTCGATCAGATAGGACCGGGTGTTATCGGCGGCCATGTTGAGCGTGGTCGCCATGATGTAGGGGATTTGATCAGCGGTCGCGCCGAGGTCCATGGCGCGCTGCTTGATCTGCGAGAAATCGAAATCGACCCCGAGCGTCGGCATGGGTAGTAGGTGTGCTCATAAGGCGTAGATGTCAGCTTCTGACGGCCAAGCGGAAATCTTACGCTCAGAGCATTACTGCTCGTGAACCTGAGCTGACATTGCCGCGCTCATTGCGCTGCAGCGCGGTACAGACAAGGCCCAAAAGCTGCTGTACTCGCGAGCAGTGTCTGGCTGGAGCAGCACATGAGACGACGCGAATTCATCACATTACTCGGCAGCACGGCTGCGATGTGGCCACGCCTAGCGCGCGCAACGGCCGCATCGCATCCCCAAAATTGGCGTCCTCTGGCATGCCGCCAACATCGAAGAAGAAACTCCATACTATCAGTCACTGGTTGAGGGTTTCAGGAAGCAGGGCTATGTCGACGGACAGAACATAATGCTAGAACATCGCTTTCCTGATGAAGTGCCCGAGGTTTTCGACAGGATGGCAGCCGAACTCGTATCTTTAAAGTGTGATGTATTGGTTGGTGCCGGGGCGGCTGCGCCGCACTTAAAGAAGGCGACCAAAACAATTCCAATAGTCTTCCTGTTCGGTTTTGACCCTATCGGAGCCGGCCTGATCGAAAACTTTGCACGACCCGGTGGGAATGTTACGGGATTGTCGAATTTTTCTGTCCAGCTCAGTGCGAAGCGGTTGCAGTATCTTAAGGAGATTGTCCCGACGGTTACGCGTGTTGGCTTGCTCATCAATCCAAACGTCAAATATCGAGCCTCTATGTTCAGGAGGCGACCGAGGCAGGGATAAAGCTCGGCGTTGATACCCAAGGTTTCGAGGTCCGCGCGCTCGGCGATTTCGAGCCCGCATTTGACGCGATGGTAAAGGCAGGCATGCAAGGGGTGGTCGCTAACGGCGAAAGCTTGATCTTTCAGGCCAGGAAAGTGATCGCGGATCTCGCACTTGCGCGTAATCTGCCGAGCTGCGGCTACGTAAGAGACCTTCTTGAGGCTGGAGGTCTCATCTCCTATGGCGTTGACCAGCGGGCGATGGCCCGCCGTGCGGCGGTTTACGTTGATCGGATTTTGAAGGGTGAAAAGCCCGCCGAATTACCCGTGGAGCAATCGACCAGATTTGAGCTGCTCATCAACCTAAGAACTGCCAACGCGCTCGGTGTGACCGTGCCTCCTACATTGATCGCCAACGCCGACGAGGTAATGGAATAATGCATGCTGCAAGTGCCGTAGAGCGTTGTTGGCCCTTAGTCGAACCACGATAATCCCGTCGTGATGTCGGTTATCGTCGGTAGAGCAGACGTGTGGCCGCGCTCGCTTCGACGGCCGCTTATGACCCCACAGCGGACCTGCCGGCGGTTCTCAATTTGTGCTGTCGGCATGGTTTGTTCCTATGCCCGTATTTGGTACTGTCCGTATTTAAGCCCCTGTCCTAAGTTTAATTTGTGAGTGTCCCAATTCGGGTTTGGAAGTAAGCTGATCTCAAATTGAGGGGGAAGCAGCCATGCTGAATCCGACCGAATGCCGCGAAATGGCGATGCAATATCGCCGTGAAGCGAATAAAGCCGGGGCGTCGCCTAGAAGGGCAAGCCTCTTAAGGAACATCTCGCACAGTCTTAGCGCTTTATCACATCAGCTCGAAATGCTGGCTGATGACCGCTTAGAGGCCGATCAGCCCCAGACAAGGCAGTAAGGCCGCCTCAGTTGCCGGCCCCTTTCATTTTGGTCCCTGAGGTTTGCTTCTGGCCCCAAGCAGCGGTTGGTGGATATCCGCTATTCCGCCGCTGTCAGGGGAGAAGCAGACATCCGGCAAGCGGGCCAAAAATGACGCGAGTGAACCAACTCAGACATCGCAAATGCAGCAATCGCCATAACCAAAAAGCCCCGGCTCGCCGGGGCTTTGGTTTGCGCAGACTGAAGCGATTAGTATCTGGCTGCGACCGGAGCGCCGTAGCCGCCGAAGCGATAGTTCAACCGGACGGTGACCATGTCCACATCCTGGCTGAACCGCTCGCCAAGGAGGGTGATGCCACCGGGCGTGACCACGCCTGCACCCACGAAGGTGCGGGTGTCATTCCCCATCCAGAGATGGTCGTATTCAACACCGACCGACCAGTTCGGCGCGAAGCCATACTCCCAGCCGACGCCCAAGGCGCCGCCCCAGCGCGTGTGACTTGCCGAGTCCAGACCGACTCCGGTGAGGTTGTTGAAGACGTCAAGACGATTGTGGGTCACGGCGGCACCACCCTTCACATAGAGCAGTGAGGCGTTCCACGCCCAACCGAGTTGGGCCGTGAAGAGACCAATACCGTCGGTTTTTCCTGTGGTCGAAAGCAGCGGATCGATCAGGCTGACGCGCGTGTTCTTGATGTCGGCCCAATCGCCCTGCGCTTCCAATCCGAACACGAACTGATTGGTTTGCCAGCGATACCCGATCTGTCCGCCGACAAGGCCGCCGGAGCGAGAAGCGCAACCACCCGCGACTGTTCCTGCGAGCGTGACGAAATCCACGCAACCGCGGCTTTGGCCCCATCCGCCGTTGGCGCCGATGTAAAAGCCAGTCCAGTCATAGATTGGAGCGACAATCGGGGGCGGCGCCTTGGTGTACGGACGCGCCGCCAAATCAGCCGCCGACGCGGGGGCGGATAGACCCACGGCCATCATCCCAGCCGCGGCAATCAGAAGCTTTTTCATTACGAGAAATCTCCCCAGTAAGAAAATTCAAAAAAGGCACGACGCCCACGTGAGGAATCAAGTCTATCCCGTTCGCCTGCAGATTGATGTAGCCAAGCCGCAACAACCGGCTGGGATGTTCAGCGGTAATTCTTTATTTTTGTTAAGCATTTGGGGGGCCAAATGCCCGCTAACGTGCATACTACGAAGAAGAGAAAACCCGCCGACCTTGGGAGATGCGGCGGGAGTTTGCGATCGGGGCTTCCGGTCGCCGCTCGACTGTAGCATGGCGGCACGCCAGCGAGAACCGCGTCACAAACCTGTGGCATGACCATTGCATAATTCAGGGCAACTGGGATTTCAGCGCTCAGTTAGAGAATAGGCGCTGCCGGGACGCTTATTTCGAGCCCGGCGACGCTTCACTTCCTTTGCCCTGGCGCCATCGCTACGGCGCATTTTGTTTCGACGGCCGGGATATTTGGCGCATGGCATACGACACGGCAACAGTACATATGCTCCGCAACGTTCTAGACGACGTTCTTTCCAGCCCGTCGTTCATTCGTCAGCAGCAGCGATCTGCCGTGGAAGTGGCCGAGCGGGTTCTCTGGCTCGCTTCGCAAGGGGAGCGTGAACCGATTAGGATCAAGCGGCACCTCCTAGATGAGTTCTTGGTGTCTGCTGAGAGTGACGCCGAACCGGTCGGCCCCTTCGCGACTGCTAGCGACTAAGCTCAAAGTCCGTTTGTGGGCCCTGAGCCGAACATGCACCAGCCGAATTCCATGTCGGCTGTCCGCAGAATATCGGACATTGGCACGTCCACCACCAATCCCCGGGGCCGGCCTCGTAAGCTCAACTGACGGGTTGTCTCGGCAACACCATCACGATGTTGATCTCGCGCTCCAGTATCTTTGAGGCAATGATCGATATGTGCAGCGCGAATTCATCTTCTATCTGTGCTGCTGTGTCCTCGTCTTTCGCGTAGACGAAGAGGATATCACCATCGACTTCGTCGAAGCGCGCGCCTGCGAACAGGCGGTCGAACCGTCTCGCGCCGACGATTAGCGCCATGCGGGCTTGAATTGCTTGGTCGTGGATATCGGTGAGTTGCATACGTCGAATATGGGGCCGAAGGACACCGGGACAGGTGCTCAGAACCTTGTGCTACCGCTCGATCTTCCTTCGGAGATCACGACTTGAGCGCGTTCATTGGGCAACGGCCGTTGCAGCGTCTTCGCCTCATCCCATGGCGCTCGCATGGCGACATCGCGCCCGTTAAGGAACTGGTTACTAGTCACTGTCACCATTTACATATTAGGTCACCATATGTGACAGCATATTTCGAAGGCAGTTTAATACTTCGACACGCTCGGTTGGCGGTCTCTTGAAGGAGAGGCCCAATGTTTAAGGGCTTCACGGTGGCAGTTGTGGCGCTGGTCAGCACGGCGCAGCTGGATCAATACCTAACCAACGGTCGGTACACCGACGCGGCCATGACTGTGCTACGGCAAATCAGGCACGCGTTTGGGTTTTGAGATACCGGGATAATTTTACGGTGCGTGATGGAAAGCATCTCCTGGGCTGATCTCAACGCGGAGGAGCAACGCACCATTGCGATCTTGGGAGCCGGACTTTCTATCGAGCTGTGTGACCCCGTTGCTCTCCTGACCTTAAGGCGGCTAGGTCTGATCGTAGGCTTCCACTTGACGGCCGCTGCACACAATTTGCGTAGAGACGTTGTTTTCGGCGAACTCGGGCGCGTGATTGCGTGACGTAGCCAAGCGCACGACCGCGAACAGACGGTCGAAATTCCTCGCCGACGATGAGCGCGATGCAGGATCGCTTAGTCATGAGTATCGGTCAGTCGCGCGGCGGACTTGAGATCCTGGCACGCCATCGCTCTTCAAAAGTGTCAAAGTCTTTCAATGCCAACGCTCGTGCATCGTCAGCGTCATCCAGGGACCACGTGCTGAGGGCTGATCTGGTCGGTTAGGAAGATCTCGTGGAATGTTGGTCACGAGGTCACCATGTCAAAGGATAGTCGTAGGGATGGCGATAAGGATAGGCATACGCCTATCCTCGAAGACGGCGCCGATACGCTGCAACGTGTCGAGATCATCACCGGGATCGGCCGGCGCCGGCGCTGGTCGACCGATGCGAAGGGGGCGATTGTCGCGGAGAGTTTTGCGCCTGGTGCAAGCGTATCCGCGGTGGCGCGGCGACATGACATCAGCCCAAGCCTGTTGTTTCTGTGGCGTCGTCAAACGACACGGGCGAAGGTCGCGGATCGCTTGGCCGGAGACGTACCAGCTGGCTTTGTGCCGGTCGCGATCACCGGCTGCAGGGGCACATTGCCGTCGTGCGAGGAGCAGGCGGCGATCGAGATCGAGGTCGGCGCGGTTCGCATCCGCGTCAGGGGACGGTCGACCGGCGGGCGCTGTGCGAGGTGCTGGCCGCAGTCGGGACGGTTGGCCGATGATCGGGCTGCGACCCGGGTTGTCGATCTGGATTGCGACGCAGCCGGTCGATTTCCGTCGCGGCATGGACTCGCTGGCGATGCTGGTGAGCGAGGCGTTTGGAGCCGATCCGTTCGACGGCGGACTTTATGTCTTCCGCTCCAAGCGCCGGGATCGCGTGAAGATCCTGACCTGGGACGGAAGCGGCCTCGTCCTTTACTACAAGAGAATCGAAGGACAGTTTACTTGGCCGCCGATCAAGGAAGGCGTCATGCCGCTATCTCATACTCAGCTCTCGGTGCTGCTCGATGGCTCAGACTGGAAGCGTGTGCCGATGCGTGTTGTGGATCAGCCATCACGAGCTGGTTGATCCGTATCGATAGTAGTTCGTCACTCATGCGGAGCTGTTGTAGAATCACTCTGCATGAGTGATTTGCCTTCCGATCCAGCATTGCTGCGACAAACCGTGATGACGCTGTCGTCACGGCTTGCGGCGTTGTCGGCGGAATGCAGCACGCTTTCGGCCGAGCGTGATGCGGCGATCGCCCAACGCGACGCTGCAGTCCAGGAGAACGACAAGCTCCTGATGATCCTGTCCCAGTACAAGCGCACGATCTTCGGTCCACGCTCCGAGACACTGGATCCCGGACAGCTGTCTCTCTTCACCATCACGGCACAGGCGGCTCGTGCCGCCACCAACGACGACGTGACCGGAGGCAGGCTGCCTGACGGAGCGGAGGGCCGTGGAAAGCGATCGGCGCGACGCAACCGGGGGAGCCTCCCGGAGCATTTGCCGCGCATCGATGTCGTGATCGATATCGAGAGCCACATCTGCTCCTGCTGCGGCGAGCGGCTGCACAAGATCGGGGAGACCGTCAAGGAAGCCTTCGACGTCATTCCGATGCAGTACCGGGTCAAGCGCATTGTGCGTCCGCGGTACGGGTGCCGGGGATGCCGCCAGGTGTGGTACAGGCACCCGCGCCGGCCCAGGCGATCGACGGTGGAATGGTGACGGAAGCCTTGCTGGCCCACATCGCCGTGATGAAATACGGCTACCAGCTGCCGCTGTATCGCCAGGAACAGATGTTTGCCGCCCAAGGCATCACGCTCGACCGGCAGACGCTGGCCTCGTGGATGAGCCGCGCCGCCTGGTGGCTGAAGCCGCTTCACACGCTGTTGCGCGACAAAGTGATGTCCTACCCGCGGCTGTTTGCCGACGAGACGCCGCTGCCGGTTCTCGATCCCGGCCGTGGCAGGACCAAAGTCTGCCAGTTCTGGGCGATCGCCACCGACGACCGTCCGTGGGGCGGCCCGGCGCCGCCGGCGGTGGTTTACGTGTTCGCCGAGGATCGCAAGGCGATCCGCGCCAGGCAGCTGTTTGGAGATTACGACGGCATCCTGCAGGTCGACGGTTATGCCGCCTACAAGAGCCTGATCAGGAACGGCGGCTCTCTGGTGCAGCTGGCGTTCTGCTTCGCGCATGCGCGGCGGAAGTTCTGGGACGTTCACGTCGCGACGAAGTCGCCGATTGCCACGGAAGCGCTGCAACGGATCGCGATGTTCTACGCCATTGAGGATCGCATCCGCGGTCTGCCGGCGGCGGATCGGGCTGCGGTGCGGCAAACCGACACCAGGTCGCTGATCGAGGACTTCAAACCCTGGCTCGAGGCGCGACTGCTGGAAGTCTCGAAGAAGTCCGGTCTGGGCAAAGCCATCCGCTACACCCTCAACCATTGGGACGGCCTGACGCGCTTCATCGACGACGGACGCATTGAAATAGACAGCAATACGGTCGAGCGCAGCATCAAGCCAATAGGCCTGGGAAGGAAGAACTACTTGTTCGCCGGCAGTGAAGGCGGCGCCGAGACATGGGCCATTCTCGCGTCGCTCATCAACACGGCAAAGCTGCAAGACCTCGACCCGCGGCATTATCTGACCGATGTTCTCGAGCGCATCGTCTCTGGACGTACAAAGATCAATCAGCTGCACATGCTGTTGCCGTGGAATTGGAAGGCCGAGCGCGACAGTTCGCAGGCAAAGCTCGCCGCCTGATCAGTTCGACGGCAGAGCATCTGGAACTTCCTGCGCATCGCTGGCGTCGTCATAGATCTCCTCGCGGATCACGCGCAGCGTCATCTCGTGCAGATAGACTTGCAACGCCCTCTCCAGCTCGGTGAACTCCGGCAGCAGAACTTTGTCGACGAAGCCTCGTGACGCACGGATCATCACGGTGTTGCGTCGCTGCCGGTGATAACGAAACGGCCGCAGTCCATATCGACGGCAAAGCGCCAGAAAAAGGTGCCGCGACCACTGGTCAGGAAGTGAGAATTGCTGCTCGATCGGCGGATCGTGGCGAGCCAGCTCCTCGACCCGGGCACGCACCCGCTGCAGCGCAGCTTCCGCCGCAAGGCGCTCACCAGCAGTTCCCGCACCCGCGAACAACGCCTCGATCTTCCGAAGCTTCTCGCGCAGCTGCGACTCGCTGGTCATTCCGAGGTCCCCGTTGCCCGCTCCAACCCGCGATCACCCCATCATCACGCAACGGCAGCGTCAATCACCTCGATCGGGCAATCCAAAGCATTCCGCGCAAGTCAAGGCCGGGCGCGGTGATCCTCTCGTGACGCTCACCGTGCATCTAATGGATTGCCGGGCTTGCTAGCTATGACAATGCCTTTAGCTTCTCCGCGAGAACCGGGTTCGGAGGAGACCTCTGTAGGCCACTCCAGCAGTGATTTCGAAAGCATGGGCTTGCCCGCGTACCAGCATTTTCGTCCGTCGATGAGACGATAGGACCACCACTGACCTTGCGGATTTGTCGGGATTGCAGCGGCGCATTGTTGCTTAGCATGCACGCTTGTCATTTCGAGCGACGAGAGCGCAGCAATGCAAACGGTTAAAGCAAACGATTGAAGTGGTTTGCTCATGGGCGCGCTCAATTGCCGTGTTGCTGCAATCGACTTACAGCAACGAGCAAGGCGGGGCGTTCGAGAACTTCCAACAACTTTTCAAGGATATGCGCATTATCCTTAGGACAGGGCCGAAGGTATTCTTCCAATATGAGTTGCGCTTCGCTAATCGCTTGCAGGGCTAATTGCTGATCAGTCATCGCTGCTTACTCATCGATAAAATGCGCTGAGAAAGCTAGCGAATGGAGAAATCAAGTCAGCTTTGGGGAATATCCCCGCTCTTTTTTTCACTTTTTGTTTCAAGTGCCAACTTGCCATCGTGGCAGTGTCGCGGCGCTGCCTCGATCAATGTGCGCAGATAGCCATGCGAAAGGACCTGTCGCGAGTGGAGGGATCGCGACGACCGAGTATTTTTTAGGCTACCGCCCGATCTTCCTTCTCCGCCCCGCGCATCACGATCTTGAGCACATCATCCGGCAACCGCCGTTGCAGCGCCTTGGCCTCACCCCACGGCGCGCGTATCCAGACATCGCGGTCCTCATCGGTCGCCAGGATCACCGGCATCGCGTTGGATGGATCGGCTCGACGACGGCATTTCTGCGTTTGTCGTCAGGAAACCATAGACGAGGTGCGGACCGGGGGATCGGCTTGGACTTCGTGCTGCGAGCGCCCGCGACGTGCGTCTGTATCCTAATTCCCACACTTGCGATCAAAGAGCGTCGGTTTGTCGCTTTTCGAACCGACAGGCCAAATCCGCTTGGTTCCAACTCCACTATTGGAAGTAACTCATCGGTGGGGAGGCGAAATGGAACGTTCCCTGTTAATTGAGATGACGCGCGACAAGTATGTCGAGCGGTGCAAGCAACGGACGTTCGATCATCTCGACCGAGGTGATCTTAAGAACGCGGTCGCCTCGTTTGTCGGCAATATGAACGCGCGTCCCGATTGCGAATTGCCGCACTACTTAGCAACCCTTGGCGCTTCGCTGCTAACGGCGGACGATGCGCTCGGCTGGAGGGTGCTTATTGAAGGGTTGAGGTGACGATCCGATAAACGCGGGCCTTGGAGCCGTGGGCATGGCGCACTACCGAGCTTACCTTTTGGACCAGTACCACCACGTTATAAGCGTGGCCCATTTGCAATGTGCCGACGAGCAGGAAGCACGAGAACGTGCTGAGCAGCTAGTTGATGTCAACGATGTCGAGCTATGGCAACTCGATCGCCGTATTGCGGTGTTTGAAGCTGTCACAAGCCGAACCTCGAAGTCGGCGGCGAAGGTAAGGCCACGGCGCCCTCCAGACGAATGAAGCGTGTGTGACAGTTCAGCGCTATCTCAGCTCCGGCTTCGGCATTATGATCACGGGCGCCCGGTAGTTCGGGAAGACGCCGGACATCGGTAGGTTGCCGACTTGACCTACGCGGAAGAGCGCGAGGATGGCGGCTTGTTTGGTGGTGATGCTCTAGAGGTTGCACATCAGAACACGAGCCGCCAACGCACTCGCCCTAGCTCAATCCCTTCTCGGTAACGCGCAACGTGCGGAAGTAATAGCCTTGTCTCTGAACGGCTGACCTGATCTCGTCGCTGACTTTGCAGACCCTCTTTCTGCTCTTGCGCCACTTCTGCCTAGAACCAAGCACGGGTACCGCTGAGCCTGTGCCCAGGACGAGCAAGTCGCGTTTATCGTTGCGATAGACATCAAACATCTTTCACCCCACTCATCGTGCTGAAGTAAACAATGAAATATTGTTCGGTCTCGACCGAGTAGCTTAACATCTCAGATGTCCACGCGGGTTGTAAATGTGCAACGCTCGCCGTGTTCCGGTCGGGAACGAACTGATGCAAGCCCAAGCGCATCAGCGTCATCTCGGTCCGGCTTGCGCGTTGCGGATCACGCGGAGCAGGTTGCACATGGTTAGGCCAAGGGCTCGGTTTCTTGCGGTCGGTCGAGTTGAAGAGCTACCGAATTTCGCCACAACTGCGTGAGCAAATGCGCGGATGCTCGAAATCCCCCGCCGCGATCACTGCGAAGAGGAGTTCGCGCCAGCTGAGCTGACCGTTCTTGCGCCACCCGCCGGAGACGGTGAGCTGGTCTGCGCGCGGTGCATTGAAATCAAGCTCCGTCGAGCTGTCGCGAAGCTACCGCGCGGTGATAACTGATGCCGATGCCTACATCGTCACTTAAACATGCCGGTGACAATCCGAATGCCGAGAAACAGCAGGCTGTACAAAATCACGGCGAAGATGACCGTGTAAATCTTTTGCCTAGTTTCACGCGACCGCTCCCACCAATTTGGATGCAGCACGTTTCGTAGGAAGTCGGCAAAGCCCTCTTTGTCCCACCGCTCGAAAACCGTATCTTCGCGAGCGAAGATCGACCGCACTACGCCTGTCGAATAGAGCGCGACCGACCGATGAGCGAATGACTTCCGTGGGTGCTCAAACCAAAACGCATCCTCTCTTGAGTGCTCATAGTTCGGCTTGTAGCCATGGAGCATGAGTTGCCGAAATCGCCAGAACGTCTCGGCTCCCGCTGCGCCGATCTGCATTTCGTCAGCGAGAGAAAATGCGTGGTCTTCCGATGAGGAGTGCATCGCCCGTCCTGCACACTTAATGTCTGCAATTCCGCACAACCCTCATCAAAGATCTACCCCGTGTCGGCGCAACTAAAACAGCCAACGCCAAATATGGTCTAGCACCTGCCCGAAATGCTTTTTTCCAAATTCCATAAGGGCAGCCTTTGCCGTTGCGATCGTCGTTTCTCTGATCGTGCCAGCGAACCGCCGGCCCAACATTCTTAGACGTTCGAAGCTCGCTTGGATGTATCCCGCACTTATCGACTGCGAAGCGAATTTGTCTAACGTGCCCTGCAGCCCATCCAACACGTAATCGCGTTCATGAGGGAATTTGTCTGCATAAGCGTTGTCAGCGCGTACTTCTTCGATCACTTGCTGCAAAGACTCGATGGCCTTTTCGACTTCCGGGTCGCCCCGTTCGATTTGAAAGGGAGCCCACTCGCTGTCGGGATTGTCGAAGTCTTCTGGCCTAATGCCGAGGTTGTCGTATGCGTGATCGATGCTGTAAAGGGCTGGTATTAGCCAGTCCATCGTTCTTCCGGCAGCGTGATAGGACGCAAATGGCAAGGTCTCATCTACGGTCAAGTCATCAAATTTGTCGTTGAAGTCGCGGTGCTTGAAAATAATGGGAGGTCCGAACGTGTCATACCTAATGCTAATCATGTCCTTCTCCTCTAGCCACGAAACAGCTCGTGACCAAAGGAGCGAGCGATCCAAGAGCGTACCAGGTTCCGGCTCGGGTCGCCCCACATTTACCGAACCGCTCCAACCGAAAATCACGAGCGCCCCGCTAACGTTGCGTTGCCTGTTCCGAAGCAGGAGATCGTAAATGGATGGCTTCGAAGTGAACAAGATACTTGGGGCAATTTGGACGAGTTGCATCCCGCGTCGATCTCATCGCAAATGCCATCTTCGTTCCGTTTTCTAGCATGGTCGACTTTCGGAGCCTTGGGCGCCCACCTAGGCGACCACGAACGGCAGCAGACCGTTGGCAAAACGATTGCCATGACCGTTTCTGTAGCTATGGCCACTCCTCGCCCGCGGCAAAAAAAGCCGAGGGACGGCCCTTTACCCGCACGCCGTTGTGCCCTCAGAAGTCCATTGCGCCGGGACCGGAGGGGACGGTTTGGCCGGCTCCATTCTTCTTGGGCGCTTCGGCGACCATGGCCTCTGTCGTGATCAACAGGCCGGCGATTGAAGCTGCGTCCTGCAGCGCGGACCTTACGACCTTGGTCGGGTCGATGATGCCTTTCGCGAACAAATTACAGTATTCGGCTGTCTGCGCATCGAAACCCCAGGCGTAGTCCTTGCTCTCAAGCACCTTTCCGATCACGATTGATCCATCTTCTCCCGCATTCTCCGCGATCTGCCGCGCCGGCCAAGTGAGCGCCCGCTTGACGCTTTCTAGGCCGTGGCGCTGATCGTCGTTTGCGGGCTTGAGTTTCGCCAGCGCCGCCGTGGCCCGCAGCAGCGCCACCCCGCCGCCAGGGAGAATACCTTCTTCAACGGCTGCGCGCGTCGCATGCATGGAGTCATCGACACGGTCTTTCCGTTCTTTGACCTCGAGTTCGGTCGCGCCCCCGACCCGGATGACAGCAACTCCGCCGGCAAGCTTAGCCAGCCGTTCCTGCAGCTTCTCCCGATCATAATCCGAGGTGGTCTCTTCGATTTCGGTTCTGATCTGCTTAATGCGCGCCTCGATCTCCGACTGTTTGCCGGCCCCGCTGACGATGGTCGTGTTATCCTTGTCGATCGTGACCTTCTTGGCGCGTCCCAGCATGGCGAGCGTGACATTTTCAAGCTTCGTGCCGAGTTCCTCGGAAATGAAATTGCCGCCAGTAAGGATCGCAATGTCCTGCAACATGGCTTTACGCCGCTCACCGAACCCGGGCGCCTTGACAGCGGCGACCTTTAATCCAGCCCGCAGGCTGTTCACGACAAGCGTGGCAAGCGCCTCACCTTCTCGGCGATCATAAGCAGGGGCTTTCCACTCTGCACGACCGCTTCCAGCAGGGGCAGCATCGGCTGCAACGCTGAGAGCTTCTTTTCGTGGATGAAGATATACGGATCGTCTAGCTCAACCCGCATCTTTTCCGCATTGGTGACAAAATAGGGCGAGATGTAGCCGCGGTCGAACTGCATGCCTTCGACGACTTCAAGTTCGGTCTCGAGTGACTTGGCTTCCTCGACCGTGATCACCCCCTCGTTGCCAACCTTTTTCATTGCATCGGCCAGGAAGCGTCCGATTTCATTGTCGCCATTAGCAGAGATCGTCGCAATCTGCGCTATTTCGTCATTTGAAGTAAGCTTCTTCGAATTTCTCTTGAGTTCATTGACGACAGCATCGACCGCCAGGTCAATACCGCGCTTAAGATCCATGGGATTCATGCCCGCAGCGACTGCCTTGGCACCTTCCCGAACGATTGCATGTGCGAGAACGGTAGCAGTAGTCGTGCCATCGCCTGCCTGGTCGGAGGTCCTCGAGGCGACCTCGCGGACCATCTGCGCCCCCATGTTTTCGAACTTGTCCTCGAGTTCGATTTCCTTCGCAACCGTTACGCCGTCCTTGGTGATGCGAGGTGCACCAAAACTCTTTTCAAGCACAACGTTGCGACCCTTCGGCCCCAACGTCACTTTGACGGCATTGGCTAGAACGTCGATGCCATGGAACATTTTGTCTCGGGCGTCAGTCGAGAATCGGACCTCCTTTGCGCTCATGATCGTTCCTCCCGAAAAATGCTTGCCAGCGCGACCTCAAGAGGCGCCTGCGACTAGGCAACTTTACACTCAGCCGAAGTCTTGGTCAGAATGCCAAGAATACCTGTCTCCTTCTTGATCAGGTATTCGACGTCCTCGAGCTTGATCTCCTGAACTATTGCCGGCAACACGACGATCGTCGACATTAATATTGATGGGGCGGAGCTTTCCAGCTTGGTCCCGGTCAGCCGGGCCAACCGCCCACTTCAGTTGACCTGAATGGCTCGCGGCTTGGCTTTCTCTGCCAGCGGCAGCATGAGCGACAGCACGCCGTCCTTGAGCTCGGCCGCGATCTTGCTCTGGTCGATCTTGCCGAAAAGCCGGAAGCTTCGCGAAAAGTGGCCGATATTGTACTCGGTGTACACCGGCTGTAGACCCTTGTACTTGGAGAAGTCGAGCTTTCCGTCGACCTTGAGCACGTCGTCCTCCACTCGAACGTCCACGCTATTCTTGTCGACTCCCGGCATTTCGAGAACGACGTTGAGCCCGTCCTTGGTCTCGTAGATGTCCGCGTTCGGCACGAATATCCGCGCCGGGATAGTAGTCTCCTCCTTCTTCTCCAACTCGCGCTTCTGGGCGACCTGTAGTTCCTTTTTAGAAGCCATGATCATCTCTCCTCAAAGCTGCTCCGCTGCGCCAGCCCTCCGCCCATGGGGACGAACGGGTGGCGACAGATTGTGGTTCAGGTGATCTTGATAGTGCGTGGCTTGTCGCTTTCCGCACGCGGCAGGAATACTGCCAAGATGCCATCCCGATATTCGGCCTTGATGCCATCCGGGTCGATCTGGACGGGGACCGACAGCGTCCGATCAAACTCGCCAGAGACGCGCTCGCGTCGATGCAGGCTCGACTCTTCGGGATAATCGACAGCCTTCCTCCCGAAGATGCGGATGGAGTTTTCCTTGGCCTGAATTTGCAGGTCGCTCTTGCTCACACCGGGCAATTCGATGATGGCTAAGAGGTCATCGCCCTGTTGAAAGACGTTGATCGGTGGGAATGGCCCGCGGCTGGTGGTGAGGTCTTGCAGCCAGTCGCTTGCCAAGGTCGCTTCAAGAGAGCGTTGTAGGTCGAGAAGCGTATCGAACGGATCAGCAAATCCCATGCTCATGTTTGCAACCCCATGTAGCTGTTGGCGGGGCGAGAAGGGATCATGGTCGCCCCTCGACGAATTGATTTGGGACGACTGGTGGCACTGTCAAGAGGTGAGTGCTAATGGGCGCAAGCTGTCACCCGAATCCCTACAAGTTATTGATTTTACGTTGAAAAATTGTTTTTGGGGCGGGCGTGGGTGTAGAGCAGCCGCAGGCCATTGCAGCCCGTCGCTCGTCAGGTTCCGAATAGGGAAGCATTCGTTCGGGACGCGCTTTTATTGACCCGCTAATCCCGGCAATTCGCCCGATGCCTGTCAGGATGAAATTCACGCCGATCGCGCGACGATAAGCGCCATAACGCGGGTCATGACGTTGATGCCGGTTCTGCCCAAGAAGCGCTCGATTGCTGCGGCCATCCACAGTGTCAGTCCAATGAGGAATGTTGCGAGCAACGACGCAACCGCAAGCAGTGCTTTGGCATGCCATCCCGGATTATCGTTGGATAGGGTGATCATGATACTCAGCTCGCTCGGCGGTTGGATATTTCGCTGTAAGCCATTGATCTCTAATGGTCGGATTTTGGCCCGGTTGGAAAAAATCTCTTGTAAAATCAATGATATTAGCATGTCTCTTAATCAGCGGGTCCCAGGTTCGAGCCCTGGTGCGCCCACCAAGCTTTTCAATGGCTTGGGTACCCCTCGCGATAGCCATTCCGACAAGCGGTCAGCGGCTGCACTTGGTCCAGTCCGCATTCGGTAGCCGCGAAAATCCTTTCTTTGGGCCTGTTGGCGGACGCTGGGTTGCATACATTCCCGACGAGCGGAGCCGATCGCTCTGCGTCATCCGAGCCAGCGCTTGCGACGCTTGTAGTGCTTCACGTCGCGGAATGATTTTCGCCTATCACCGGCAACGCCAAGGTAGAATTCCTTGACGTCCTCATTTGCTGCGAGCGCCCGTGCCTCGCCGTCCATCACCACGCGGCCATTTTCGAGGATATAGCCGTGGCTCGCGTATTTGAGCGCCATATTGGTGTTCTGCTCGGCGAGAAGAAAGGAAACACCTTCCTTGACGTTGAGATCCTTCACGATCTCGAAGATCTCCTCCACGATCTGCGGCGCAAGGCCCATCGAAGGTTCGTCGAGCAGGATCATCTTCGGGCACGACATCAGCGCGCGCCCGATCACGCACATCTGCTGTTCACCGCCTGACGTATAACCGGCGGTGGAATCACGTCGCTCTCTGAGGCGGGGGAAATAGGCATAGACCCGCTCAAGGTCCTGCGTGATCGCCGACTTGCCGTCCCTGCGCGTGAAGGCGCCAGTCAGAAGATTCTCTTCTATCGTGAGGTGAGGGAAGGCACGTCGCCCCTCCATCACCTGGATGCAACCGCGCTGCACCAGATCGCTCGGCGACAGGGACTTCGCCTCGACGCCGTCGAACAGAATCGACCCCTTGGTGACTTCGCCGCGCTCTGCATGCAGCAGATTCGAGATCGCCTTCAGGGTCGTGGTCTTGCCGGCACCATTGGCACCGAGAAGCGCGACAATGGCGCCCCGCGGGACCTCCAGCGATACGCCTTTTAGCACGAGGATGACGTGATCGTAGACAACCTCGATATTGTTGACCGACAGAACCGGAGCTGCCGCTTCCGTCGCCGGAGCGACCTTGGGGGTTGACACGGCAGACCTCCAAACAGTTGCACCTTCGGGGATCCGGGAGCAGGCAAACCTGCCTCCCGGATCAGTCAGACTGGTTCAAGTTTCTTTCGCGCAGTCGCGCGGCTGGATCTTCTTCTCCGCGGCATACTTCGCGGACACATCGGCGACGAGCGGTTCGATGAGCGATTCGTCTGCCGTGTACCAGTCGGAGATGACTTTCCAGGCCCTGCCATCCCACTGCTGAACGCGCCCGTAGCGCGCACCCTCGTGATCGGAGCAGGAAATGCTGACCGGCTTCAACATCCCCTCAAATCCGAGTTCCTTGATGCGTGCATCGGTGAGGATGAGGTTCTCCAGCCCCCAACGGACCTGCTCGCCCGTCAACGGTTTCTTGCCGAACTTTTCCTGCGCCTTCCGGATCGCCTCCACGCCGAGCATGGCGTTGACCATGCCACGGTTGTAGAGAACTTCGCCGACCTTGCCAGATTCCGTTGAACCTTTGCCTTTCGCGTAGACGTATTTCTCTATGTCAGCATGGACGGGAAACCTGCCAGCACCATGCTGAAGCATCAGCGATTTGTAACCTGTGGCCTGATCGCCTGCCGGCGTCACGTCGGGCTCTGCGCCCGACCACCAAACACCGATCATCTTCTCGCGCGGATACGCAACGGCCGCCGCTTCCTTGATTGCCGTGCTGTTCATGACGCCCCAGCCCCAGACCAGGACATAGTCCGGTCGATTCTGGCGGATCGCCAGCCATTGCGACTTCTGCTCGACACCGGGGTGCGTGACCGGGATCGAGGTGAATGCAAAGCCGTACTTCTGCGCCAGCACCTGCAGCATCGGAATCGGCTCCTTGCCATAGGGGCTGTCGTGATACAGCAGCGAAATCTTCCTGCCTTTCAGCTTGTCGAAGCCACCGAGTTCCTTGGCGACATGCTGGATGGCGATATCCGCCGCCGACCAGTAAGTGCCGAGCAATGGGAAGTTGTAGGCGAACACCGCGCCGTTCTTGGAATCGGCACGGCCGTACCCCATCGTGATGATCGGGATTTTGTCGGTCGCGGTCTTCTCGGTGAGGGCAAAGGTGATCCCGGTCGATAGCGGGTTGATGAAGGCCGCGCCGGTCGGTCCCTTGCCCTTGAGGCGCTCGTAGCACTCAACGCCCTTGTCGGTCGCGTAACTCGTCTCGCATTCTTCGGTCAGAATCTTGACGCCGTTGATACCGCCGTCACGCTCATTGATCAGGTTATAATAGTCCACAACGCCGTTTGCGTAGGGCGCTCCGTTCACAGCGTACGGTCCGGTCCGGTAGGACAGAATTGGGATGAACTGCTCGTTTTGCGCTGCGGCCGGTGCACTAAACGCCGCGCCCGACAATGCGGCTGCCAGGATCAGTACATTGCGTGCAATACTTGCCATGTTGATATTCTCCTCCTTTGAGCCCCTCTTTTTCCGTTCGGGGGATTGTTTCCTTCCTCCTTTGTCAACAGCCGCCATCCGCTCGAGGCGCGATCGCAACTTCAATAGGGAAACGGCCAAAGTCTGAGCTTCTCCTTGCCGATTGATATCAGCCGGGCGAACCCATGGGGTTCTTTGATGAGAAGATAGCAGATCAACGACCCGAAGATAATGAACTGCAGGTGAGTGATCGTTTCCGTCGACAGCGGCACGCCGAGCTGGGTTGGAAGGACGTTCAGCATGATCGGCACAATGAGGATAAACGCCGCCCCGACGAACGGGCCCATGATGGATCCCAGCCCACCAATTATCACCATGAACAAGAGCTCGAGCGAACGGTCGATCGAGAACGCGAGCGGCTCCCATGAGCCAAGGTAGACGAACGCCCAGAGTGCGCCCGCCACGCCGATGATAAATGAAGAGACCGCGAAGGCGGTGAGCTTTGCATAGAGTGGCCGGATGCCGATCAGCTCGGCAGCGATATCCATATCGCGAATTGCCATCCATTGTCGGCCAAGGTTGCCGCGGACGAGATTCTTCGCCAAGACCGCGATCACCGTGACGAAGATCAGGCACAGCAGATAGCGTTCGATCGGCGTGCGAACGACCACACCGAAGAAATTCAGTTCCGGCGCATTGACCGATCCTGACGGGGCGTAGTTGGTGAACCACGGCACCCGCAGGAATACCCAGTCGAAGAAGAACTGCGCCGCGAGCGTTGCAACCGCAAGATAGAGGCCCTTGATCCGCAGACTGGGAATCCCGAACAGGATTCCGACACCCGCCGCCATGAACCCGCCAAGCAGAATGGATACCAATACGGGCAAAGGCGGGATCGAAATCGCGAAGCCATGCGAGGTGAGCGGGACATGAACGCCTGTCGCCAGCTTGTAGGCGGAATAGGCGCCAATGGCCATGAACGCACCGCTGCCGAGCGAGATTTGGCCGCAATAGCCGACGAGAATGTTTGTGCCGATGGCAGCGAGTGCGAGGATCAGGAAGGGCAGTAGAATCGCCCACAGCAGATACTCGCTACCAAACGGCCAGATATGGAAGCTGGCCAGCACCGGCACCCCAATGAAAGCGATGCCGAGCAAGATCGCGAGCGCAATGCGGTCCTGACGGATCGGGAAGATCGCCATATCCTCTGCGTAGGTTGTCTTGAATTGGCCGACCTCACGATAAAGCAAAGCTAGCTCCTGTCTCAGATACGCTCGATGATCCGCTCGCCGAACAGGCCCTGCGGCCGCACAAGCAACACTGTTAACGCCAGCACATAGCCAAACCAATATTCGATACCGCCGCCGATAGATGGCCCGAGGTACACCTCTGCAAGTTTCTCACCCGCCCCGACAATGAGCCCGCCGGCGATGGCTCCCGGAATGGAGGTGAGGCCCCCGATTATCAGGACCGGCAGAGCCTTCAGCGCGAGAAAGGTGATGGAAAATTGCACACCAAGCTTGGTGCCCCACACGGTCGCCGCAACCAGCGCAACGAGACCGGCAACGAGCCAGACCACGAACCAGATCCAACTGATTGGAATCCCAACCGAGTGCGCGGCCAAATGGTCATCGGCCACAGCCCTGAGTGCGCGACCGGTCTTGGTACGCTGAAAGAAGATCGCGAGGCCGGCGACCAGGATGCCTGCGATCAATGCACTCCAGACGTCCAGCTTGTTGATCAGAATTCCACCCGGGAAGAGGCCCTCAAACACGAACCAGGCGTCCGTCGGGAATAGCCGCAACGGATAAACATCCGATCCGAAGATCATTTCCGCCGCGCCCTCGAGAACGAATGTCACGCCGATGGTGGACATGAACAGCGTGAGGGCGTCCTGGTTGATGAGGGGGCCGATCACGAACCGCTCGATCAGCCAAGCCGTTGTCGCCATGATCACGGCGGCAAAGCCGATGCCGAGAACGATCGCAACCCAAAGCGGGAAGCCGTTGGCCACGAGGAGATCGAGCGAGCGAACCAGCGCCAATCCCGCGAGCAATACCATTGCACCCTGAGCAAAATTAAAAACGCCGGATGCCTTGAAAATCAGCACGAAGCCGAGGGCGACCAGCGAATAGAGCACGCCGGACATCAATCCGCCGATCAGGACCTCGAGAAATTGACCCAATGCGATCACGAACGCACCTCAGTGTGCGACGCCAAGATAGGCGTCGATGACGGCCTGGTTCTCCCTCATCTCGTCCGGGGTGCCGTCGGCAATCTTTACGCCATGATCGAGCACCGCCACGCGATCCGATAGATCCATGACCACAGCCATGTCGTGCTCGATCAGCACGATCGTTGTGCCGTAATGGCTGTTCACATCGATAATGAACCGCGACATGTCCTCCTTCTCCTCGAGATTCATCCCTGCCATGGGCTCGTCGAGGAGAAGAAGGTCGGGCTCCATGGCGAGAGCGCGACCAAGCTCGACGCGCTTCTGCAAGCCGTATGGCAAGCGCCCGACAGGCACCTTGCGGATCGATTCGATCTCCAGGAAGTCGATAATCTCCTCGACCCGGTGCCGATGCTCGACTTCCTCTGCCAGAGCAGGGCCGTAACGCAGCATCTGCCATAAGAGGCCCCGGCGCACCTTCAGCGTGCGGCCAGCCATGATGTTGTCGAGCGCGCTCATTCCCTTGAACAGGGCGACGTTCTGGAAGGTGCGCGCGACGCCGCCGCGGGCGGCCTCGAAAGGCTGCATCCTGGCCCGGGTGCGCCCCTTGAAGGTGATGGCGCCACGATCAGGGTGATAGAAACCGTTGATGACGTTGAGCATCGAGGTCTTGCCGGCGCCGTTGGGGCCGATGATGGCCCGAATTTCGCCTTTTCTCACGTTGAACGAAACGTCCCTCAGCGCCCTGACGCCGCCGAAGGCCAGGGCTACGCCCTCGACTTGAAGCAGGATCTCGTTCGTGTCCGGCGCTCTCATGCTGCCTTCCCCAAAGATTCCGCCGAACCAGTGGCCTGCATGTCGCGGATCTTGACACGAGCCGCGATAGTGCCCTTGCGGCCATCCTCAAAGGTGACTTCAGTGGAAATGTCGGCCTCATGCGAGCCGTCGTAGAGTGCGGTGACCAGTGGCGCATAGCGCTCGGCAATGAACCGGCGACGCACCTTCTGCGTGCGGGTCAATTCGCCGTCATCTGCGTCGAGTTCCTTGTGCAAAATGAGAAAGCGACGAATTTGAGCGCCCGCCAGCACCCTTTCCTTGACGAGAGAGTGGTTCACCGCGGCAACGTCTTTCGCTACCATGTCATAGACCAGCGGATGCCCGGCAAGCTCCTGATAGGAGCCATAGGCGATATTGTTGCGCTCCGCCCAATTCGCGACAGCGACCGGGTCGATGTTGATCATGGCGCAAACAAACTCTCTCGAGTCGCCGAAAGTGATCGCTTCCTTGATATTGGGAAAAAACTTCAGTTTGTTCTCAAGGTACTTCGGCGCAACCATCGTGCCGTCAGCCAGCCAGCCGACGTCCTTCGCCCGATCGATGATCTTTAGATGTCCGGTCTTCTCGTCGAAAAAGCCCGCATCGCCGGTCTTGACGTAACCGTCGAATGTCATGGTTTCCGCGGTCTTTGCTTGATCCTTGAAATATCCGACGAACATGCCGGGCGAGCGAAATTGCACTTCGCCCGATTGCGCAATGCGGATGTCGACGTTCGGGGCCGCCGGACCAACCGTATCGGGGTAGATCTCGCCATCAGGCTGGCACGTCACGTACAGGAAGGCTTCGGTCTGGCCGTAGAGCTGCTTCAGATTTAGTCCGATCGAGCGGTAGAACGCGAACAAGTCCGGACCGATGGCTTCGCCTGCAGTGTATGCGACACGCACCCGGGACAGGCCGAGAACATTCTTGAGAGGTTCGTAGACCAGCAAGCGCCCGAGCGCATAGAGCAACCGGCCCCGCAGCGGCACCTGTTTTCCGGTCAACACCTGCTCGCCATACCGGCGCGCTACGTCGAGAAAGTAGTTGAACATTCGACGCTTGACAGGCGCAGCGTCCTCCATGCGGATCATCAGGCGCGTCAGCATGGCCTCGAAACCACGCGGCGGCGCGAAATAGAAGGTCGGTCCGATCTCGCGCCGATCCTGCTCGATCGTTTCACTACTCTCGGGACATGCCATGCAGAAGCCAGCGACAAGGCCTTGCACATAGTTGAGGTAATGATCGCCCACCCAGGCCAGCGGCAGATATGCGAACACCACGTCGTGGTCGGCCAGTCCGTCGAACCTGGTGGTGTCCGACGCGGCGTCAATGCAGCCTCGCGTCGACAGCATGACGCCCTTCGACGCGCCGGTCGTTCCCGAGGTGTAGAGGATGACCGCGATGTCAGAACCATCACCCTGCCGGACGAATTCATCGATCTGTCCACAGAGCGCCGGATCCGCCGTAAGCGCTGCGCGACCGTCCTCGATGACATCGTGGATTGCGATCAGCCGGCTGTCCGCGTAGCCATCAAGGCCGCGCGACTCGTCATAGAGAATCTTTTGAAGATGCGGCACTCGCTCGCATACGGACAAGACCTTGTCCACTTGCTCCTGATCCTGTGCTGCAACAAAGCTCGCCTCAGCGTGCGCGAGAACAAAGGCAAGCTCTTCAGCCACTGCGTCCGAGTAAACCGGAACCGGAATCGCCTGCAGCGCCTGCGCTGCCATCATGGTCCAGTAGAGCTTCGGTCGGTTGGAACCCACTACCGCGATCTTGTCTCCTGGCTGCAGTCCAAGTCGATGCAAGCCCGCGGCGTAAGCCCGGACGATCGCAGCAACCTGGGCCCACGTCCACGTCTGCCAAATGCCAAGATCCTTGTGTCGAAACGCCGGACGCGTGCCGAACTGCGTCGCATTTCGCAGAAGCAACTTGGGGAACGTATCAAACGATCCGCCATCGGCCATGTCGCTCTCGATCCCAAAAACCGACGCGTTGGTTCGCGCCTGCTTATGGTGACGCCGCGCCCTTTATGGGAAGCAGCCATGCGAACGCCGCACGTTCCAACATTACAACGGTTCGAAAGTCCTACAAGTCCCGGTTTGCCCGGCTGAGATTGTCGCCGGGCGGTGGGTCATTGAGGGGGGGCCGCCGCCTGCCAATAACCGATTGCGGCATTGAACGGCTAAACCCGAGCGTCCAGATTTATGTTGCGTTGCGATATTGAAGCTGCGCTCCAGTCCGACAGGGGAAAATCCTATTCTGCGTAGCGCATTGGTCGGCTGCAAAGGCGGTGGAGGGCTGCCTTGCCGCCCTGACCAACCGAGGCTTCGAGGGCCGGATACATGACATCGGCAGCTTTTTTGCGCAAACCGAACGTTTAAACGGCCGACTACGACGGCAAATCGCGTGACCTTCGTTTCTTTGGCCGGCCGGAACGATGTAGACCCCGCACTTCCTGCTGTTGAAAGAGCTCACCGCACACGTCACGCAGCCATTGGCTTGCCGGGTCGTGATGGAAGCGGGCGTGCCAATATTGCTTCACCGTAAAACCGACGATCGCCAGCGGGCAGTCGAGCACGCGCAGTCCGTAATAGTGAGCCAACGTTTCGCCGATGTGCCTTGGAAGGGTGGCGATCAGGTCAGTCGTTCCGACGATTGCGGGTAACCCCAAAAAGCCCGGCAGCTCAAGCGCAACGTCGAGGACTATCCGCTGCTCCTGTAGCGCGGCCGCGAGCAACTGATGTCCGGTGCCGGAGCGAATGAGGACGTGCGCCTCACGCCTGAAATCCTTTGCGGTGATGCGGTCGCGGATCCGGGCATGCTTTGCGTTCGCCAAGCAGACCCAATCCTGCGGAAAGAGTGCCTGTTGGAAGTGCCCAGCGTCGAGGTCCGAGATGTAGCCGAGCGCCAGATCGGCTTCGCCAGACTGCAGCATTCGTGGGGTATCGCCGCCGATCTGCGCCGCCTCGATGCGGATGCCCGGAGCAACGCGGCGAACGTAGGCGAGGATGGCCGGAAGCAGCGTGATGTGGCTCGCATCCGTCATGCAGATGACGAAGCGGCGCTTTGCAGTCGCCGGATCAAACTCGGGGCGAAGCTCCGCCAGACGACGCAGCATCTCCAGCGCCTGTCTGGCCGTGCCGATGAGAGCCTCGGCGCGTGGGGTCGGCAGCATTCCCTCCGCCGACCGGATAAAGAGCGGATCGTCCAGTTCCTTTCGCAGGCGCGCCAGCCAGATCGAAATGGTCGGCTGGCTTTGACCGAGCTTCTCGGCTGCCTTGGTCACGCTACCCGTGGTGAACAATGCATCGAAGAGCCGGAGTAGGCGCGGCTCCAGCAGGTTCGTCTCGGAGAGGTCCCGGTGCTTCATTGCATTCTGCAATAATGGATATAAGGATCATAGCATATCCAAATACCGGGCAGCCTGCTACCACGCTTCCAACGCCAAAATGGGCGAGGGAGAAGCGTTCGGATGAGGATCTGCTTTATCGGAGCAGGAGCCCTGGGCTCGACCATCGGCGGCACGCTGGCACGCGGCGGTGCCGAGGTTTGGTTGATCGATCCGTTTCAGGCTCATGTCGACGCGATCAATGCCAGTGGTCTCCGGATGCTCGAAGGTGACGCCGAGACCGTTGTGAAGGTCTCTGCCTGCACCTCCGCGACAAAGGTCGGCATCGTGGCGGACCTCGTCATCGTCCTCGTCAAGTCCTATCACACGCGGGATGCGATCCGGGCGGCAGCGCCGATCATCGGACCGCAGACGGTCGTGATGTCGCTTCAAAACGGTCTTGGTCATGAGGACATCCTTTCGGAGGAAGTCGGTCGTGACCGGGTCATGGCAGGCAAGACCTACGTAGGCGGCGTGCTGCTCGGCCCCGGTCATGTCCGCTCCGGGGTCATCGGCAAGGAAACCATCATCGGCGAGCTCGATGGACGCCTGACGGAACGCGCTCAGCGAATTTCCGAGACGTTCAATCGTGCCGGCATTCTCACGCTGCTCAGCGACAATATCTTGGGCACGATGTGGGACAAGTTGTTCATCAATGTCGCCGGAGGAGGAATTACCGCCGTTACCGGGCTGACGTATGGCGGTCTCTATTCGCTGCCGATCCTGGAAGATTGCGCGCTGGCCGCGATCTCAGAGGGCATCGCGGTCGCGCAGGCGGCCGGCGTGAAGATCTCGATCACCGATCCGCGACGCGCTTGGACGATGGCATCCGCTGGTCTACCGCCCGAGTTCAAGACGTCGATGTTGCAGAGTTTGCAGTCCGGCAACCTGACCGAGGTCGACTACATCCACGGCTCCGTCGTGCGTTGGGGTTCCAGGCTCAACGTCCCAACTCCCGTAAATTCCACCCTCGTCGCGTTAGTCAAGGGCATCGAATACGCCCGCAGCGACTATCCTGGAAGGTCCTGAGACGATGCCGCCGCCCCGTGCCTATGTCGAACACGTCGCCATCCGTGTGCCTGACGTTGATCGTCACGTCGACTTCTTTCGTGAGGTGCTTGGTCTTGCCATTCGCGACGAGCAACCCGCCGAAGGCGCGCGCCCACGTCAGGTGTGGGTGCTCGGAAGCGTGCAACTCATCGAAGATCCGAACTTCGTGGGACCAGAGGGGCGTCTCGCCCATCTCGGCATCATGGTCGACGATTACGAAGGTGTGCTCGCCCGTGCGGCCGCGTGGGGCGCCAAGGCGTTGCCTGCCGGGCCGAACTGGCTCGAGCTACCGGGCGGGCTCAACGTCGAAATCTTGCAAGCCAGTGCAGGCGCCGTGGAAGCCGCCCTGGCGATCAATCCCCGTGCCTAGAGTTAGAGGAAGACGCGACATGACCGGTGAGCGCTACTGGGACGATGCCAGGGTCGGTGACGAATGCATCACCCCCTCGGTGACGGTCACCGAAGCGATGGTGAATGCCTATGCCGAACTGACGGGTGATTTCACGCCGGTGCATGTCGACGAGGAATACGCCAAGACCACACCATTCGGCACGCGCGTCGCGCACGGGCTGTTCGGTCTGTCGCTGGCCGACGGTTTGAAGACCCGTGCCGACTACCGTTTCCTGCCGGGAATGTCGCTGGGCTGGACCTGGGATTTCAAGCTACCGATCAAGCTCGGTGACACCGTGCACGTGAAGTTCCGCGTCGGTTCAATGCGCGCCACGAAGCGTGATGGATGGGGCATCGTGGTGCTGCCGTCAGAGCTGATCAATCAGCGCGGCGACGTGGTGCAGACTGGTGAGCATCGACTGATGATTCCGATGCGCCCGAAGACCAACGCCGCAGGAGAGCAGGCATGACGGCACAAGATCTGCCGCTCAAAGGCATTCGCGTCATCGACTACAGCCATTTCCTTGCCGGCCCGTTCATGGGCCGTTGCCTCGCCGCGATGGGCGCTGAGGTCATCAAGGTGGAGCGTCCGAAGGAGGGCGATGCGGGCCGAGCCCATGGGTATTTCAAGGACGGACAATCCGGCTACTTCCTGCAGCAGAACATGGGGAAGCAGGGATTGTGTATCGATCTGCGCGACACGCGTGGTCTCGACATGATGATGAAGCTGGTCGACACAGCCGACGTCTTCATCGAGAACTACCGCCCCGGCGCACTCGAGCGCCTCGGGCTCGGTTACAAGGCGCTGTCGGCGCGGAATCCCGGACTGATCTACTGCTCGGTCTCCGCCTATGGCCACACCGGTCCCTATGCCGACCGTCCGGGCTTCGGCCTGATCGCAGAGGCGATGTCGGGCGCTCTGGCGCAACTGGGCTCCCCCGGTGAAGCGCCGCCGCTGCTGCGGATGCCACTGGCCGACATGTATACCGGCATTCACGGTGTGGCTGCCATCAATGCAGCGCTGGTCGGCCGCGCGTCGTCCGGCCGCGGCCAGCATATCGATCTGGCGCTGTACGACTGCATGGTCTCGATGCACGACTATGCGGTTCAGCGTTACTTCCTCTCAGGCGGTACCGACCTGCCGAAGCAGACCGGTAGCGGACAGCCGGACTCGACCGTTTACGGGGTCTTTCCGGCCAAGGACGGCAATCTTGTCATCGCTGCGCAAGTCGATGATGCGTGGCGACGATTGGCGGCGCTGATCGGAGGAAGCAGGTTGTCATCCGACGAACGCTTCACCACGCCTGCCGCGCGGAACGCCCACTATGCCGAGGCGATGGAAATTGTGCGCAACTGGACGCTGTCGCAGCCGTCTCGGGATGCCTGTCTTGCCGCACTCGAGCAAGCAGGTGTGCCGTCCGCTCCTGTGCAGACCATCGAAGAGGTCGTGAGGGATCCGCAGATTCACGCGCGTGGCATGCTGGTCGAGCAGGAGCATCCTGTTCTCGGCAGGGTGACGTTGCCGAACCTGCCCTTCCGCTTCTCCAGCTGCGACATCACGGTGCGTACTCCGGCACCACTGCTCGGCCAGGACAATCGCCGCATTGCAGAGTCGCTGGGACTGTCGGCCCAAACCATCGACGCGATGGTGCGAGACGGTGTTCTCTACAACGAAACTGCAGTGCAGGAGTAAGCCATGAGCGATCGTTATGCGGTGATTGGCAATCCGATCGGCTTCAGCAAATCACCCCTCATCCATGGCACTTTCGCCAAAATGACGGGACAGGACCTTGTCTATGAGGCGATCGAGGGACCAATCGATGGCTTCAGCGAGCGGGTTGATCAATTCCGGATAGAGGGCGCCAAGGGGCTGAACATCACCGCCCCGTTCAAGCTCGATGCTTTCGCCTACGCAAATGAGCTTTCAGAGAGCGCCAAACGAGCAGGCGCCGCAAACTGCCTGAAATTCGACGGCGATCGGATCATTGCCGAGAATTTCGACGGGATCGGCCTGGTGCGTGACATCACCGTCAATCTCGGCGTCAAAATGGCCGGCCGGCGCGTCCTGATGCTCGGCGCTGGAGGAGCAGCGCGTGGCGCGCTGTTGCCGTTCCTGCGCCAGGAGCCGTCCGAGCTGGTTCTGGTCAACCGAACGCTGTCGAAAGCGGTGGCATTGGCCGAAGAGTTTGCCGGCTGTGGTCCGCTGATCGTCAGCGGCTATGCTGAACTGGCCGATCTTGCCGAGGGCTATGATGTCGTCGTCAACGCGACGTCGGCCAGCCTGCGGGGTGAAATGCCGCCGCTTCCAGGCAATGTCTTCCGCGGTGCGGCGCTGGCGTACGAACTCGCCTACGGCAAAGGGCTGACGCCCTTTTTGCAAGCGGCTCGCGCCGAAGGCGTAGCCAAGCTGGCCGACGGCGTCGGCATGCTGGTCGAGCAGGCGGCCGAAGCTTTTTCCTGGTGGCGCGGCGTTCGACCGAGCACGGCTCAGGTCATCGCCGAACTGACCGTCCCATTGCGCTGACGGGCGATGCCGAGCATGCATCCGAAGTCCAGCTTTCTCGTCGGCCTGATCGGCAGTGGCATCGCTGCGTCCCGCACCCCGCCTATGCACGAAGCGGCCGCAGACGCCGCTGGCATCCGCTATATCTACAAGAAGATCGATCTGACAGAGTTGAAGCTCGGTGTGGGGGCGTTGCCGGAATTGCTCACGGCAGCAAGGCGGATGGGCTTTGACGGGTTGAACGTGACCCATCCCTGCAAGCAGGCGATCCTTCCACTCCTGGATGAGCTTTCGCCTGACGCAGAGGCGCTTGGCGCCGTGAACACCGTGGTCATCAGGAATGGCCGAATGACCGGCCACAACACGGACTGGTTCGGCTTCGCCGAGAACTTTCGGCGCAACATGCAAGGTGCATCGCTCGGTCGCGTCGTCCAATTCGGCGCGGGCGGCGCAGGCTCGGCGGTCGCTTTCGCGCTCATGAAGCTGGGCGTGCGGGAACTAACCATCATCGACGTCGACGTGGCCAAGACGCAGAGTTTGGTGGATAGCTTGTCCCCCCGATTTGTAGAGGGGCACTTGAGGGCCGGCCATGATGTCGCGGCGGCGGTCGCTGCCGCAGACGGAATTGTCAACGCGACGCCGATCGGCATGGACAAGTATCCGGGCACGCCGCTGCCGACGGCCCTGCTGCGTCCCGATCTGTGGGTCGCCGAGATCGTCTACTTCCCGCTCGAAACCGCACTGCTGCGCGCGGCGCGTGCCCTCGGCTGCCGCGCCGTCGATGGTGGTGGCATGGCGATCTTCCAGGGCACCGAGGCATTCCGCCTGTTCACGGGCATCTCACCTGATCCAGACGTCTTCTTCGCCACTTTTGCATCCCGGGGAGGGTGACACCCGGCCGATGGGCGAGCGGCACGTACAACGCCCGAGAGGAAACGCAAGATGGGCTACACGCTCGATTTCTCGGTGGTTTGGCATGCGATGCCCGCGCTGCTGTGGGGATGCGTGGGTACGTTGGGCCTGGCGCTTGCCGGCATGACGCTCGCAATGATGATCGGTGTCGCCGGCGTCGCGGCACGCGATTCGAAGGCGGCGTGGTTGCGTGCTCTCGTGATCGGCTTCGTCGAGACCGTGCGCAATACGCCTTTCCTGGTGCAGATCTTCTTTCTGTTCTTCGCTCTGCCGCTCGTCGGATTGAAGCTCAATCCGACAGCCACGGCCGTCATCGCACTCGGTGTCAATGGCGGCGCCTACGCCATCGAGATCATCCGCGGCGGGGTGCAGTCCATTCATAAGGGACAGGTGGAAGCCGGCTACGCACTCGGACTGCACAAAGGGCAGGTATTCCGGTTCGTTGTGCTCAAGCCAGCGCTTCGCGCGATCTATCCCTCGCTCACGGGTCAGTTCATCATGCTGACGCTGACCTCGTCGATCTGCTCGGCCGTATCGGCTTACGAATTGACGTCGGTTGCGCAGCGCATCGAAAGCGACACATTTCGCAGCTTCGAGGTCTACTTCTTCGTCACTTTCCTCTACCTCGCGATCTCCTGGCTGTTGATGCTGGGCTTCGCGGTCATCTCTCACCGCTTCTTCTCATATCCGACACGCTGAGGGGGAGATCATGGCACCGCATTTTGGCCTCCCTGAGTTCGGTTTCCTGATGCGTGGGCTGCAATGGACGATGCTGCTGACGCTGGTTGCGTTTGCGGGCGGCTGCACGGCGGGGCTGGCTGTCGCATTGCTGCGCACTTGTGGTCATAAGGGCGTGGAATGGGTCATCCGCATTTACATCGGGATATTCCAGGGTACTCCGCTGCTGCTGCAGCTTTTCGTCGTGTATTACGGATTGGCGCTAACCGGGCTGAAGCTCGACGCCTTCGTCGCGGTGGCGATCGGCTTCACCGTGAATGCCTCCGCCTTCCTTGGTGAGATTTGGCGCGGTGCGATACAGGCCGTGCCGCGCGGCCAGACCGAGGCGGCAATGGCGCTTGGACTGCATTATTCGTCGCGCATGCGCGACATCGTGCTGCCGCAGGCGATCCGTATCTCGCTGCCGGCGACCATCGGCTATCTCGTGCAGCTCATCAAAGGCACTTCGCTCGCCGCCATCGTCGGCTTCATCGAACTCGCCCGCGCCGGTCAAATCGTATCGAACCAGACCTTCCAGCCGTTGCTCGTCTTCGGCGTGGTCGGCGCGATGTATTTCATCCTCTGCTGGCCACTCTCATGGTGGGGCAGCCGGATGGAGGCCAGGCTCGCCCTGGCTAGTCAAAGGTAGGAACGGCGCACTTGCCCAATCAAACAGAGCCATCACCAGGAGGAGGAAACATCAGATGTTATTTTCGATCAATCGTCGCCAGCTCGGCGCCGCGCTGCTGATACTGGGGACCGTCGCCGTCGCAGGTAAAGCGCATGCGGGCACTCTGGAAGACGTCAAGAAGAAGGGCGTCGTCGTCATCGGCATCCAGGGCGACAATCCTCCTTGGGGCTATGTCGATAGCTCAGGAAAGCAGGATGGCATCGATGCTGATATGGGGCGCGCCTTTGCTGAATATCTTGGCGTGAAGGCCGAGTTCGTCCCGCTGGCGGTGGCCAATCGCATTCCGGCGCTGACCACAGGCCGCGTAGACATTCTGTTCGCAACCATGGCCATGCTGCCCGAGCGCGCGAAGGCGGTGCAATATTCCAAACCGTATGTCGCCAACGAGATCACGCTGGTCGCTGCCCAGGCGACCCCGATCAACAGCAATGCCGATATGGGCAAGTACGTCATCGGCGTGCCGAGGTCGTCCACGCAGGACACCCAGGTTACCAACAACGCCCCGTCCGGGACCGAGATCCGCAGATTCGACGATGACGCGGCCACGATCCAGGCGCTGCTCTCGGGCCAAGTCCAAGCAGTCGGCGCGAACTTGTTTTATCCGCAGCGCCTCAACGCCGCAAAGCCCGAACTCGGGTTCGAGCCCAAGCTTCACTTCACCGCTCTGTACAACGGTGCCTGCACCCGCCTGGGCGAGAAGGAGTGGAACGAGACGGCCAACAAGTTCATCGATCAGATCAAGTCGAACGGCAAGTTGGCCAGCTTCTACGCCAAATGGATGAAGGTCCCGGTCCCGGTCTTCCCCGACTCGGTCCCCGGCATTCCCTTCACAGTCCAGTAGCCACCGCGAGCGGCCGGCGCGCAATCTGCGTCGGCCGCCGCTCGACAGTGGAGACCAGCATGCAGGACCAGATCCTGATCGAAATGAAGGGCGTGCAGAAGTGGTACGGCGGGTACCAAGCTCTCCGCAACGTCGATCTCACCGTGCGCAAGGGCGAGAAGATCGTGCTCTGCGGTCCGTCCGGCTCAGGCAAGTCGACGCTGATCCGCTGCATCAACCGCCTCGAGGCGATCCAGCAGGGCAGTATCGTAGTGAACGGTCATCGGCTGGACGACAGCATCAAGGCAATCGATGTCGTACGTCAGGACGTCGGCATGGTTTTTCAGAGCTTCAACCTCTTTCCGCATATGACGGTGTTGCAGAACTGCATGCTCGCCCCCATTCGCGCGCGCCGCATCAGCAAGAGCGAGGCGGAGGCGACCGCGCGAAAATACCTCGAGCGCGTGCGCATCGGTGACCAGGCCGAGAAGTATCCGGCGCAGCTCTCGGGCGGTCAGCAACAGCGCGTCGCGATTGCGCGTGCGCTCTGCATGCAGCCCAAGGTGATGCTGTTTGACGAGCCGACCTCGGCTCTCGATCCCGAAATGGTCAAGGAGGTGCTCGATACGATGATAGGCCTCGCCAACGACGGCATGACCATGATTTGCGTCACCCACGAGATGGGCTTTGCCCGCCAGGTTGCCGACCGGGTCATCTTCATGGCTGAAGGCCAGATCATCGAAGCAGGCGAGCCCGGCGCTTTCTTCCGCAATCCACAGCATGCCCGCACCAGGCAGTTCCTTGGTGAGATCCTCGCCCATCACTGAACGGAGTACTTCCATGAGTCATCTTGTCTACGTCCTCAACGGGCCAAATCTCAATTTGCTCGGCAAGCGCCAGCCCCACATCTATGGCCACGAGACGCTTTCGGATGTGGAACGGGATTGTCGAGCGCTAGCCAAGGAGCTCGGCCTGGAGATTCGCTTTCATCAATCCAACAGGGAATACGAGCTGATCGAGTGGATCCACGAGGCGCGCGAGACGGCTGCCGGTATCGTGATGAATCCTGCGGCTTTCACCCATACGTCGGTCGCCATCCTGGATGCTTTGAACACGTTCGAGGGGACAGTGATCGAGGTGCACATTTCCAACGTGCACAAACGCGAGGAATTCCGCCACCACTCGTTTGTCTCCAAACGAGCTGATGGAGTCATCGCAGGCTTCGGGACCCAGGGTTATCTGCTCGGCTTGCGTCGTGTGGCCAAGCTGCTTGATGAGAAGAAGGGATAGCATCGTATGAGTCCGTCGTGATGCGCCAACGTCTCACGCCGACCGCTGCGGATGTTTGGTAGTCTGCGGCGGCGTCGGCGGAGGGGCGTAGTGATCGGAACCGCTCGCTTGATCTGGATCAAGTCTCCGGCCCCCGCGGTCTTCAAGCTGTAAGCTGTCTGGCCTCTGAGATCCGGCACAAAGCCTTGAAGACACTTCGCCAACTTCTGTCCACCGACGATGTTGTCCAGCTTGTGATCCGGCTGGCGCTGCTCGGCCTGCTGATCCTGTGGACATTTCTGATCATCCGACCGTTCGTGCCGATCCTGACTTGGAGCGCGGTGCTGGCGGTGGCGTTCTACCCGGTTTTTGCCTGGCTCGCCCAACGGCTCGGCGATCGTCCCCGGATCGCCTCGGCCGTTCTCACCCTCGTCACGCTAGGCATCGTCATCGGTCCCGCCGCCTGGCTGGGCCTGAGTGCGGTTGAAGGGCTCCGGGACCTTGCTGGCCAGATCGGCAGCGGGGATCTCGTGCTTCAGGCGGCGCCAGAGCAGATCAGGGATTGGCCCTTGATCGGTCCGCAGCTCTACGCGTTCTGGGATGAGGCCTACACGAATATCCGTGCTGCGTTGCGCGAGGTGGCGCCGTATTTGAAACCGCTCGCCGGGACGATGTTGTTGTTTGCGGGCGACACCGGCATCGGAATGCTCCAATTCCTGCTGTCGGTGGTCGTTGCCGGTTTCCTGCTTCCGTACGGGGCGCAGCTTGTTGCCGCGCTCCGGGGCTTCCTGTTGCGCATCGTGCCCGACCAGAGCGAGCACTTCCTGGAGCTCGCCGGGGCCACCATACGCGCGGTCTCACAGGGTGTCATCGGTGTCGCCATCGTGCAGGCCCTGCTGGCGGGCATCGGTTTCAAGCTCGCTGGCCTCCCAAGCGCAGGGCTGCTCGCAATCATCGTGCTCTTGCTATCGATCGTTCAGATCGGCGCGGCTATCGTGCTTCTTCCCGTGGTTGTTTGGATATGGATGGACAAGGACGTGACCGTAGCCCTGCTCTTGACGGTCTATCTCGTCGCCGTCGGTCTTCTTGATAACGTCCTGAAGCCGCTTCTCATGGGGCGAGGCCTGACGACGCCGACGCTCGTGATCCTGATCGGGGTCATCGGTGGTACGCTCGCGCATGGGATCATCGGCCTGTTCATCGGGCCGATCATCCTGTCGGTTGCTTGGGAGTTGGCGGCTGCATGGATCGGGATCGACCGGGCTACGCCGATTCGGGTGGACCAGGCTGCCGTTGCCGCAACGGAAACCGTCGACGCGCCGTTGACCTAGATCAATCGTCCCCTTCGTCGATGGGCGCGAGCATGGTCACCATAGATACGATTCTCGTCGTCGATCATAACGAATTGGGTCTGCCGAATTGAGGTCGGGTTCGACGCTATGATGCTACAATTCCTTGTCGGCATCCTGGTCAGTGTGATCAATATCGGGCTCCACGCGCTGGTGACGGTGGTCGCGGTCGCCATCGCCCGCAGTGCGGGCCTGCGTCATACCCATCGGCCGAGGTTGCATCTCATGGGCGTCATGATCGCGGCCGCCGTCGTGTTGAAGATCGCCCACATGTTCGAAATCCTGATGTGGGCCGCGACCTACAATGTCGTTCAGGCCGCTGCCGCCGACACGGACTTGCTCTACTTTGCTTTCGTCAACTACACCACGCTGGGCTACGGCGACATCACGCCGGTGCGCGAATGGCGGCTGATCGGCCCGTTGACCGCCATGAATGGTGTTCTTCTGTTCGGCTGGTCCGCCGCCATTTTGTTCGAAGTCCTGCGCAAGACACTCGAACATCTCGGGCTGACGGAAGCGACCGGCACAAGTTTACCACGGACCCAACGCAGTCGCGTGGACCCATCTTGATGGTCGTGGATTGTGGACCAGCACTCCGCCGGTTCAGGGCTGCAGATCGAGACTGGCGAGCTGGTGCCGGTCGAGCAGCACGATCTGACGCTGAGTGTTGCCGACGAAGCCGAGAACGCCAAGCTCATGGAGTCGCGACAGAGCGCGCGAGACAGTCTCCAGCGTCAGGCCGAGATAGTCGGCGATATCGCGCCGCGACATCGGAAGTGCCATGACGCCGGCGGCCGTCAGGCGCTTGTCCATTTCAAGCAGGAACGCTGCGACCCGCTCCAGGGAGGTCTTGCGGCCGAGAAGCAGCATGTGGTCTTCCGCATGCTGGAGGTTATCTGTCGTCATGCTGAGCAGGTTTCTGGTTACCATGACATCGCTCTCGGCCACGGTTTCAAGGCTTTGCCGTCTGATCAGGCGTACCGTGGTGTCGATGATCGCTTCCGTCGTGAACCGGTGCTCGCTGCCATTCTCGAGCCCGAAGATGTCGCCAACGAGGTGAAATGCGCCGATCTGCCTGCGGCCATCCGACAGCAGCTTATAACTTCGTACCGCTCCGGACTTGACCTGGTAAACATACTCGGCCGGCTCTTTCTCGCCATAGATCTCAGATCCCTTTCGGTAGGAGAACTCGCTTAAATTGACCAGCGCATTTGAATGATTTGTCATGCCGAGGTCGCGGAGGGTATTGGGACGCAGGGTGGAATCCGTTGTGATGCGAACGAACATGGGCCAACTCCTCAGCTTGTCGCCGAATTGGTCGGTCGGATGAAATATTCTCAGCCGGAAATGCGCCGCGCTACCCCACTCCCGCCGCAGTTGATTTTCGATCAAGGTGGTAGTTCAATCCATTGTCCCAAGGTTCATTGTACCAAAGGACAGCAGCACTGGCGATTGCTGCGCAGGATGAGAAGTTTGCCGCGGTGGAGATGCGACATATTGCGAAGCAGATATGTCGACTTCCAAACGCGAAGATGTGACTTTGAAGAATGAGAGGGACGTCGAGCCGTCCTCATTAAATTGAGCGAGAGGTAAGAAAGTGCCAGGCCTCGTTCACGTTGTTGACGACGACGAGTCCTTTCGGACCGCGATCGAGCGCCGGCTGAAGCTCGCGGGATATGAGGTCGCGACCTATGCCTCAGCACTGGAGCTCCTGGATTCGGCGCCGGATGACGAGCAGGTGGGGTGTATCCTGCTCGACGTACGGATCCCGGGACTGAGCGGTCCCGACCTGCAGGCCCGGTTGATCGCGTCCGGTTCCGTGCTGCCCATTATCTTCCTGACCGGCCATGCTGACACGCCAACCACCGTGCGCGCGATCAAGGCGGGTGCGGAAGACTTCCTGACCAAACCGATATCCTCCGAGCAGTTGCTCGACGCGATCGAGCGCGCGTTGGCCAGTCAGCAAACGGCGCGCACCCAGCGCAGCAGGCTTGATGCTTTTCGTGGTCATCTGGCCACGCTGACGCAGCGCGAGCGACAGGTGTTTGATCTCATTGTGCGCGGCCGAATCAACAAGCAGATCGCGCATGAACTCGGAACCGCCGAACGCACAGTGAAAGCACACCGTCACCAGGTGATGGAGAAGATGCAGGTTCATTCGCTGGCGGAACTCGTTTCGATCGCAGAGCGGCTCGGAATACTCGATTCGAACGAGCATTAGCCGCATCGTCGCAACGGTTCTCCCCGCTCTGACTGCCCCAAAGTACAATGCTGAGGCGTGTTGACAGTGCACGGCGAGCCGTATGCAATAGTGCATGTCCGCTCGTAAACGCGGCGAAATCGTATCCAGTATCCCACCTCCGTCTCTCGGAAAGGCAATCGCCTTGCCCCTACGCGAGTCCGTTTTCGTCGTCGATGACGATCCGTCCATGCGTGCCAGCATGGACAGACTTCTGCGCCGACACGGGTTCGACACTACGCTGTTCGACACCGCGGGTGCCTTGCTCGATCATGGCAAGTTCTGCACCGCGATTTGCATCATCCTCGACATCAATCTTGGCGCAAAGTCCGGCATCGACGTGCGTCGCAGACTGGCTGAGAACGGCGTCATCGTGCCGGTGATCTATGTAACCGGTAATGATTGCCCCGCGAACCGTACCGCGGCGATCGCGTCGGGCTGCTTCGCTTATCTGACAAAGCCATTTTCCGCAGCATCGCTAATCGAGTCGGTTATGCGCGCCGCTGCCGCATAGGCCGAGAGCGCTCACTCCTCGACATATTGCTCCAGCGTCTTCGTCGGCGCACCGTTGCGCACGGACGCGAACTGAGCCAGCGGAACCGAGGTCGTGAGGGCCAGGAGATTCGAATCGACGAGCTCGAGCGTCAGCGCCTTGCCTGATGCCATCTCCTTGAGGGTCTTTGGCGACGTCACGTCGGCTGCGATGCAGAGGTTGGTGACACACCAGGTATAGGGCACGCGGAAGGGAGTGCCTTGGTCGACCGTCAGCTTGGGGGCTTGTTGCAGGTACATGCCGATGGGCACGAACAACTGCAGCCGGGCTGTGGAAGCATCCTCGCGCTCGATCAGGTCGACGCGCACGGCCGTCTGACCGGTCGGGAATTTGCCTGTTATCGAAGTCCGGCACAGCATCGGCGCACCGCCGGCCTTGAAGCAGAGTTTCTGCCAGGCGCCATAGCTGATGTCCTTTGCTTCGCGCTGGCCGCGCGTTGCGACCTCGGCGGGCTTGTCGGCTTTCGCGGCCTCCTGCGCGGCGACGGTTGCGCTTGTGGCGGTCCCGACGACTGCAACCATCAAGAGACCGCAGAGACAATCAAGAGGGCGGGGCATAGTCGCGTCTCTGAAGTTTGCGCTCACTTCTGCGCATCCAAGAACTTCGTCACCAGCGGCGACCAGAGCGGGATCGCGTCCGGCGAGCCGATGAAGAAATGACCTTCATTGCCGAACGGCGGCATCAGATGATATTCGGCGCGGCCGCCGGCGGCGGTGAAGGCGGCATGCATGCGCTTGGACAGATCGGGTCCGAAGAACGTGTCGTTCTCGATGTAGATCCACAGCATCGGCACGCGCGAGGTGCGGCCGAAATCCGCGGTGGCCGCGACCAGCTTGTCGGGCGCGCAATTGTTGTTGGGCTTGCCGCCGACCCGGCCGCCGCGGCCTGCGGCGAAGGTGATGATCGCCTTCACCTGCGGCGGGTTCACGCTCGACAAGGCGATGGAAGCCCATCCGCCGGCGGACTGCCCAACCACGATCACGTCCTTCGGGATGATCCGCTTCTCGGCGGCGAGGTAGTCGATGATCCAGAGATCGACCTGGGCGACAGCAAGGCCCGCATCATGAAAGTTGGGATTGGTGCACTTGCCGACTTTGGAGAAGAACGGGCCAAACAGTGCGCGCTCGGGAATGTCGATCGCCTGTGCGCCATAACCGCTGCCGACCGGCGCCACCACGAGATAGCCGCGCCTGGCGAACCATTTGGCGGCATCACGGAATTCCACCAAAGGAAAGAAGCTGCGATCGGTCGGGTTGAGCGAGACGCCATGGTTCATGATCACCAGCGGGAAGGGGCCGTCGCCGACCGGGCGCACCAGATAGGCGAACATCGGCAGCGGCAGCGTGAGTGCCCAGACTTCTTCCTGAATGCGGACCTCGTCCTCGGCGCGGGCAGACGATGCGAAGACAAGAAGGACGAGGAGGGTGGTCGCAAGAGCCTGGAGCAATGCAGGCATGCGATGCATCGCGACCTCCCTCATCCCGAAAACGTCGCGGCGACCACGATCGGACCGAGCACCGTCAGCACGACGTTGCCGACCGCGTAGGGCACGGCGACGCCGAGCACCGGCGTCTGACTCTCGGCGACGTCGCAGGCGCCGGTGACGGCGGCATCGACCGTCATGGCGCCGGCCAGCGCGCCGCAGGTCACGACCGGGTTCATGCGCAGCAGGTAATAGGCAACGAGCGTTCCGACCGTCATCGGGATCAACGTGACGACGATGCCCATGCCGACCAGCAGCAGGCCATGGGCCTGGATCGCAGACCAGGCGGCAAGACCGTTGCCGAGCCCGACCGCCGCGATGAAGCCGCCAAGGCCGATGTCGCTCAAAGTCTGCTGCGCCGCCGGCGGTAGCGCGCCCATGGTCGGCTTGCGTGAGCGCAGCCAGCCGCAGACGAGGCCTGTGATCAGCGCGCCGCCGCCGCCACCAAGCGTCAGCGCGACCGCGCTGACCTTGATGCTGGCAAGCCCGGCCAAGAGACCGACGGCGATGCCGGCGGCAAGGAAGGCGATATCGGTCCGGTCGCTCGCGTTCAGCGCGTGACCGACCTGCGCCGTCGCCCGTGCGATATTGCCGGTGCTGCCGACCAGCGTCATGACATCGCCGAGATAGACGCGCGTTTCGGGCCCGAGCGGCACTTCACGCCCCATCCTCGTGAGGGCGCGCAGGAAAACGCCGCGTGCGCTGTCGCCGACGATATCGGCCACCTCCTTGATCGAGCGGCCGTGCAGCCTGCGGTTCTCCACGAGCACGTCGATCACGTTGCCTGGCAGGCTGCGCAAGAGCTCGTCCGCGTCGATTTCCTCGCCCATGACGGGCTTTGCCGCAACGATGGCCGCAGTCGGGCCGGTCAGGACGATGTCGTCGCCGTTCTCGAGAGCGGTATTGCGGTGCGGCGCAATATCGGCGCCGCGGCGCACGATCCGCTCCACAATGGTGCGGCTGCCGATCTCCGCCTCGATGGCTTCGACCGTGCGGCCCGCCGCGGCCGAGATGCGATAGGCGCGGGCCTGGAATTTGCGATAGGACAGATTGTCCGTCTTCGCTGGCGCACCGCCGGCAAGCTCGGCCTCGAGCTTTTTCGCTTCCGCCTTCAAATCGATCCGCATCAGCCGCGGCGCGACGAAGGGAACGAACAGCAGCGTCAGGATGTAGCCGAGCACGTAGGTTACGGCGTAGCCAGCCGCGATGTTGGCCTCCTGCTGCTTCAACACATCGGCGGAGAGGCCGAGCTGCGCCAGTGCGCCCGATGCGGTGCCGATCACCGAGGATTGCGTCAGCGCGCCCGCGGTGAGGCCTGCGGCCGTTCCGGTGTCGAGCTTGAACGCATGAGCGAACATGAGCACGAGCATGAGGCCCGTCGCGCCGATCACCAGCGCCAGCACGACCTGCGCCAGCGTCCGCACACTCAGCGAGGCAAAGAATTCCGGTCCGGACCGGTAGCCGATCGTGAAGACGAAGAGGCTGAACAGGATCGCCCGCAGGATCGGTGGGAACGTGAAGCTGCCGAGCTGTCCGATCAAGACGGCGACGATCAGGATGCAAGCGGTGGTGCCGATCGAGAAACCGCGAACCTTGATGCGGCCGAGGATGGTGCCCACCGCAATCGCCAGCAGCAGGAATATCTCCGGTGCGGTGGTGATGATCCACCTGACGGTTTCCATGGTCGCATTCCCCCGGCGCTTTGGTGCGATTTGATTGGCGGTGCGGGGGACATTGCTTGATCCAGATCAAGCCTCGGCAGAGACGAGGCGATGCCTATGATGACCTCATGAAATGTTTGCGACAGCCCGTATTGCCGACATGAGCACCCTGTACGTCGCCGCCGGAGCGATCCGCCGCGATGAAACGGTCGAGATCGTCCTGCTGCTCGCCTTTGCCGGCGGCTATATCGATGCCTATACCTGGATCATTCACGGCGTGATGGCGAATGCCCAGACAGCCAATGTGATTCTTCTTTGGGTCTATGCGACCGCCGGCGATTGGACGAGGGCCTTTCACTTCGTGCCGCCGATTTTGGCCTTTGCGGTGGGAGTTGTGATAGCTGCATGGTTGCGCCGCATCGCCGGCGAACGAGCCAGCGCCATCAGCACGCTGGTAGAGATACTGCTTCTGGTTGCGATCGGAATCCTGCATAACCGCTTGCCGGATCTCGCAGGCACACTCGGAATCTCGGTCGTGGCGGCAATGCAGGCCGCGGCTTTCACAAGGGTCGAGGGCACGGCCTGCAGCACCGTGATGATCACCGGCAACATGCGCCAGGGGATCGAGACCATCTTTGCTGCCGCATGCAAGGGGGCGCCAGTCGGGGCGCTGCGCCGGTCGGGCATCTTCTTCGCATTATGTGCTGTGTTCGGGTTAGGCGCCGCAGTCGGTGCCTACGCCACCAAGACCATTCCCAACCTCGCGCTCGGCATTCCCGTGGTGGCGTTGCTGATTGTCCTGTTGCGTTGCGAAGCGCCGCATCGCGAGGTCTTGCGATGAATACTATCCTCAAACTGGCCGGGACCCGGTTCTTTCCGCCGGCCGGCTGGCTTGGCGCTTACAAGCGCGAATGGCTGCCATCCGACGCGATCGCCGGCATCACGCTCGCCGCTTACGCCATCCCGGTCTCGCTCGCCTATGCCGCGCTCGCCGGCTTGCCGCCGCAGGTCGGCGTCTATGGCTACATGCTCGGCGGCATCGGCTACGCGTTGCTGGGGTCATCGCGGCAGCTTGCGATCGGCCCGACCTCGGCGATCTCCCTGATGATAGCCGCCACCGTCGGCGCGCTGGCCGGCGGCGATGCACTGCGTTATGCCCAGATCGCGAGCCTTGCAGCTTTTGCGGTGGCCGTGCTGTGCTTCATCGCCTGGCTGTTCAAGCTCAGTGTTTTGGTCCGCCTCGTCAGCGACAGCATTCTGGTCGGCTTCAAGGCCGGTGCCGGGCTCACCATCATCATGAGCCAATTGCCGAGCCTGCTCGGTGTTGCCGGTGGCGGCCACAATTTCTTCGATCGCGCCATCAAGCTGGGCGGTCAGCTCGGCGGCATCGATCCGCTTGTGCTCGCCATCGGCGCCGTCGCGCTCTTGTTGCTCCTGCTTGGCGAGCGGCTTTTGCCGGGCAAGCCCGTCGGCATCACCATCGTTGCGCTTGCGATCATTCTGGCAACCCTTCTGGGCCTCCCGGCCCTCGGTGTGCCCGTCACCGGGAAGATACCGGAAGGGCTGCCGGCGCTGGGAATCCCGACATTCGGCCTGTTGGAGTTCGACGATCTGTTTCCGCTCGCGGCAGGTTGCGTGCTGCTGGCCTATATCGAAGGCGTATCGGCAGCCCGCAGCTTTGCTGCCAAGCACGGCTATCCGCTCGATGTCCGTCAGGAGTTCCTGGGATTGGGCGCGGCGAACCTCGCCGCTGCCTTAGGCCATGGCTATCCCGTCGCCGGCGGCCTGTCGCAATCGGCCGTCAACGACAGTGCCGGCGCGCGGACACCGTTGGCGCTGGTGATCTGCTCAGTGGCGCTCGGGCTGTGCCTGTTGTTCTTCACGGGGCTGCTGACCAATCTCCCCAAGGCGGTGCTCGGGGCGATCGTCTTCGCCGCCGTTTACAGGCTGGTCGATGTTCGTGCACTGCTACGAATGTGGCAGGTCAGTCGGATCGATTTCTACGCCGCGGCGATTGCTCTGATCTCCGTGCTGCTGCTCGGCATCCTCCAGGGCATTCTGCTGGCATCGATCGCGTCGATCTTCCTGCTGCTGGCGCGGGCCTCGCGGCCAAACGTCGCATTCCTCGGCCGCTTGCCCGGCAGCGGCCGGTATTCGGACAGTGCGAGGCATGAGGGCGTCGAGCCGCTGGTTGGAATCATCGCCTTCCGGCCCGAAGCGTCGCTGCTCTACATCAATGCCGAGACGATCCTGGAAACCGTCCTGATCGCCCTCCGGGGGGCGCCGGGCGTCCGGCTGGTGGCCTGCGACCTGTCGGCGTCGCCCTATATCGATCTGGCAGGCGCGCGCATGCTGCACGATCTCCATGACGAACTTGCATCACGCAGGGTGACATTCTGCATCGTCGGCGCTCATGCGCAGCTCCGCGACCTCCTGCGCGCCGAAGGACTCGCGGCCAAGACCGACAGCGGCCAGTGGCTGCGGTCGCTCGATAGCCTGCTGAGCGATGATCAGGCGAGCACCGCGCAACGAACGGTCTGACGCCTTCCTATTGCGTTGCGAACGGCATGGCATTGGCTGTCACAATGCAACCGACCGTTGACTTGGATCAATGGAGCGACCGGCGCCGCACTCACGATCCCGCATCACCTTCGCCCCAAAGGATCGGGAGAGACAGATGTCCAAAGAGCCCAAGGCCGCGCACAAGCGCATCGACCAGTTCTTTTCCGGCCCCGGAGCGCGGGCGGACGACTGGCGTGATCTGGTCGAGGCCGCCAAGACCTGGGCCCGGGTCGGCAATCGCGCGGTCTACGACGCGGCGCTGGCCGAGCTATCGGTCACGGAGGAGTTTCACGGCTATCCCGGTCTGCAATTGATGGCGGCGCTGCGGGAGGCCGCGGACGCAGGCGACGGCGCAACCTCGTTTGCGCTTGCGAGCCGGATCACCCAGGCACTGGCGACGCGATCCTTCCGCCAGCATGCCGGCGACTGGAGCGTGAAGGACGACGGCAATGGCGATGCGCCCGGACTGGTGCCGCCGAGCTTCGGCGCGCACACCGCACGCAGGCCCTATTTCGAGACCCTGATCGTCACCGGCGTGTCACCCAGCCAATGGCCGGCGCTTGCCGCCGAATGGCGCAAGCTGCGGCGCCCCGTCGATGGCTTCATCTATGAGCCGGTCATCGTCGGGAGCCTGGAGGATGCCTTCTGCGCGACGATGCTCAATCCCAACATCGGCGCCGTCATCATCAACGAAGGCTTCGCCCTGCGCTCGCGGCACGATGCCCCCGTGCTCCGCTCGATCACGGCCGCGGCCGGTCTCAATGACGAGGCCGACGCCTCCGCGCTGCGGCTCGCCCAGATCATCAAGCGCGTCCGACCCGAGCTCGATCTCTACATGATCTCGAACCGCGACGTCGAGGAGCTCGCTGGCAATCCCGAGGCCGACGTCGTGCGCCGCATCTTCTATTCCGTGGAAGAGCTTTTGGAGCTGCATCTGTCGATCCTCGAAGGTATCCAGGATCGCTACGACACCCCATTCTTCGACAATCTCAAGAAGTACGCGCAGCGCCCGATCGGGACGTTCCACGCGCTGCCGATCGCCCGCGGCAAGTCGATCTTCAAATCCGACTGGATCCGCGACATGGGCGAGTTCTACGGCCCGAACCTGTTTTTGGCCGAGAGCAGCGCCACCACGGGCGGCCTCGACAGCATGCTCGAGCCGACCGGCAACATCAAGAAGGCGCAGGAGAAGGCTGCCCGTGCGCTCGGCGCCGATCGCGTCTTCTTCGTCACCAACGGGACCTCGACCTCCAACAAGATGGCGGTGCAGGCGCTGCTCGCGCCAGGTGACATCGCGATCGTCGACCGCAACTGCCACAAGTCGCACCATTACGGCATGGTGCTGGCCGGCGCTCAGCCGCTCTATGTCGAAGCCTTCCCGATGACGGAATATTCGATGTATGGCGCGGTTCCGCTGAAGACGATCAAGCAGGCGCTTTTGAGCGCCAAGGCTGACGGCCGGCTGGACCGCGTCAAGATGATCGATCTCACCAATTGCACCTTCGATGGCCACATCTACAACACCCGCCGGGTGATGGAGGAATGTCTCGCCATCAGGCCGGACCTGATCTTCCTGTGGGACGAGGCCTGGTTCGGCTTTGCGCGCTTCTCGCCGTTCCTGCGCCGGCGCACCGCCATGGGCGCCGCCAACGAGATCGAGGCGTGGATGCGCGATCCGAAGTCGGTCGCTGTCTATGAAAAGCAGCAAGCCGAGCTCGGCAAGAATCCGTCCGAAGAGGTTCTGCTCAAGACCCGGCTTATTCCCGACCCCCGGCAGATCCGCCTGCGCGTCTACCAGACCAACTCGACCCACAAGTCGATGTCGGCGATCCGGCAGGGCTCCATGCTCTCGGTCAAGGACATCGAATTCCACACGGTCGAGCAGCAATTCAAGGAGGCCGTGTTCACCCACGCCTCCACCAGCCCGAACCAGCAGCTCATCGCCAGCCTCGATATCTCGCGGCGGCAGATGGAGCTTGAAGGTTATGGGCTCGTCGCCAATGCGATGGAGATCGCGCTCGCGATACGCCAGGCGGTCAACAACAATCCGCTGATCTCGAAATATTTCCGCATTCTCGGCGCCGATGTCATGGTGCCCGCGCAATACCGTCAGAGCGGTTTTACTGACTATCTCGCGCCAGGCGTGAACTGGGTCACTGCGCTGAAGAGCCTCGACGACGACGAGTTCTGCCTCGACCCGACCCGCATGACGCTGGTGTGCGGCATGGCCGGCTATGACGGCACCCAGTTCAAGGGCATCCTCGCCAACGAGTACAACATCCAGGTCAACAAGACCTCGCGCAACTCGGTCCTGGTCCAATCTAACATCAACAACACCCGCAGCGACGTCGCGCATCTCGTGCGCGTGCTCGCTGAGATCGCGGGCGAAGTCGATCGCGGGCTGGCGCAAGGCGGCGCCAATGCGCGCAAGACGTTCGAGGCGCGGGTCAAGAGCCTGATGACTGACGTGCCGGACCTGCCGAATTTCTCGCATTTCCACCCGAGCTTCCGCGGCGATGCCGGCGCCAAGACCAACGAAGGCGACATCCGCTCCGGCTTCTACGCGGCCTATGACGTAGCGGGTTGCGAGCACATCCGCCTCAACGATCCCGAGATCGACCGGCGGCTGAGGGCCGGCCCCGAACTCGTCTCGGCGAACTTCGTGATCCCCTATCCGCCGGGCTTCCCAATCATGGTGCCGGGCCAGGTCATCACCCAGGAGACCATCGACTTCATGCGCAAGCTCGATGTGAAGGAGATCCATGGCTACGACGCCAAGGAAGGGCTGAAGCTCGTGCGCACGGAAGCTCTGGCGAAGCTCGGCCGGCCGAAGCCGGCCGCATCGCCGAAGCTCAAGGCTGCCTCATAAGTTTGGAGGGGACGAACATGCAGGCCTTTTTCCAGTTTTTGCAGCAGTATCCGTATCTGCTGCTGTTCTTCGTCGTCGGTCTCGCCGTCTATATCGGCCGGGCCAGCATCAAGGGTTATGGCCTCGGCATGGTCGCCGGTGCCATTGTGGTGGGCGCAGGCATCTCGGTCTGGGCTTCCAGTTATGGCGTGAAGCTCGAGCTGAACAATTTCGCCAAGAGCCTGTTCTATTACCTCTTCATGTACGGCGTGGGCTTGCGCGTCGGTCCGTCCTTCATCAACAGCCTGAGGGGAGATGGCGTCAAGTTCCTGTTCCTCGCAGTCATGTCCAGCATTCTGGGCCTGACCCTGGTCGTGCTTGGTGCGAAGCTCTTCGCGTTGCCGCCCGGTGCGGCCGGCGGCATGTTGGCGGGGTCGCAGACCATGTCGGCGGCGATCGGTTCGGCGGAGCAGGCGGTGACCTCAGGTGTCGTCAAGCTGCCCGAGGGCATGAAGCCCGAGGAAGCGTCCGGCATGATCGCGCTGTCCTACGGCATCACTTACATCTGGGGCACCGTTGGCATCATCCTGATCTGCAAATATCTGCCGCGCTGGTGGGGCGTCGACGCCAAGGCTGCCGCGAAGCGGTATGAGCAGGAATTCGGCGTCAAGGATCTCGAAGGCGGGGCCCTGACCGGCTATCGGCAGTTCGGCCTGCGAGCCTACCGGCTGGAGAATCCAGCGACGGTCGGGATGAGCATCGCAAAATTCCGCTCGGTCAATCCGGAGTACCGGATCGTCAATGTGGGACGTAACGGCGAGCCGCAAGGCGCCGATGCCGACCTTGTCCTACAAAAGGGCGACATCGTCGCGCTCGGTGGCGCGACCGAGCATCTCACCGAGAAGATGGGTCTGATTGGTCCGGAGGTCGCAGACGCCAAGACGCTCGGCGTTCCCATGGACCAGGCGGATATCCTCGTCACCAACAAGGAGATGGTGGGGCGCACCTTCGAATCCTTCCGCGACACGGCGATCGCCGGCCAGTTGCAGGTGACCAAGGTCGAGCGCGGCGGCGTGCAGATCCCGGCGGGTCTCAAGACCAAGCTGGAGCGAATGGATATCGTCTCCGTGGTCGGCTTGAAGTCCGCGGTCAACGAACTCGGCGAGATGTGGGGCCGCATCGCGCGCGCCAACACGTCGACCGACCTGCTGACTCTGTCTGTCGGCATGATCCTCGGCTTCCTGATCGGCATGATCGAATTCCCCGCGTTCGGGGCCAAGGTCGGGCTTGGCAACGCAGGTGGCCTGCTTCTGTCAGGCGTGATCGTGTCCTCGATCGTGTCGCGTCTGCGCTTCTTCGGCAACACGCCGAATGCGGCGCGCAACGTGCTCGAGGATCTCGGTCTCGTCGTCTTCGTCGCCATCGTCGGCGTCAACGCCGGCGCGGGCCTCTTGGCACAGCTGACCGGTGCGGTGGCCCTGAAGATCTTCATCGTCGGCTTCATTGCCTGCACGATCCCGCCGTTCATCGTCTGGGCGATCGGTTTCCACGTCTTCAGGATCAATCCGGCCGTGTTGATGGGCGGCGTCGCCGGTGCGCGGTCGCATTCGGGCCCGTGCCGCGAGGCCGCAGTCGAGATCCAGAGTTCCGTGCCCTGGATCGGATTCCCGGTCGGCTATGCCGTCTCGGGCATCCTCCTCACCATATTCGGCTACTTCGCGATGATCCTGGCGCAATGACCACAAGAGGGGAAAGAAACGTCATGAGGAAAGTTACTATCGGCGCTGTCCTGATTGCATCGATCGCAGCCGCTACCGGATTTAGCACGCCGTCGCGTGCTGACACGGGCCAGGTTGCCGTCGTGTTCACCAAGGGCGGATTTATCGTCGGTGTCGGGGGCGGCGAAGGTGTCCTGCTATACCGGGGCAAGAAATATCCCTTCACCGTGTCCGGCATGAGCGTCGGCTTGACGGTCGGAGCGTCCACCACGAAGTTCGTCGGCCGAGCCCTCAATCTGAAGGGGCCGGCGTCCATCGAAGGCTCTTATGCTGTGGGGGGAGCGGGTGGGGCAGTCGCCGCAGGCGCTGGCGCCGTTCAGTTGCAGAACAGCAATGGCGTGATCCTCCAGCTCAGCGGCCCGCGGGTCGGCGCGGAAGTATCGGCGGCCGTCGGCGGCGTCACAATCCGCTTGAAGTGATCCGAACAGGCGACGGGCTGCGCCACCGCAGCCCGTTCGCGTTTCAATATCGCTCGGCGACGAAATTCATTCCCTTTAGGCTGGCCTGGTCGTTGTAGCGTCCCTTCTCGGAGCGCTTCGGCAGCTTGATCTTGTCCTTATTGATGCGCTTGTAGGGGATCGCGCCGAGGAGATGCGCGATGCAGTTCAGCCGTGCCTTTCGCTTGTCATCGGAGCGGATGATGTACCATGGCGCTTCCTTCGTGCTGGTCTGCTTGAGCATCAGATCGCGAGCTCGCGAATAGTCGTACCAGCGCCGGTAGGACTCTAGATCCATCGGGCTCAGCTTCCATTGCCGCACGGGGTCGTCGATGCGCGCATGGAAGCGGCGTTCCTGCTCGTCCATGCCCACTTCGAGCCAGATCTTGATCAGGATGATGCCGCCATCGATGACATATTTCTCCATCTGCGGGCACAGCGTGAGGAAGCGCTCGTGCTCGGCGGGGGTGCAGAAGCCCATGACGTATTCCACGCCCGCGCGATTGTACCAGCTTCGGTCGAAGATCACGATCTCGCCGCCGGCCGGAAATCTCTCCATGTAGCGCTGGAAGAAGAGTTGCGTCTTCTCGCGGTCGGACGGCGCCGGCAGGGCAACGACGCGGAACACGCGCGGGCTGACCTTCTCGGTGATGGCCTTGATCGTCCCGCCCTTGCCGGCGGCGTCCCGGCCTTCGAACAGGACGATGACCCGCAGCTTGTTCTCCCGCACATAATCCTGGAGGTGGCACAGCTCGACCTGGAGCTTTTCAAGCTCCTTCTCGTAGTCCTTACGCTTCATCCGCTCCGCAGATACGTCCTTGGCCATGCCGATCCTTCCTGTTGCTCGTCAATCGTCCCAGGAGATGGTCACGCCGATGTCGCCGGGCACACCGCCAGGGAACTCGATGATCTGATAGGAGATGCGATAGCCGCGCGGTTTCAGATAATCGGTCCAGAGCTGGAAGATCTCTTTGGGGATGCCGGTCAGGGTGTTCTCCCAACCCTTTTCCATCTGATTGATAGCGCGTCCCTTGTCGGTGCAGAGGGAGTTGGGGAAACGATAGACCAGCACCTCCGTCAGGCCATTTCGCACCGCACGCTGGATGATGGTCGAGGCGAGCTTGATCTTCTCCTCCTCGGTCTTGCCGGAGGGCTTGCGCAAGCGCTCGATCAGCGCGCGCTTCTCGGCCTCGGCAGCGGTTGCGAGGCGGACATATTCCTCCGCCTTTTCGGCCTCCTTGAGGGCGGCTTCCTTCCGAATCTGGGCGGCGTTGGGGATGAGATCGTCGAGGCCGGGCATGGCTGCGGCTCCTGATGGTTATCCAATCAGCATCCGGGGAACGCTAAGTCCGGCGGAGGGCGTTCCCTTGATTCAAATCAAGCAAACCGGAAGCCTGTCCGAACACAGTGGCACACATGCGCATTTGACCGGGAGAGACGTTTGAGCGACCAGCTTCATCCGATGGCCCCGCACCATCTGCCATTCTATCTCGCGCCGGGCAGCGGGACCGATACGCTGATGGTGGTGATGGGCATATTTCTGATCGGGATCGTGCTCTGGGTCGGCACGCTCTATTGGAAGCTGCACAGCCTGCCGGAGCGGATGGCGCACAAATCGCAAAAATTGCAGTTCGAGCTCGTTGCAGTGCTCGGCCTGATCTCGCTGTTTACGCACATGCATATCTTCTGGATTGCGGGGCTTTTGCTCGCATTGATCGATCTTCCCGATTTCGGCACACCGCTGCGCAGCATTGCCGGGTCGGTCGAGAAGATTGCAGAGGCGACGCCGGCCGGCAGTGGCGAGGAAATCCCGACAGACGCTGCGGCTGCGCCACCTCCAGCGGAAAAGCTGGGACCCACCAAGGAGAAGGAGCCGAGCCATGCTTGAGCTGCTGATCTGCTCGCTCGTCACGATCCTGCCGGACTACCTCTACCGTCGCTACGCCCAGGGCAAACGCTTCGGCAAGGAGATCACCTTCTTCTCGATCTGGTACGAGCTGCGCTGGGGCATCACCGCCTGCCTGATGCTGACGGTATCGCTGATCACGATGATCTTCTATTTCCATCCGTCCACTTCGTCGGCGGCTCTCTATTTCCGCACCGTGCCCATCCTGCCCGAAGGCTCGGGCCGCGTGGCGGAGGTCAAGGTCGGCTTCACTGCGCCGGTCAAGAAGGGCGATGTGCTGTTCACGCTGGACGCCTCGAAGCAGCGGGCCGCCTACGAGACAGCGAAGCGAAAGGTTGCCGAGGTCGACGCCGCCATGCAGACTGCGCAGGCCGACGTGGTCAAGGCCGAGGCGCAGATCGGCGAGGCGAAAGCCAACTACCAGCAGGCCAAGGACGAACTCGAGGTCAAGAGCGAGCTTCAGCGTCGCAATCCCGGCATCGTCCCGCAGCGTGATATCGACAAGCTCCAGGTCCTGGTTGACCAGCGCCAGTCCGGCATCGATGCCGCAACGGCCGCGAAGCAATCGGCGTCCTTGCAGGTCTCCACCCTGCTGCCGGCACAGAAGGCCAGTGCGGAGGCCGCGCTCGACCAGGCCCAGGTCGATCTCGACAAGACCCTCGTGCGCGCCGGCGTCGATGGGCGGGTCGAGCAGTTCCTGGTTCGCCCCGGCGACGTTGTCAATCAGCTGATGCGCCCCGCCGGCGTTCTCGTTCCCGAAGGTGCTGGCCGCAAGGCGCTTCAGGCCGGTTTCGGCCAGATCGAGGCGCAGGTGATGAAGGAAGGCATGGTGGCGGAAGCAACCTGCATCTCGAAGCCATGGGTGATCATCCCGATGGTGATCACGACGGTGCAGGACTACATCGCTGCCGGACAGTTCCGATCCGGCGAGCAGCTGATCGATCCACAGAACGCCGTCCGTCCCGGCACCATCCTGGTGTTTCTGGAGCCGCTTTACAAAGGCGGCCTGGATGGGGTCACACCCGGCAGCAGCTGCATCGTCAATGCCTACACCAGCAATCACGAGGAAATCTCGGCCAAGGACACTCCGACCAGCCGGAAGATCGCGCTGCACGTCGTGGACGGCGTCGGCCTCGTACACGCGCTGCTGCTGCGTATCCAGGCGCTGTTGCTGCCGATCCAGACACTTGTGCTGAGCGGTCATTGAGCGGGATCTGATCGCGTCGTCGGGCCTGTCCGCGCACCGCAATTCCCGCTAGAATTAACCGCAATGCAGCCGTTGGAGGCCGCGGGAACGGAGCTGAGCGGGCGGATGTCCAGTGTTTCGGTCAGGTCGTGGCCGGGCGCGGCCGCGTTGTTATGCCTAGGCCTGTTCGTCGCCCTGTGCCTGTCGCCCGAGCGGGCCGGGGCCGTCGAGCGAAGTCTGCGCGGCGAGCTCAAGCGCGTGCTGGTGTTGCATTCCTTCGGTCGCGAGTTTCGGCCGTGGAGTGAGTATGCGCGTGACATCAAGGCCGAACTGGAGCGGCAATCGCCCTGGCCGCTCGATATCCAGGAGCACGCGCTGCTCACCGCGCGCTTCAACAATCCTGGTCCCGAGGCGCCTTTCGTCGAGTACCTGCACTCGCTGTACCAGGGGGGCGATGCCGACATCGTGTTGAGCATCGGCGCGCCTGCCGCCCGGTTTGCGCAGAAATACCGCGCCAGACTGTTCCCCCACACGCCGTTGATTCTCTCTGCAGTCGAGCATCGACTGATCAATCGCGCCGATCTCGGCGACAACGATGTCGTCGTGGCGATCCGGAACGATTTCGTGGCGGCATTCGACAACATCCTTCAGGTTCTGCCGGACACCAAGTCGGTTGCGGTCGTCATCGGTGCCTCGCCGCTCGAGAAGTTTTGGCTAGAGGAGGTGAAGCGGGAGCTGAAATCTTTCGGCGAGCGGGTAGAGCTCGTCTGGTATTCGGATTTGTCATTCGAGGAAATATTGAAACGCGCATCAAAGCTCCCGCCGCACACTGTGCTGTTTTGGGGCCTGATGTCGGTCGATGCGGCTGGGGTCGTCCACGAGAGCGATATCGCCTTGCGCAGCCTGCACGCAGTCGCGAATGCTCCGATCTTCTCCTACCAGGAGCCGTTCTTCGGTAACAGCACGGTCGGTGGGCCGATGCATTTGATTGCGGACACGAGTTCGAGGACCGTCACCGCCGCGCTCGGCGTTCTCGGCGGCGCGAAACCAGCGAGCATCCATTATGAGCCGATCGGCTTCGCTGCGCCGAGATATGATTGGCGGGAATTGCAGCGCTGGGGCATCAGCGAGAGTCGTTTGCCTCCCGGCAGCCAGATCCTGTTTCGCGAGCCGAACATCTGGGTGCGCTATCGTTGGCAGATGTTGATGATCGCGGCGGTATTCCTGGTACAGGCAGGTCTCATCAGCGGATTGCTGCACGAGCGTCGCCGCCGCCGCGTCGCCGAAGTGGAATCGCGCCAGCGGCTTACCGAGCTGGCCCACGTCAATCGCTATTCGACTGTCGGCGAGCTCACGACCTCGATTGCCCATGAATTGAACCAGCCGCTCGGCTCTATCCTGACTAATGCCGAGACGGCGGAGCTCATGCTCAAGGCCACTTCGCCGGACATCAACGAGATTCGTCAGATTCTTGCCGACATCAGGCGTGACGATCAACGTGCAAGCGAGGTGATCCGCAGGCTGCGCAGCGTTCTGAGAAAGACGCCGTTTGAGGTCAAGGACATCGAGCTCAACGATACGGTCCGCGAAGCGATCGGCCTTGTGAAGGCCGTCGCCGACGGACGCCGGATTACGCTGATCTATATGCCTGTGCTTGCCCATCTGCACGTCAAGGGAGATCCGGTCCAGCTTCAGCAGGTTGTTCTCAACCTGATCATCAACGCGATGGATGCGATCTCCGATGCGGACACCGGAAAGCGCGAGGTCAGCGTTTCAACCCTCCGTGCCGGCAATCAAGCCGAGATCAGGATCACCGATACGGGACCCGGAATAGCCGTCTCCGATCTCGCAAACGTCTTCGATCCATTCTTCACGACCAAGCCGCAAGGCATGGGCATGGGACTCGCGATCGCCCGAACCATCATCGAGGCCCACCACGGCGCAATTGTCGCGGCGAACCAGCTCTTCGGAGGAGCCCTGTTCACGATCCGGCTTCCGATCACCCGCTGACAGGCGGTATTTGATGATCATGCCTTTGGATCGGTGGGGGAAAGTCGTCCTGGCCTAAAATCTGGGGCGCATGATCGTGCGTCCTCGCGCTGCAGCAGCCGCGACGAACTCGTTTCGTTGATCTCGATCAACAAACGCCTGGGCTCCGGCTTGATCTTCCCACGTTGGAAGTCTGAGGGAGGATGTGATGTTTCGCTGCGGCACGACCCTGATGGCGCTTGCGCTCCTCATGGCGACTGCGGTCGCTGCAACGGCGCAGACCACAACGACACCTGCAGCCCCAAATCCGCAGGCGCAGCCGGCGAGCCAGCCCGCGCCGTCGGCCGAGCTCCTTAAGCCTGAGCAGCTTGAAGCCTTGGTTGCGCCGATCGCGCTCTATCCCGACGAGCTGCTGGCCAATGTGCTGGCGGCCTCAACTTATCCGCTGGAGGTGGTGCAGGCCGACCGCTGGCTGAAGGAGCGCAAGCAGCTCAAGGGTGATGCGCTGAAGACGGAGGTGGACAAGCAGGGCTGGGACGACAGCGTCAAGGCGCTGACCAGTACCGCCGACGTGTTGACCATGATGAGCGACCAGCTCGACTGGACCAAGAAACTCGGCGACGCCTTTCTCGCGCAGCAACCCGATGTGATGGACGCGATTCAGCGCCTGCGCACCAAGGCCTATGACAACAAGAAGCTGGTCACGACCAAGCAGCAGAAGGTCAGTGTCCAGTCCCAGGAAGGCAAGCAGGTTGTCGTGATCCAGCAGGCCGATCCGTCGGCGATGTACGTGCCGTATTACGATCCGGCGACGGTCTACGGCACCTGGCCCTATGCCGAGTATCCGCCGTACTATTGGGGCTATCCGTCCTATATCGGCGCCGGCATGGTTGCGGCCGGAATCGCCTTCGGCACCGCTTGGGCGATCGGACGCTGGGGCAATTACTGGGGCGGCGGCTGCAACTGGGGCAACCGCAACGTCTACGTCAACCATCGCACCACCAACATCGGCAATGGCTGGCAGCACAATCCGGTGCATCGCCAGGGCGTTCGCTACAATAACACCAATGTTCAGCAGCGCTTCGGCAACAACAATCTGAAGGCTGGCGTGTCGGACCGGATGGATTTCCGCGGTCGTGACGGCAATCAGGTGCTGCGACCGAATCAAGGTGCGGGAGATCGGGCGGGCGACCGTGCCGGTGATCGTGGGGGTCCGGGTGATCGCGCAGGTGACCGTGCGGGCAACCGCGGCGATCGGCCCGGCGGTGGCGATCGCGCTGGGGCCGCGGATCGTGCCAAGGGCGGCGGCGACCGGGCCAAGGGCGCAAACAAGGGCGGCGGCGATCGCGCCAGGGCTGCGAACCGTGCCGGCGGCGGTGCTGCCGCCAACCGTGGCGGTGGCGGCAACCGCGGCGGGGCAATGAACGTTTCGTCGGCCCGATCGGCGGCCGCGGCATCGGCGCGCGGGCGTTCGAGTATGGCAAGCATGCCGCGCGGTGGCGGCGGCGGTGGCTTTGCTGGGCGGGGCGGTGGTGGCGGAATGGCCATGCATGGTGGAGGCGGTTTCCGTGGTGGAGGCGGAGGAGGCGGCTTCCGCGGCGGTGGCGGCGGCCGGCGCTCCGATATCGCGCTGAAGCACGACGTTGTCCTGCTCGGTCAGCTCTCAAACGGCCTCGGCTACTATCGCTTCAGCTACATCGGCAGCGACAAGGCCTATGTCGGCGTGATGGCGCAGGAGGTCGAGCAGGTGATGCCTGCCGCTGTGACCCGTGGCAGCGATGGATATCTGCGTGTCCATTACGAAAAACTCGGGCTGACATTCCGCAGCTATGCTGAATGGCTCGCCGGCGGCGCGAAGATTCCCGTGGAGGTGACGCCATGACGGGCCTGAAATCGTTCCGCCGCGCGGTGCTGCCGGGCATCATGGCGCTGGCTCTGCTTGGCTCTGCGTCACAGGCACAGCAATCCTATAAGACGCCGGAGGACGCGGCGGCTGCGCTTGCGGCCGCGGTCAAGAGCGGACCAAGCGACATTCTGAAGGTGCTTGGGCGCGCTGCCGAAGACATCGTCGCCTCCGGCGACGAGATCGCCGACAATGACATCCGTCAGCGCTTCTCGTCGATGTATGACGCCAAGCACGGCATCAAGGCCGAGGGCAACAAGACTGCGACCCTGATGCTGGGGCCGGACGATTTCCCGTTCCCGATTCCGCTGGTCAACACCAGGACGGGCTGGGAGTTCGACACCGACGAGGGACGGATCGAGGTGCTGCGCCGTCGCATCGGCCGCAACGAGCTCGACGCAATCCAGACCGCGCTCGCCTTTGTCGACGCGCAGAACGAATATGCCGACAAGGACCGCGGCGAGGGCGCCGGCGTCTATGCGCAGCGCATCGTCTCATCGCCCGGCAAGAAGGACGGCCTGTTCTGGCGCGACGACAGCGACCCGAGCCCGCTCGGCGCGCTGGCGGCCGAAGCCTCGAAGGAGGGGTATCGCGCGGGCGATGTCGGACCCGAGCCCTATCACGGCTATTACTTTCGCATCCTCAAGGGGCAGGGGCGGGATGCACCCGGCGGCGCGCTCAACTACGTCGTCAAGGGCAAGATGATCGGCGGCTTCGCCTTGATCGCCTGGCCTGCGGAGTACGGCAATTCGGGCGTGATGACCTTTCTGGTCAACCATGCCGGCACCGTTTACCAGAAGGATCTCGGCAAGCGCACGGCCTTCATTGCCGAGCGGACCACGTTGTTCGATCCCGACGAGACCTGGAAGAAGGTCGATGCCCAAAAACCGTGAATGGCGCCGGCGCGCATTTCGCCTGATCGCGCTCCTGCTGCTGGCAGTCGGGCTAACCATGCCGGCGACGCCGTCCTTCGCGCAAGCGGCCGGTCATGTCAGAGTCAAGATCGTCAAGGCGGGCCTCCTGGTCGGCGGTGGCGCCGGCAACGGCGTGCTGACGTACCGCGGTAAGACCTATCCGTTCAAGATCAGCGGCCTGAGTTTCGGCATCACGGTCGGCGCCACGGTCGGCCGTCTCGACGGCTGGGCCTCGGGCATCCGCGAGGTCAGTGACTTCGCCGGCACCTATAGCTCCGTCGGTGGAGGTTTTGCGCTGGTCGGCGGCGTCAGCGGCGTTCACCTCCGCAACGAAAAGGGCGTGACGATGGTGCTGCAAGGCCCGAAGGCGGGACTCGAGCTGGCGGCCAATATCAGTCAGATCACGATCGCCTTGAGATGAAGCTCAAGCCGGACGCGCGGACCCAAGCGTGAGAGTCAGGCGTACTGTCCTCGGATCATCGCTTCTCGCAGGCTTGAAGCCTGACTTCGCGAACACGCTGCGCATGGGCGCGTTGTCGGACAGAACCTCGGCCGTAAGCTCTTGCATCCCATGCTCTTGCGCGATGTCGATGAGGTGCCGCAGCAGCAGGGAGCCAATCCCGCGGCCTTGCCAGGCATCCACCACGACGAAGGCCATCTCGGCCCGTCCGGGATCTGTGACAACATATCGCCCGCCGCCGATGATGGTGAGACGACCCTGTTCTTCGACGAGGGCGGCCAGCGCAACGTGATTGCTGAAGTCCACGTCCATGAAGAAGGCGCGTTCCTTCTCCGAGAAGTATCGCTTCATGACGAAGAACCGGCTCTGGAGCGAGCTCGACCCGGTGCGCTCGATGGCAGCAAGCATATCCGCCTCGTCGCTCGCTCGAAGCGCGCGGATCTGGACCGGAGTTCCGTCCTTCAGTACGGCTTGCGCGCTGTAACTTGCGATTTGTGACATGCCGATATCGTCCGGCGAAATCAGCTCGTCAAGTGAGCCGCGTCTCATGAACTCGATTGCAGGATAAGAGTCCTTCGAGCGTGCAGATCATCTTGACCTAGATCAACGTTCGTCCTTGCCCGGCGCCGTCAATTGTCGAACCCGACAAAGAGGTCGAAACATGTCAATAGACAAGGTGCAAATTCCGGGCGGTCCAATGTCGGGGCTGTTCGCCTCGGCGATCGAATACTTGGTCGATGCGGGACAACGCAGTGTCCTATTCCTGGATATCATGCGCCGGCGGGGTGATCAGTACAGGGAACACCTCGCGCAAACCGCGCCGCATGTTCTCCAATATGCGGCCGAACTGATCATGGACGGCCGCAAACTCGTCGAGCCGGTCAATTACGCGCTGGTGCGCATCGTTCCGCCGGACAATGTCGAGATCGACATGAACCGTCGGCCTTTCATTGTGATCGATCCGCGCGCGGGCCACGGCCCCGGCATCGGCGGCTTCAAGGCGGACAGCGAGATCGGCGTCGCAATGAAAGCAGGCCATCCCTGCTATTTCATCGGATTTCTGCCGGATCCGATGCCCGGTCAGACCATTGAGCGTATCGCGCGTGCAGAAGCCATATTCATCGAAAAGGTCATGGGCCTTCACCCGGATGCCGACGGCAAGCCCTGCGTGATCGGTAATTGCCAGGCCGGATGGGCCGTCATGATCCTGGCCTCGCTGCGTCCTGAATTGTTCGGGCCGCTGATCATCGCCGGCGCGCCGCTCAGCTATTGGGCCGGCGTGCGCGGAAAATATCCAATGCGCTACTCCGGAGGCCTCTTGGGCGGGAGTTGGCTCACGGCGCTCACCAGCGATCTCGGCGCCGGCAAATTCGACGGCGCCTGGCTGGTGCAGAATTTTGAGAACCAGAACCCGTCGAACACGCTGTGGACCAAGCAGTACAACGTCTATTCGAAGGTCGACACCGAGGCAGATCGTTATCTCGAATTCGAGCGTTGGTGGGGCGGCCACGTCAATCTAAACGCTGAGGAGATTCAGTTCATCGTCGACGAGTTGTTCGTCGGCAACAATCTTGCGGCAGGCAACATCGAATTGCCCGACGGCCGCAAGGTCGATCTCCGCAACATCAGGTCGCCGATCGTGGTGTTCTGCTCGGAGGGCGACAACATCACGCCACCGCAACAGGCGCTGCATTGGATCTTGGATTGCTACGCCGACGTCGACGAGATCAGGGCCTATGGGCAGACCATCGTCTACACCGTGCACAAGAGCATCGGTCATCTCGGTATTTTCGTCTCCGGTGGCGTTGCCAAGAAGGAACATGCGGAGTTTTCCAGCAACATCGACCTGATCGACGTTCTTCCACCTGGGCTTTATGAAGCCACCTTCGAGGCGAAAGGCGAGGACACCGCGAGTTCGGATCTGGTGGTCGGTCAGTGGGTAATGCGCTGCGAGGCGCGGACCCTCGATGATATCCGTGCCATGGGCAGTAATTCTCCCGAGGACGAGCGGCGCTTTGCCACGGCCAAACGCGTCTCGGAGATCAATCTGGCGGCGTACCGGAAATTTCTTCAGCCATGGATCAAGGCCATGGTGACGCCCCAGATGGCCGAATGGGCCCACAACATGCACCCGCTGCGGCTGCAATACGAGCTCTTCAGCAGCCGGAATCCCTATATGGCGATAGTGAAATCGTTGGCCGAGAGGGCCGTCGAGGAGCGCAAGCCGGTCGCGAAGGACAACCCATTCCTGGCGTTCCAGGAGCAGATGTCGAAGCAGATCGTGCATGCCCTGGACAGCTGGCGCGATTCACAGGAGGCGCTCAGCGAAGCGATCTTCCTCAGCGTCTATGGGTCGCCGGCGCTGCAGGCCGCGGTCGGAATTGATCCCACTTCCGTGCCATCCGGGCGGCGTGAAATGTCCGTCGAGCATCGCGCCATGCTCGAAAAGCGCATCGACGATCTGAAGTCGCGGATCGGCGAGGGTGGCCTTCGTGAAGCGGCGCTGCGCGCCTTGCTCTATGTCGGCTCGGCGCGGGGGATGGTCGACGAACGAAGTATCGAGGCTCTGCGCCAGATCCGCCGCAAACATGGTGGCGCACGCATGAGCCTTGCCGAATTCAAAATGCTGGTGCGGGAGCAGTTCTTCATGCTGCTGCTCGATCGTGACGGGGCGCTCGGCGCTATTCCGAAGCTGCTGCCTGACGACATGAATCGTCGCCGCGGGGCTTTCGAGGCGATCGAGCAGGTGCTTTCGGCCAGTGAGGATGTCACGGGCGAGCGCGCAATCCGCCTGCGGCAGGTCGCCGGCTTGTTTGGCATCGACACAATGGAAGATGCCGAAAAGGCGTCGAACGTTGCCCCTTTCGATCCGAAAGCGAAGGCCTCGTAGCGCGAGTTGCAAAGATCGGGAGCGACATCATGTCACTAGATGCGACGGCCACGCACTCTCCCAGCAAGTATGATCGCCTGATCGCCGCGGCCAAGGCGATCCCGCCGGCGCCGACCGTCGTCGTGCATCCCTGCGACGAGACATCGTTGCGGGGCGCCGTCGACAGCGCGGCGGCCGGCATCATCCGGCCCCTGTTGGTCGGGCCGGCACGGAAGATCAGGGATACGGCCGCCAGGTTCGCACTGGACATTTCCGGCTTTGAGATCGTCGATGCCGCTCACAGCGACGATGCCGCGGCGAAGGGCGTCGAATTGGTCCATGCCGCCCGCGGCGAACTGCTGATGAAGGGCAGCCTGCACACCGACGAGTTAATGCGGGCCGTCACCGCGAAGGCCGGAGGTTTGCGGACGGATCGACGTATAAGCCACGTTTTCGTCATGGACGTGCCGGCCTACGCCGAGACTATCTTTGTCACTGACGCCGCCATCAACATCTTTCCCGATCTGGATGCCAAGCGGGACATCATCCAGAATGCGATCGACCTCTACAACCAGGCCGGCTTCGGCCAGTCGCCGCGGGTCGCCATCCTCTCTGCGGTCGAAACGGTCACATCGAAAATTCCGTCCACGATCGAGGCTGCGGCGCTCTGCAAGATGGCGGACCGCGGACAGATCACCGGCGGCGTGCTCGACGGGCCGCTGGCGTTCGACAATGCGATCGACCTGGAGTCCGCGCGGATCAAGGGCATCAAATCCGAGGTCGCCGGCCGGGCGCAGATCCTGGTCGTGCCTGACCTTGAATCGGGCAACATGCTCGCTAAGAATCTCGCCTATTTCGCCAAGGCCGACGGCGCCGGCATTGTGCTCGGCGCGCGCGTGCCGGTCGTCCTGACCTCGCGTGCGGACAGTCCGCGGGCACGGATGGCGTCCTGCGCGGTCGCGGCACTTTATGCTCACGCCCGGCGCCAGAAGGCGCCGACCATTGCGGCGTGACCGCCATGGACAGCATCCTCGTCGTCAACGCCGGCTCGTCGAGCGTCAAGTTCCAGGTCTTCGTGATCGAGGGGGAAGGCACGCTTCGCCGGTTGATCAAGGGGCAGGTGGACGGCATCGGCAGCCGCCCGCGCCTGCGGGCGAGCGGTGCGGGCAGCGATCCCATGGCCGACCGGGCCTATCCGGTCGAGGCCATTCCGGACGTTCCGGCGGCGATGAACGTGGCAGGCGAATGGCTGCGGAACGAAGTTCGTATCCATCCCATGGCGGTCGGGCATCGCGTGGTGCACGGTGGACCGGACTATGATCGGCCGGTTCTGGTCGATCATGGCGTGGTGGCGCGGCTGGAGCGCTTCGTCGCCCTGGCGCCGCTGCACCAGCCACACAATCTGGCGCCGATCCGCTCGATCCTGGCCAATTTCCCGACCGTGCCGCAGGTCGCCTGCTTCGATACCGCGTTTCACCGCACGCACGGCCCGCTGGCCGATCATTACGCCATTCCGCACCAGCTCCATGCCGAAGGCGTGCGGCGTTATGGCTTCCACGGGCTTTCCTATGAATACATATCCAGAACGCTACCCCAGACTGCACCGGAGATCGCAGAACGGCGCGTGATCGTCGCCCATCTCGGCAGCGGCGCATCGATGTGCGCCATGAAGGGCGGACAAAGCGTCGAGAGCACCATGGGATTCACCGCGCTTGACGGGCTGCCGATGGGCACGCGCCCCGGCCAGCTCGATCCGGGCGTCGTGCTGTATCTAATGTCCGAGAAGGGCATGACTGCCTCGAAAGTGCAGGATTTCCTCTATCGCGATTGCGGATTGAAAGGTCTGTCCGGCGTCAGCAACGACATGCGCGAACTGGAGGCAAGCACCGATCCGCAAGCAAAGCTGGCAGTCGATTATTTCGTCTATCGCATTGGCCTCAACGCCGGGATGCTCGCCGCTGCGCTGCAAGGTGTTGACGCGTTCGTCTTTACCGCCGGCATCGGAGAGAACTCGAGCGGCATTCGGGCCCGCGTTGCGGCACACCTCGGCTGGCTCGGCGCCGCGCTTGATGCAACCGCGAATGCCCGCCACGCACGGCTGATATCGACGAAGAACAGTCGCATCCCGGTCTGCGTCATCCCGACTGACGAGGAGCTGATGATCGCGCAGCATACGTTGTCGCTGCTGATGAACGGCCAATCGCCCAACCCCAGACATGAGAGGGTGTCATGATTCCAGTATATCCGGACAGCAAAGTCGCCCTGAAGGGGAAGAAAGGCCTCGTCGTCGGCATCGCCAACGACCAGTCGATCGCCTGGGGCTGCGCCAGGGCGTTTCGCGCACTCGGCGCCGATCTCGCGGTCACTTACCTGAACGACCGCGCCAAGAAGCACGTCGAGCCGCTGGCGCAGGCACTGGCGGCGCCGATCTTCCTGCCGCTCGACGTCATGGTTGAAGGCCAGATTGAAGCGGTGTTCGAGCGGATCAAATCGGAGTGGGGGCAGCTCGATTTCCTGCTTCATTCCATCGCCTTCTCGCCGAAGGAGGCGCTGCACGGCCGCGTCGTCGATGTCGGCCGTGACGGCTTCCTGAAGACCATGGACGTCTCCTGCTGGTCATTCCTGCGAATGGCACATCTTGCCGAACCCTTGATGAAGAACGGCGGCACGATGTTCACCATGACCTATTACGGCAGTCAGATGGTGGTGGAGAACTACAACATCATGGGCGTCGCGAAGGCAGCCCTCGAGGCCTCCGTCCGTTACGCTGCCGCCGAATTAGGCCCGAAAGGCATCCGGGTCCACGCGATCTCGCCAGGACCGCTCGCCACGCGCGCAGCATCAGGCATTCCCGAATTCGACGAGCTGATGGACAAAGCGCAGTCGAAAGCTCCCTCGCGCAGCCTCGTCAGCATCGATGATGTCGGCAATGCCACAGCGTTCCTGGCGCTCGACGGCGCCAAGCTGATCACCGGTGGTGTGCTCTATATCGATGGCGGCTATCACATCATCGATTGATCGCGCCGCCGCGTTGCCAAGCCGGGCTGGCAGTCTGGGCCATGGGCTGACGATGGCATATTGCCACTGTGTTGCCCGACGGGTCAACCTCTTCGTAAAATAAGAAATCGTAATGCCGTCAACCTCATGGCTACTGTGCATGGGGTTGTTTTTCGACTTTTTTGATTCAGCGATAGTGCAACGCGATCAACTCGGCGACGCACGCAGGCTTCTTGCCGTGCTCGATCTCGATCACGAGGTGATAGTTGACGCGCAGCCCGTCCGGCGGCACGTCCTCGGCTTCGGCAATCGTGACGCGGCCGCGCAGTTTCGAGCCCGCCGGCACCGGCGCAAGATACCTGATCCGGTCGGCGCCGTAGTTGAGCGTGTTGCGCAGGCCCTTCAGGCCGATGACCGAGCGGATGAAGAGTGGGGCCAGTGCCAGTGACAGTAGGCCGTGGGCGATGGTCTTGCCGCCGGGCATCTCTTGCTTCGCGCGCTCCTGGTCGACATGGATCCATTGCTCGTCGCAGGTCGCCTCGGCGAATTGGTTGATGCGGTCCTGCGTGATCTCGATCCAGTCGCTGGCACCGATCTCGGAGCCGACGGCAGATTTGATCTCATCGAAGTCGCTGAATATCCGCATGGGTTAACCTGCTCAGAGTCTCATTTCCGGAACACTGTCGGGGATGGCGAGCTCGGCCTCCGTTAGCGCCAAGACCTCGCCGACGCTCATGCCGGGCGCGGTTTCGAGCAACGTGGCCTTGCCATCGGGGAAACCAATCACGGCCATGTCGGTCACAACCAAATTCACAGGACGCGCCGAGGTCAGCGGCAAGGAGCATTTTGCCACGATCTTCGACTTGCCCTTCGCCGCGTGCTGCATGGCGACGATCACGCGTTTGGCACCGCTGACGAGGTCCATTGCGCCGCCCATGCCCGGCACCATCTTGCCAGGGATCATCCAATTGGCCAGATGGCCGTGTGCATCGACCTGAAGGCCGCCGAGCACAGTGACATCGACGTGGCCGCCGCGGATCAGTCCGAACGACATTGCGCTATCGAAGGTGGAGGCGCCCGGCAGCGCACTGATCGGGCGCCCGCCGGCATCGGTGAGTGTTGGATGGGCCATGCCCTGCTCTGGAATCGGCCCGGTGCCGATCAATCCATTCTCCGACTGGAAGAAGACTTTCAGATCGGACGGCACGTAGTTCGCGACCAGCGTCGGAATGCCGATCCCGAGATTGACGAGATTGCCGATCCTCAACTCCTTGGCGACGCGCCGGGCGATGATGATCTGGGGATCCACGATGTCACCCGTTGGTGATGAGATAGTCGACGAGCGGCGCGGGGGTGACGACGTGATCGGGCGCAATCACGCCGACCGGGACGATATGCTCTGCCGTCACGATGACGGTGTCCGCCGCCATCGCCATGACCGGGTTGAAATTGCGCGAAGTGAGCGCGTAGGCGAGGTTGCCGAATCGGCAAGGAAGGCGTGCACCAATGCGAATTGCGCCCGTAGCGCCGTTTCCAGCAGGAATGGCTTGCCGTCGACTTCGATCTGATGCTTGCCTTCTGCAACCAGCGTTCCGACGCCCGTGGGTGTCAGCACGCCGCCGAGACCACATCCGCCGGCGCGGATGCGCTCGACGAACGTGCCTTGCGGAATGAGATCAACGGCGATCTGATTGGCTAGCATCTGCTGCTGCGCCTTCGGATTGAGGCCGATATGCGTTGCCGTCAGCTTGGATACCAACGCCTGATCGAACAGCTTGCCGACGCCCTTGCCGGGCGTCGCCGCGTCGTTCGAGATCAAAGTCAGGCCTGCCTTCTTCTGGCGAACGACTTCGTCGAGCAGCCGCTCCGGAGTCCCGACTCCCATGAATCCGCCAACCATGACGCTGGCGCCCGCCGGGATCATCGCAACGGCTTCTTCGACGGAAACGGCCTTCATGATTGAAACTCCCGGTCGGCCGACGATGGGCGGAAGGGCGGCAATGCGCTGATGTTGGAGCTCGACGATTGCTCTCCCTTGATCTGCATCAAGGCTTCCAATCATTCGATTCGGGGTGCGTGGATGCCGATGCTTCCGAGTATTTCGTGCCAGAGCTTGCGAACGCCGGCGTGACGCTGTTCGAGGGCCGCACTCACCGCATTTCGATGCAGCGCCAGGTCCGCACCCGCTCCGCCAGCCGATAAGTAGCGAAATTGTGCTTGTTAACCACGCGCATCATCGCGATCATTCTGCGCCCAATATTACGCGAGCCAGTTCCGACGGATTGTCAACAGCTGAGAAGTGGCCGGTATTCTTGAGCGCCACCATCTGCGCAGCAGGGATCAGCGACCGCGTGCGTTTGCGCTCGTTCGGCCGAGAGTCGCTGTCGCCATAAATGAGCGTCACCGGAGCCGAGAACTGCCGATAGTAGTCGCGGGCCTTGCTCCAGGATCGCCAACCAGCCAGCACCTTCAGGTTGGCGTTCATGCCATTCTTCCATCCGATTCTGATCGAGCACTGTGTTCAACAGCGCGGAGACACGGAGGCAGACATGCGCGGCCAGATTCGCTTTATCCTGAAGGCGCTCGGCAAGCAAGCAGTCTGCCGTATTCCGGCATGATGCATTCACGCGCCGGCCGCGAGAGGTGGGACGCTCTTGCCCCGGAATAAACGTTTCTGGATCCAAGAGTTCATCCTGACCCGTCGGCGATCGTAGATTGAGGGTGCCGTTCTGGAACAAAGTCCCGCCTGGGCGTTGTTTTGGTATGGTTCGTGAAGGCCCAGCAGAGCCGCCCCCTCCGCCCAAGGAACCCTATCCGGCAGAGAAGGCAAGGGGCGGAGAGATCATTCTTCGCACGCCGGCGAGAAGAGCGATCTTCTTGGCCGGGCTTATCGGTGCCCTGGTGCTGGCGGCATTCTTCTTCGTTTTGGCCCGCTAGGTGCCGAGATCGGGCGGAGAGTAGCGGATGGCGCAGTCCCGAAAGGCTGGTGGCAGCTCGCCCGCGTTTCTCTTCGTGATGACGACGGGTATTGTCAACCTGTTCGGAGATATCACCTACGAAGGCGGCGCCAGTATTAACGGGCCCTTCATGGCGACGCTGGGCGCGAGTGCGGCCGTCGTCAGCGTCACGGCGGGGCTGGGTGAGTTTCTCGGCTATGCCTTGCGTCTGCCCGCCGGCTACGCAGCGGACCGCACCGGCCGCTATTGGCTGATCACCTTCGTCGGCTACGTGATCAACCTCTTCGCGGTGCCGGCGATGGCCCTCGCCGGGAGCTGGCAGTTGGCCGCCGCTCTCGTTCTCGCCGAGCGGATAGGGCGGGCGCTGCGGAAGCCCACGATCGAAGCCATGCTCTCCTACACGACGGGTGAGCTCGGCAAAGGCTGGGTCTACGCACTGAACACCGCGCTCGACGAGATCGGCGCGACCTTGGGGCCGCTCATCATAGCGCTGGTGCTCCTGCTGAAGGGGGATTTCAGGACGGGTTACGCCTTCCTGACGATCTCGGCCGCGGCGGCGCTCATCGCGCTGGTGGTCGCCCGGGTGAACTTCCCGACACCGTCGCATCTGGAACAGGGCCGCACGGCACCGGCTAAGGACTTCTCCAAGGCGTATTGGCTGTACATGCTGGCCGGCGCGCTGTTTGCGTCCGGGTTGATGAGCTTCGAGCTGATCTCCTACCATCTATCCAAGGCGAAGATTGCCTCCGAGCAGTGGATTCCCGTGATGCTTGCGATCTCGACGGCATTCGGCGTTCTTGCGAACTTGGCTTTCGGAAAGATCTACGATCGCATCGGGCTTCCCATCGTGATCGTCGCGGTGTGCATCTCGGCCGTGTTCTCACCCTTCGTGTTCTTGGGTGGCTTCTGGCTGGTGCTGTTCGGCATGCTGTTCTGGGGCGCCGGCTATGCGATTCAGGACACGCTGCTCAAGGCGATCGTTGCCGAGGTGCTTCCCGAAGGAAAGCGAAACTTCGCGTTCGGGCTGTACTATGCGGGCTACGGCGTTGGGTGGCTCGTCGGCAGTATCGCGACCGGCCTGCTGTACGAAAACTCGCGAGCCGGATTGATCACGTTCTCGATCGCGATGCAGCTCGCCTCTGTACCGGTGTTTATAGTGGCGGAACGGCAGTGGCGCCCAAGCTGATGCTTCTTCGAAAGGGCTCGTGCTCCGTTATCGAGGATGGTGTCTCCTAGGCGGTGCTGCTTCGGTAGACGAGGTTCTTGATCGCATCCACGAGCGCCTTCGGTGCTTCGCGAGGGACGAAGTGACCGACACCAGGAAGCAAGTGACGCTCATAACGGCTGGTGAAATATTGCTCTTTGTTCTCGGAGATCGGAAGATTGTCCCGGTCCTCGGCCCCCTGAAGCATGATGGTCGGCACGCCGATCGCGGGCGGCTCCGCCAGACGACGCTCCACCCCTTGGTGCCCAGGAGCGCCCTGGGCATCGTGCCAGCGTTGGCGGTAGGCATGGATGCTGATCGCGGCCTTCGGTTGGAACGGCGGTTAGGCTGGACGCCTCTTTGGAGCAGTGTGGTTCAGCGTACTTTGGTTGGTCGGTCAGGCGATGGCTTGCCATGCAGGGTCGCGATCCTGTCGAGACCAGCTTCGCTGTTTCAACGATGAGCGCGGCCAACACCCATTGGCCTGGAACCGAAGCGCACAGAAGCCGGCTGATGTTCACGTCGGAGTGCGTATCTCGATCGTGCTGGCCAGCCAACGCCTCAGAAACAGGACCCGCCTCTCTCTGCAGGCAAATCGAAACCGATTGGTGCTAGAGCGAAGTTTTTCCTGGTACCGGCCGGCGATGCGTGTGCTGGTGGAGAGGGCATCCTGGTGCTGACCGCGACGTCCGAGATCGGACGAATTCACGGTTCGCAAAGCGTCGCCGATCGCTATCAGCAACACTATGGGCCGATCGGCAACTACGCACTCAATTCCTACGATGCGACGCGCATGCTGCTCTCCGCAATCGAGTGGAGCGCAGGGGAGGTGGCGGAGTTTCCTCGTTCAGGCTGCTGACGACCTTTGCGTCGGCCACAATGATCGGATCTCCTCGGGCAGCGAGTGTCGCACCTTCTCTATCTGATTGGGATCGACATGGTGACTTAGCACGCGGAACACTGCACGCGCCGCTTCGACCGTATCGACCGGTTTCACCGACTTCATCTGTGCCGATACGAGCGCAATAAATTCATCCACCGACCTCCAGGTCTGTGGCGTGTCGCTCGGACGCCATTGTTCGAAATAGCTGCCGCGCACCAAGAGCGGTAGTTGCGCCCCAAGGTGAACGGCGAGGTTGAGCGGAACGCGATCACGCACGGTCCGTAGTACCGCCCCCAAGGCGTGCCACGCCAATTGTCTGTCGCGCGGCAGTGTCGTCATGATCTCATCCAGCCAGACGTTCGTCAGGTGGATCGTTCTGTCGAATACATCGAGACCTGTGGCGCTCATGGGATCACTCCATCGCTGGTTTGCGAAGGCAATGGAGCGTCCGCGGATACGTTCCAAAAAGGCTCAGCCAGAGTCGAAGATGTGAAGCCTGCGGCTCTCCGCAACGTTCTGAGGGGCATGCCAACCCGTCGTCAAGCTGCCCGTGGAGCAATGGACGATCATTGCGACCGGCTGTCCGTCAAACCAATCTTGACACGTACCGCCTGAGCTCGATCCTGCAATTCGGGCAGGTCGGTGGCTCCAAAATGGGTCAGCGAGCTCCTGAGGCGATGCACGACGCCAGAGTGTTTCCACGCGTCAAGCGCGTTTCTCTTCCTTCGGGCATGGTTCGAACGTTCGGCGGCCCAGAAATGTGTCCGGGATGGGTCGACGCAGCACCTCGGCGGCTTCCCTGGCCATTTCGTGCATGCGAGCGAGCTGTTCGGCATCCCCGCGCTTCGAACGGTCGAGGCGATAAATCCGTGTGGCATGCTTCATGATTTGGCTCCGCCTTTCGGGATCTTCTCCGCCAACACCACCACTCCAGGATGGTTCGCAAGGGAACAGACATTCAGCGATTCACATTTGGTTGTGCTGTGCCTCGAACGCATCTCGCGAGCTATCCTTCCGGCGTCGGGGCTAGATGGAGGCTGCAAGGAATATTTTCTGCATGTGCGGACGCGCCTGCTGAAGTGGCGTGCCGGACTCATCCGGTTCGGTCCAAAACTCGTCGAGTCATCGCTCGATCGTTCCGGTTCGCCGAATCTTCTTCTGAAGGAGCACGAGTCCGTAGAGCAGGGCTTCAGCCGTCGGAGGGCAGCCGGGCACATAGATGTCAACGGGCACGATACGGTCGCAGCCGCGCACGACCGAGTATGAATAGTGATAGTAGCCGCCCCCGTTGGCGCACGATCCCATCGAGATGACGTAGCGTGGCTCCGGCATCTGGTCATAGACTTTGCGCAGGGCTGGCGCCATTTTGTTGCAGAGCGTGCCCGAGACGATCATGACGTCAGACTGCCTTGGCGATGCGCGCGGAGCGGCACCAAATCGTTCAATGTCGTACCGCGGCATCGATACCTGCATCTGCTCGATCGCACAGCACGCAAGCCCAAATGTCATCCACATCAGAGAACCCGATCGCGCCCATGTGATGAGGTCGTCGAGCGGAGCCACGAAGTAGCCACGGTCACCGAGATGGTCCTGGACATTGTCGAAGGGAACGCTTTCGAGATAGTTCATGGCGATATTGCCTCGCAAGCCCTGCCCGATGCTGCAAGCGCTGCTCCGTCTCGGTGTTCCTAATTCTCCTCCGTCTTCGTCGACTTCAAGCTCAAATGTTTTTGGCAGCTCAGCCGGAGGAACAGTCTGGTGGATGCGCTTGCGAAGAGCGAAGTCAACTCCGACGCTCTTGCGGCCTCATCGGAACGTCGCTTTGGTCGCTGCATTTCGTCCGGGAGCCGCCGATCAAAAAAGACCCCGCCGGTTACCGAAGTAACCTGACGGGGCTTGTGAACGAATCCTTGGTTTGGTCTATCCGTAGCTTTCGCTCTGGCCTCGCCATTCCATCGATCGCTCACTAGGTTACCAACCGATGACTTCCGTGGACGTTCCGGACGGCGGCTATTTTTAATGTTTCAGGTTCCTGCATTGGCGAGGCTCAGCGGCTGTAGGTGCCGACGAGCTCGGCCTGTCCGAGCAGGTGCGTCTGGGCCGCCTTCCAGATATCGCCGACCGCGAGCTTGGGTGCTTGCGAGAGCGCTTCAACGTCAAGCGCCGCAAGCTTGAAATGATAGTGATGCGTCCCGTGACCTCTGGGCGGCGCAGGTCCCTGGTAGTTTGGCTCGCCGAAATCGTTGATACCCTTGCCGATGTTTTTGCCGATGTCCTCCGTTTTCGCCCTACTGCCGCCAACACCTTCCGGCAGGACGGTACGCTCGCCCATGATGTTATAGAGTCCCCAATGGCGGAAAGTACCCGACGGTGCATCCGGATCTTCGACGACGATTGCGAAGCTCTTGGTGCCCGGCGGTGGATCTGACCATTGCAGCGGCGGGGAGAAGTTCTCGCCATCCGCAGTATATCTGGCCGGTATGCGCTCGCCATCGCGGAACGCAGGGCTCGTCAAGCTGAATGCCATTGCGGCCTCCTGCTTTGCTAGTTGCTGTGCATCTGGCGACGTTCCTGGTCGGTCGCCTCGGAGATACCTTGCAGAGCATCCCGTGCGGCGCCAACTTCGCAGCGGCCGAGATCGGCAAGTGCGACCACTCCGACCAGCCGCTTGTCGCGATTGAGGACAGGAAGCCGCCTCACCTGGTGCTTTGCCATAATTTGCGCGGCAGCTTGGGCGTCATCATCTTCGAAGCAGTAGCTGATTCCCTCCGACATCACCTCGCGCACTGCGATGTTCCCGGGCGCACGATCGGTTGCGACGCCGCGCATGACGATGTCACGGTCCGTCACCATCCCGATCAGACGATCATGCTCGCCGACCGGCAATGAACCAATGTTGTCGGCGCGCATCCGGCGTGCGATGTCCCGAACCGTCATGTTGGGATCTGCGATTGCTACGTTTCGCTGCATGATCTGCTGGACTTGCATAGGCGTTCTCCTGAATAAGGGATTGCCGTCTTCTGCCCAACGACAGGTCAAGGCAAAGGTTTCTGCCGTTTCGGTAGACCGATCCGCGAAAACCCCGCACCGGCGTAGGTCTTTCCGCTCAGGTTCCGGCCCAGAAGGTGGCGTTGAAGAAATTCGACCTCGTCAGCGACCACCGCCTCGTGAGGCGGCCCATCGTAAATATCGAAATGATCGATGCCCGGATAAATGCGGAGCTCACCTTTCCGCGCGCCGCCTCGATTGCAGGCCCCGGCTTGGCAACCTCATCGTCTGCGGCGACGCAAACCAGCCAGGGGCAATGAAGCGAGGCGCTGTGTTGGATCGGCCTATATGGTGGACCCAGCAGCCACGCCGCCGAGACGCGGTTCCGCCATCGGGATTCGTCGCCGAACCGCAGCCGGTTCCTCGTTACATGATCAGCCAACGAGGTAAGTCTTTCGCCTCCGAAGACACGATGTTGGACTACTTCACTTGCCCGACTGGGACTGCTGAGGCTCATGCGGGAGCTGACCCAGGGTCACGTTCAATGAGCTGTGGTTCCCGGCGCGAACCATCGCGAGCTGAATTGTAGAGCCGGGCGCCATCGCGTGAACTTTCTTCGTCAATTCAGTGGCGCTCTTGATCGACTGTCCGTCCACGGACGTAACGACGTCGCCGCTTCGCAAACCGGCCTTCGCCGCGGGACCATTCTGTTGAACGTTGGCGATGATCGCACCATGAAGGTTGTCGGCACCGAGACTATCGGCAATCTCGGGAGTCACTGATTGGACTTCGGCACCCATCGACCCCCGCGTTACGGTGCCCTTTTCCCTCTAATTGGGGGATCACTGATCGGACGGTGTCGGCAGGGATCGCGAAGGCAACCCCGGACCATCCACCGGACAGCGAAAAGATCATGCTGTTCACGCCGATGACATCGCCGTTGGTGTTAAGGCTTGGTCCGCCGGAATCTCCGCTGTTGATCGGTGCATCGATCTGAATGAAACCCTCGCTCGGACCATTTTCGATTTCGCGTTCGCGAGCCGAGACAATCCCCGCCGTGACCGTACCTCCAAGCCCGAATGGATTGCCAACGGTGAGTACCCAGTCGCCGACGCGTGGCGATTGTTCCGCCATTTTCACGTAGCCAAAGTCCGTTCGTCCGTCGACCTTGATCAAGGCAAGGTCGCTGAGCGAATCCCGTCCTACTACCTTTGCCTCGTAGGTCTTCTTGTCGCTCGTGAGGATTGCAGCAGTGTCGTTGTCTCTCACGACGTGGCTGTTGGTCACGGCGTAACCGTCCGGTGAGATGAAAAATCCTGATCCCATCGCGATCGATTGGCGCGCATTCGAGCCATTTCTCGGGTCCAGGCCATTCGGTCCAGGAGATCCCTTGCCGGGTTGGTCTTCGGGAGCGTCCTCGTCGGGTACATCGTCGAACGGCGGGCCTGGCGTCAGTTGCTTGGATCCGGCAGATCGAGAGATGACGCCGATAACAGCGGGTTGAACTCTCTCAGCGACGTCGGCAAGGCTATTTGGCCCATTGGGCGATGCGACATCTCGAATTAAGTGAATCGCGCCCTCAGGGCTGACTGCGGGATTGGAGCCGTGGTGCGTGGAGATCGGCTGGGCAACGGCCGCGCTGATTGTCGCTAGTGCTGCCACGGCCGCGCCGCAATTGGCCGATGCTCGATGGTAACGCAAGTTCAGTGCTCGAAACGCTATTTCGATTTTCATTCGTGTTCCCATTGTGTGTTGCACCTGTCTCGCCGGCCGCGCTTCGAACCTTGCCGCCAGGATGTTGGTGTGGGCGAACGTCCAAATGTTGAGGGCCACGGCCCTGCCAGCGGCTTGTCGCGATCGAGGACGGCAGAACGTCGCAAGAGGTTCTGCGCTCCAGCTTGAGCGTCTTCAAGCAAAAGCCAGCGACGTGACCACGCGGACCGTCGTATTCCCAACAAAAGGTCAGCGCAAAGGTTTCCATGGACCGTTGGGAACAGTCCATCGCGGCCCGAGTTTCCGCTGGACCGAGTGGCTCGCCGTCGTCTTCGCCTGCGGTAGGCATCCACATCGACGAGGTGACCAGCCACCCAATGGAGGGAATTCCCATGGCCCTCTCACGCGAAGCCGAGCGAGTTCGCCATGAGTTCAATCGCGAACTCATCTCCCGGCTGCGCGATGCCGGCGAGCACTTGCCCCCGCCGGAGCGAGATGAATTCGGCGCCTTCTTCGCGCGCTTCGCCGACTCCAAGATCGTGTTGCTAGGCGAATCCACCCACGGCACGTCGGAATTTTATCGAGCGCGCGCGACCATCACGCGGCACTTGATCGAGCGGCACGGCTTCAACGTCGTGGCGGTCGAGGCCGACTGGCCCGACGCAGCCGCGATCGACCGTCACGTCCGTCAGTTACCCGCCGCGCCCGATGCCGAGCTCCCATTCCAGCGCTTTCTGACCTGGATGTGGCGCAACGTCGAGGTGCGCGAATTCGCCAATTATCTGCATGTGCATAATCAAGCGAGTGCACCGGACAAGCGGGTCGAGTTCCGCGGGCTCGACGTTTACAGTCTCGGTCGGTCCATCGCCGCTGTGATCGATTATCTTGAGAAGGTCGATCCTGAACGCGCCCGCGCGGCGCGGCAACGCTACGGCTGTCTCACTCCCTGGCAGTCCGACCCGGCCGCCTACGGAGCCGCCGTTCTCGCCGGTCGCGACGATTGCGAGAATGCCGTTGCCGAGCAGTTGCGCGAGCTCCTGGAGAAGCGGCTTGCCGATGGTGCAGGGGAAGGGGAGGCATTCTTCAATGCGACGCAGAATGCACGCATCGTACGCGCGGCGGAGCGTTACTATCGCATCATGTACCGTGGCTCGACGGAGTCGTGGAATTTGCGTGATCGGCACATGTTCGACACGCTGCAATATGTGATGCAGCGGCGTGGGTGCGGCGCCAAGGCGGTGGTGTGGGCGCACAACTCCCATGTCGGTAATGCGTCGGCCACCGCGATGGGCTGGGCGGGCGAGTTCAACATTGGAGAGCTCGTGCGCAACGCTCATGGCGAAGACGCGGCCCTCATCGGTTTCGGAACCGATCGCGGGACCGTTGCCGCTGCCAGCGACTGGGGCGGGGCGATGGAGATCAAATCAGTGCGGCCGGCGCGTGAGGATTCCTACGAGTATCTGTTTCGGCACACCGGCGTTGCGCGCTCCCTGACTGACCTCCGACCGGGCACCCGACGCGGCCTGCGGGAAGCACTGACCGGACCGCGCCTGGAACGAGCCATCGGCGTGGTCTACCGGCCGGAGACCGAGCTGTTCAGTCACTATTTTGAGGCAGCACTGCCGGACCAGTTCGATGCCATGGTCTGGTTCGAAGGGACGCACGCTGTGACGCCGCTAGGGGCCCCGGTATCGGGAGCCGCCGCGGATACTTATCCCTTCGGTCTTTGAGCGGATATCTCCATCGTGTCAATTGGGCGAAGCTGCCGGACGGCCGGCAGCTCACCGGCGTCGCCTCCGTCGCGGCCGACAGCAAGGACCAGATCTACGCCTTCGCGGCGCCCATCCGATGGTGGTGGTCCAGCGTGAACAACGCCGACTCGGCGTCGACTTTCTGGCGCATCTGCCGCGCGACTTTTCCAGCCGTCGTCATTCCCCTCCCAACAGCCAAAGCCTGAGTTGGCACCGTAAGAGGCGGAATTCACAGATATCCACTCCGCGCCAACTCGCGGTTAGTTGCCACCTCGCACGGCATAGGCCCAGCTTATGTGGAACATGATTCGGGAAAATGATGAATCTGGAGCAGTTCAAGGACATGTCCATTGATGAACTGTGGGACCTCCACAGCGTCGTCGAAGCTATTCTTGCGGCGAGGCTCATTGCCAAGAAGGACGAACTTGAAAAGCGTTTGGGACTGCTCCACACGAAATCCCCGATCGGCCGTCAGTCAGAGCATTGATCTGCCGAAGGCTGCAAGATCGGCTTAGATCGGCGTGGACAACGGCGCCGCGCTCGTCGGAAGTTTCGCACCGTAGCATGGTCGACATGAAAATCGCCGAATCCGAACGAGGACGGCAAATATTAAACAATTAAATGTGCAATAAAGGCCAAAATTAATATAGAATAAGCATTTAATTTTGGTTATCATAAGCCAATTGTGCCGGACGGACGCACAAGGACCTCGGAAGAGACGACTCCAGCATCCCGCTTAAGCCCCAGGATGCAGGAGCCGTTTCTCCGAGTACTCGCCTGAGAAGTATTGGATTGAGCGTGCCCCAGGCGCTGGACAAGTTGCGAAGACAAGATTCTTTAGAAGCTGGTGAACACTGAGCGTCACCGGGCTTTATCGCGCAGACTTTGAACCTAACTGGAAAAGAGGCGAGGCTATCTCCTCGATTGCCGCTGGCCATGCAGAAGCAGATCGCAATTGCCCTTTGGTCGTTGGCCGCCGCATGCGTGCTGGCTTTCATATTTGCGGCGATCGTCTCAGGCCGGGAATTCCGTAGTGCCCATAAACGTGCGAGCACAGAAACAATCCAAGTTTCTAGTTCGCTCAGCGGTGGCCTACTGAGGGCGAACGCAACGACCTTCAGTTGTCTGGCCTAGTTCTCCAGCCGTACTCCTGATGCCGGATCGTTGTGGCGATATCGACGTCTTTGCCGGCCGACAGGCGCCAGGCTGCCACCCCGAAGCACAAGGTCAGGGTCAGTGCGAGGGCAAGCAGAAGCATGGAGAGGAAATGGCTCACGCGTGTGTACCCGCAAGATCTGAAACTAACGGCGAGAACGAGCACAGAGGCGCGATTCGGAAAATACAGACGATCTGACCCATCGGCCGTTTTCCCCATCCGGACACTGGCCAAAGGCGCTCACGATCGCGATCGTGATTGAGAGCCTCGCTTTATAGAAGACAAGCGACGATCGCGAGAACTACATCGGTGCCGAGGTCACCCGAATACATCGACACGAGCAACTCGGCGCCAAGAACAACTGCAATTGCTTTGAGCATGATCATTTTGAAACTCCCTCGGCAGCAGAGAGGAAGCTAGACCCGTACGGTTTCCGGACTGCTTTGAGGGAGGCGGTAAATGATTTCGTTCACCAACCCGTTATCTGCGAAGGTATCGCGGGGCTGGCGATGGGAGCACCCGCGAGCCTTCAATCCAAAACCATCTGTTCCGCGGCCGTCCCAGGGCACGTTCAGGGACATTTTTGACAAAGATCTGCTGTCCGCGCAGTGTGAAATTGGTTATTTCCACAACCACAAAATGAGGCTAATATGGCGGTATTAATTGGTAGGGTCATGTTGTTATTATATATTGTGAGGAGCCAATGGATGTTTATAGCGCGCGTCTCCAGCGTGTTTCTTCGGAAGGCCAAAAGCTGAAAGATATAATGCTGGAGATCCAGCGGCTACGCAGGCTTATCAACCTGGCAGAGGCCGAAGTGAGAAGCAGGCCGCAGAACAGCCGGCCCACAAGAAGGAACAACCTCAGGCTCGTTATGGATACGAGCGTCGCAACGAGCGTCAATTCTCACTGACCTCTTTTCGAGGGGGATTCCGATGAGGCTAGCTCTGCCTTATACCGGCCTTGCAGTTTGTCTCGCAGTCGTGGCCTGGCTTACCTTCGTTCACATTTTATAGGACGGTCAAAGGCAGGTGCTCCGCCAAAAGCCTCGACGGCGACCAGCCAACAGGCTTGGCTCGCTGCCGCCGCGCACAATTGCGCCGCTAGCCGTTAGCCTCGCAGATAACACGGCAACTGCGGCTCGTCGGGCCAGGGCTCTCTCATGCTCGAGAGACTCTTTGAGCATTTGCAGCGCTCAAGAACCGGCGGAGCCGGGTGTCGAAAGCAGCAAAGCGGGAAGAGGCCGGCAACGTGGAGATCAGCGGAACGCTACGCAGAGATGGGCGCGCTCGATCCTGCGGTATTCGAATTATCTCCGATTGGCGGGAGCGAGGAGCCGGCCGTGCATTGTTCGACATGCCGACGAAGGGTGTCATTAGCCAAGTGCTCCCAGAACTCAGCCTCGGCGAGAAGCTTCCAGCTTCGATCAGGATAATGCGCAGAAGTCTGTCGGCACAGCAACGCCATCGCGCGCAAGCGGCGTACGGTCTCCATCCACTCCTCCCATTAGTTTTCCCCACCTTATTTTCCGTTTTGCGTAGGAGCAATTATTATTATGCCGAATAATCAATTTTAACTTTCAAGGCGATACGATTCGGAGGCAAGCAACTTACGCTTTGCTTTCGAATCGCCTCTCGAGTGCGCAACTGCCGGACTCAGTTGAAGCGACGCCTTAATAGAACGAGCTAGGCAGAAATCAGAGAGGATAAGTCCAGCTCAGGTGGAGCACATGATCAGTGGCGGTGCGTCGCCGGCGCTCGCGTGGCTCGGTCGAACAAAGCCACTTGGAAGCCCTCGCTAGGATTGGAGCCGCGTGCGGTAACTCGTCCCAGACCGGGGCCGTCGTATCCGCGACGCCGAGCCCGATCTCCGTCTTTCTCCGGAGCTTCGCGCTTCCGCCCTTCGTACTTTCTCTCGAAGCCTCTCCAATTGAGCAAGCATGCTAGCGAGTGCGATGGCCGTGTGTCGCAGAACGGCCAAGCGGCTGCAAACCCCACTACTCACCACAGTACCCCCAAACACGTCTTTGCTGGATCAGCGACGGGAACCCTGAGCTTTTGATGACGTGCCAGCGTGACGCCTAGCCGAGGGATCGTCAGATCGTCAGTTCGCTTTATGACAATGCGTCGAAATATTTCGAACGTCTCTTCAAAAACCTTCTACAATATAAGAGCATTGATGAATGCATGCGACATGACGCGGGTGAGGACTGAGCGCTCGATGGTCAAGAATCTCGTGAAGCCCGGCTCCCAGTTGCCGGTGCATGCCGGCGGCAACGCCGCTCCGGCGGAATTAGCAAGCGTGGTGCGAGATGAGACCGTCCGCCCGAATTGGCGGGGCGCCACTTAGTTCGGCTCTGCGTCCGTGTCGAAATACGCTACGCGTCGGCACAACGCGCGGCACCGAACATTTCCACGGGCCGGACGACCGGCTCCTCGACCCAGGCCTCGCGAGCGAACCAGTTGTGATTGGCACGACAGTCCGGGCAATGAGTATTGCCATAAAACACAACGCTCCGCAGAAACGTCTCACGGTCGGACTTGATACCAGTTGGAATCACACGACCAGTTTGCGGGCATTTGACCATGACCATACCCATGTGAGCCTCCCTTGGAAATTTATTCATTGTTGAAGCGAAGAGGACCGGCCGGCTGGAGTGCGTCGTCATCAGTGCGGGTTACTTGGGGGGCATCGCGCACTGGGGGTCATTTGTTCGAGCAAAGGGCGGCGTGCTCGTGACGGTGCTTCTCCAACCGGCCGGATCGCTGCTTTAGCGATTCCCTGGATGCTGCCGGAATTTGGCTCGGCAGCGCGTGAGTATCGATTATGCGGCCGCGCCCGAGAACTCCTTGGGCGCCGTTGAAAACTGGCCTAGCTGAGCGGATGCGGAATTGTGTCTTGCGACGAAAATGATCATGTCGTCCGTGATGGGCCAATCGGCTAACTCGATCACTGGCTTCGCTCCCACGCTCGTCTACCAGGCAAATATTCGTTATCGAATTTTAATGTGCAAACTAAGTTCGGCGCTGTCGGTCTGGTTTGCGACTCTTGTTCAGATTTATTTTGCGCCGTTGTTCGCGCGGCGAGTAAGGCAATTGAAGGCGTCAGGCTCAACAGCGCTGGGCCCTTGATCGACGGCTTCCGTCCCCTCTATCGCTTCGATGCAATGTGCTTCTTTGTCTTTGAATGGTCGCTTCCGGTTCGAGGCTGAAACAAATTTTTATTATATGGTAAAGATATAATTGCGTTGTTAATTGCCGCCAATGGCGTAAGCTGATTTCTTCAGATTTTTCGGTCGGAGGTGACGATGTGGGAATCAATTCATAAGCACGATTCCGCCTCGGCTGCGCAGCAATTGGCTCAAATGCGCGAGGAATTAGCGAGCATCGGCGAAAAGGAGCGCGTCCTAAGAGAGCGGAGTGCTGCTCGAGAAGTTTACCGGTATTTGCTGGAAGCTCACCGGTTGATCGCGCGGACGAGCTTTCTCGAAGAACAAGTGTTGAATATTCCTCCACCTGCGGCGGGCGAGGGCAGTCAGCTGGCGGCATGACTGGGGTCACATTGTCATTTTGAAACAAAGCGCAGCCGGGGACGTGCACCCGCGCCGGATGAGGATTTGCATCGCGTAGTGGTCAGGCTGAATTTCTGGGCAACAGCAGTTCGTTTGATCGCCGTGAACAATGCATCTCAGGAAGTTGTCGCCGCCGCGTCGAGACCACGGCGAGACAGATATCGTTCATATTGGTCGGAGCCGTGCTGGAAAAATCATCGGTAGAGATGGCGTTGAGACCGGCCGTGGGTGCAGTCTTCGCGCTGCTGGACGGTCGATCAGTGCTTTTCAGCGAGACAAGTCAAAAGCTCTATGAGCTGGACCAGGTGGGGGCATTCATTTGGTGCAAGTTGGCACAGGGCGCTTCTTTGGAAGACGTCCATCGGGAACTCGGCCGGCTAGGCATTGATGAGCACGCCGCGCGCGAGTTCACGCGGCAGGCCATGAACATCTGGATCGATCGAGGGTTGCTCGACATCGACTGGCGAATGCCGGCCAATTGTACCTTCTCAGCGGATCTGGGGCGGCGCAGGATCAGTGTCCGGGCCGCAAACTGGGACCTCCTGCAGCAGTTGATCCCGCTGTTTTGCGCTCTGGACGACAACGGCGGCGAAGAGGATATCGTGATCGAGGCAATGGTGCTGGACGATCAGGTATTCTTCCGTGGGAACGATGCCAGGGTCCACAGGTGTGAGGCCGGTGCCCTGGCACCAACAATCAAAGCTCACATCACCGCGCGACTTATCCGAAGCGATCGTTGGGTTTTCGCGCTCCACGCAGCATCTCTTGCTAAATGCGGTACGGGCTTGCTGCTGTGCGGCCAACCGGGAGCCGGAAAATCGACTCTTACACTGCGGCTGGTGAACGCTGGATTTCAGTATGCCGGTGATGATGTTGCGCTGGTCGGGGCTGACGGAACGGTTTGTGGAATCCCATTTGCCCTCACCCTCAAGGAGGGGTCGTGGGAGGTGCTGTCGCGACTATATGGCGATTGGAACGACGCGACGCATTGCCGGCCCGATGGCGCTCAGGTGCGGTATTTGCCAATTCCGCATGCGCACAACGGATGCCTTTCCGCCAGCTGGATCGTCTTTCTGAACCGGGTTGCAAGCGGCCCCGTCGAGCTGACCCCGCTGGATCAGCTCGGTTCGATGAAGCGGCTCATTGAGGGGGCATTTGCCGCGGACGGGAGACTGTCGCAGGCCGGCTTTTTCGCGTTGAAGCGCATTGTTGCGGGCGCGCGATCGTTCCAACTTACCTATTCCGAGTCGGCGGAGGCTCGGGGGCGGCTGATGGACTTGTGCGATGGTAAGGCATAGTGCGGCACTGACGACCCTTTGCAATTGCTTACGGGGCATGCCTCCCGTCGATGTAGATTGGACGTCCGTAATCGGGCTCGCAAATCAGACGTTGACGACGCCGGCGCTTATCGACTTCGTTGACCAATTCGAACCGGAGTTGCCGGAAGATGTCTGCACGTATATCCGCCAGATCCATCGGCGAAATTCGCTGCGCAACGATCGGTTGGCAGGTCAATTGGAAGAAGCAGTCGTTGCGATGAACGGCCAGGGAGTTACGCCGGTGTTGCTCAAGGGGGCAGCGACACTGGCTACCACGCCCAAGGAGCGACGAGGCGTTCGGCTGATGTGCGATCTGGATATTATGGTCATGCCGGACGAAACTGAACGTGCAGTCGCCGCGCTAGGCGCGATTGGCTATGGAATATGTCACCAGGCTCCTCCCGAAGGCGAGAGATGGCACGTCGACCTGAACCGGTCGCGCGATGTCGGAACTATCGATCTGCAGGGGGCCGCTCCCGGCCCGGCGTATCTCTACCATAGCTCCGGACATGCGCTAAATCATTGTGTTCCTGCGCTGCTGGGTCGGGCAAGCGTATATATTCCAACCCCAACCTACCGAGCGCTCATGTTGATCATTCATGATCAGTTCCAAGACTACGGTTATTGGCTTGGCGACCTCGATCTGCGGCATCTTGTTGAGTTGCGCGACCTGAACAATTCCGTCGAGGGCCTGGACTGGAAGGAGCTTGCTTCGCATGTTTCAGGCGAATTGATGAAGAACGCGGTCGAAACCCAGTTGCTCGCTCTCGCTGTGCTGCTCGGGGTCGAAGTCCCGTACTCGATGCGCTCCCGACTGATTCCTCGTCTGCAGTTCATGCGACAATTGATGCAAGCACGCTTCCCGGCCACACGTGTGCCCTTCCTCGCAATGACGTTCCTGGATCTCGGAAATTACCGGAGGGAGGCGGTCACCCGCTATACGCAAACCAGCGTGCACCGGCCTGGATTGTGGTCCATGCCAAGAGCGGCCACCTTACAGTTTTTGTTGAGGACGGCCACCGCGGTTCGTGTGGGAAAGGTCTAAAGCCAGCGACGGTCAGACGAGCGCTTTCGAGGGATTGGCGGCAGATTTCATGCACGGGACGGTTTTCAATCAGCTGCGGTCCGGAACCTAACCAGGTCTGGCATATGGCTTCCGGAATCCGCAGGGGCCGAAACGTTTCAGGTAATCTAAATCTGTGCAGTTGCGCGGAGCTAGGAATGCCCTCGACCACCAGCATTCCGATCAGACGATTCGCTGTTCTCGCGGATCCTGAACTCTTCGAGCGTGTGCCCTGATTGGAGCGCCGCAACCAGCCAGCGAGGCTGTTTACCGCGTCCCGACCAAGTCTCCGTCGGCTGGAGTGGATTGAAGTATTTCGGCACGACCTTCGGGTATTTGCGGCGCGGCGGCTGGCCCGCTCCCGTCTCGGCGGCACCGCTTTCAGCTGCGGCCAACTGCTCCGGCTGGTTGAGCTGCGCAAGGCGCTTCTCGAGTTCCCGCTTCTCGGCCGTGATCTTTTCGGCAAGTATCTTTGTTAGCTCCTCGTGGAGGAGCCAAAGTTCTTCAAAGTCCATGGCTTCGAGATCTTGCCGATGCAGCATTCTCGTCACCGTTTGCCTGACCCCTGGTCCATCATCCTCACCTTTCGAGTATCGTTGTTCGAGCGGCGAATGAAGCGATGGACCAAAGTCGGCGCTTCAATTGACGCAACAATAAATAAATAGTATATTATTTAATAATTATTGCGAGAATTATTTTATTAAATTGGCTCGACGAGTGAGCAAAAAGTGGCGGTAGGCGCAAGAGCAAAATGGATATTGTCGATTACCCTCTCAGACGTCTCGAAAGCTCGATCAGCCGGTTTATCGTTCCCTCGGCTGCATTGACGGACGTGCGGGCTCTGAAGGAGCAAATTGAGCTTCGACGACGCGCGCTCAGCGACATCGAGGCTATTCGCCTCCAGTTGCAGCTGACGGAAGGGCGCATCATAAGAAGTTTCCCCAGAAGGGGGAAAGGCCGCCTCGCCCGCCGCGCACATTCGCTGCGAATGCGGCGTGGCAGATTAGCCGTGCGGCCCGTCTAATTCATTCCTTCATTTTTGGAAACGCCGCTTGCCTGGGGCGCGCTCCACGTATGACGACACGAAGTCGCTTCCCCGCGATTAAATTCTGCGGATAGCTTATTTTTCCGCCTTGATTAGCGCCGATTACTTAGTTAAGTGGATCGCGAATTTCGGTTCGGTTCCATACATTTTTTAAGGAAAGCTGACACTCGGACTTGATTAATCAACCGGGGCGGTATCAAATGGGCGCAACTACAGGATGCTCGCATGACGACTAAGAAGCTTGAACTAGAAGCAATGTCCCTCGACGATCTTTGGTCGCTTCATGAGGAAATCAGCGGAATTTTATCAGCCCGGATTAAGGCTGAAAAGCAGGAACTAGAGAAGCGGCTGGCGGTGCTCGGGGGCGGTATGGGCACTTTTGCCAATTCCTCAACGGGACCCGAAATTTCGCCTACCGGAAAGCCCAGACGCAAATATCCGCGAGTGCTCCCGAAATACCGCAATCCTCAGACGTCCGAAACCTGGTCGGGTCGGGGAAAGCGGCCACGATGGCTGGTTGCAGCTATAAAGTCGGGCCGCAAAATCGAGGAGTTCCGTTTGGGCGAAACAAATTCGAGGGTCCGGCAACGGGCGTGATTTGATCCGATCGCACCATCCGCTCTCGCGCGGCTGAAAAGGGATTTGCCGGGCGGCCGCCAAGAGCAATGCAACTCAACAGGCATTGCGACCCCGCAAAACCTCAAGAGGAGTCCGAAGCAGGATCTCGAGATCAAGCCGAAGACTCCAATTGTCGATGTACCAGAGATCGTACTCCACACGTCTCTCAACCATGGTCGCTGTAGGCGTTGGTCCACGGCAGCCATGGATTTGAGCCCATCCGGTCAATCCGGGTCTCACTCGGCGCCGGAAGGCGTACTTCCGGACGAGCTTGTCGAACTGTCCGTCGTGGGCCACGGCATGGGGGCGCGGGCCTACCAGTGACATGCTGCCGTCGAGGACATTCAACAGCTGCGGCAGCTCGTCGAAGCTCGTTCGCCGTAGCCATCTGCCGACCCTGGTGATGCGAGGGTCAAGAGGCGTTGCCTGAACGACGACAGGCCCATTCTCGAGCACATGCATCGTCCGAAACTTTCGGATGGAAAATATTCGGCCATTGAAGCCGCATCTTTGTTGCTTGAAGAGGATCGGGCCGGGAGAATCTAATCTGATCGCGACCGCAGCCATCGCGAGCAATGGTGCAAAGACTGTCAAAGCAAGTCCCGCGCCGATAATATCAACTATTCGCTTGCTTGCGCGCTCGATTGCGGTGAGTGGGCCGGGCTGGATCTCTACGCAAGCGGCACTTCCCAGGCTCCTCGTCGGATGTCGAAGCAGTTCGGATGCAGCACCAACGGGGACGAACACGATAGGAAATGGTAGCACCCTCAGGTCGGCGATAAAGGCACGAAGCTCGGCCCAACGTTCCGGATTGGCCTCCAGCACGATTTTATCGACTTCGGAATTACGAATATGTTCGATCACGCGGGAGCTGAGCCGTTTTCTGGAACCAGGGTCCGAGCCCATCGCGGGCAAACCAAAGCGGCCCTTAACGCGATAGCCGAGGACCGCGAGGGTCTCCGACAGGCCAGCATGAGCCGAGGGCGGCTGATCGGTGATCAGTACGAGATTCGTCCGAGCGAACCTCCTGCCACTGAAGCATCTTATTAGCAGTATCCTGGCAACGTACCGTTGCGTAATCAAAGATGCCAGGCCGAGTGCCGCAAACAGGAGGCCGGTACCTCGGAAGAACTGTGGATTGTCATCGAGCATCTCCACAGCGGCGACCAGGACATGCAACAAGATCCACGTGAGGCAAATGGCGCGAACTTGGCTTCGGAGTACGAGGAGTTCGGTCGGCCGATACAGTCCCCTGCCTTTCAGAATGTAGACAAAAGATACTGATGCTGCTGCCGCGTAGGCGCATGTCTGGGCTAGGCCAGCTGGTGCCGGGCTGGCGGGTGAAAGAAGCGCGGACAGGAAGCCGGCGAAGAGAATGGTCGCTATATCGGCGCAGATCGTTACAAGTTCGACCGAGTCGTACCGGACGGGCCATTTGCCTTCATCAGTAATGGACGATTGTGAGCTGACGAGAGTTAGGTCGCTCTCATGGTCGCCGATATGCCGGTTGATAAAATTCATGGCTAACCAACAGGGAACCCAGGTGGTTAATAATTAATATACTATAAATTTAAACATATTAAATCAATCTGTATTCGTTGCGATTCGATAAATTTAATCGGAGTCTCTAAAGCGTGCCACGATATCAATCAGGACCAATCTGGGTGTGATCGGGCGCACTGTTGAAAACGGCTAAGGGCCTCGCGGGCGCAGTTTCTGGACGTAGCTTGGGTCGAGCTCCGAAATCGAGCTCTCTGCAAGTGCCCTGCCGTCTGCCGATGCCGACTGGTAGGCGGCGGCGATGGCTGGCCCGAGTGCGGTCTGGCCGGTCACGGCAACTTTAAGGTCGCGCCGGATAAGATCCCGAAGCTCAGGCTCCTTGATCGCAGCATCAGTGCTGAGAGCGACGGAAAGCCGTAACGGAATAAGATCCAGCGCGTTTGGTGCAGTATAGTAGGACATCTTAAGTAAGCTTGTCGTGTCATAGGCCGCCGGGTGCCGCTTTGAAAGCGCCGCAAGCCTGAGCCAAACGTCGCCTCGAAGGGGTGAGTATTCCAGCACCGCAGAAAGAGCATTCAAGTCCGCGGACCGGCCGGTGTTCTGCGGGTCCGTGGCCTTGTCAGACTTAAGGCGCGCAGTCGCAGTGGCTACATTCTCGCGGCTGGATTGGAGCGCTGAGGTCCAGGCTTCGTTCGAACCCGCAACCGTTGCAATTGAGGGGCGATCACCAAAGGGCCAGCTTTGCGAGACCATCCAAGCTGCTTGCGCGGCCAACAGCAATCCGATCATTGTCAGAGCAATGCGGGTCAGAGTCCATGGGGAAGCGAAGATGGCTGGCGAGGTTCGCTGCGCTGCCGTGGTTCTGTCGCTGGATTCCTGCGTAAGCTGCCGCAGCTCAACGGACTCCAGATCACGAATTGTACCGGACAGGCTTTGAGCAAAAGCCAAGCCGTAGACCGCCGCCACCAACAGTGATGTCCATAAATCAAAAAGGCTATTTTCGGCAAAGGCCAGTATTATCAACGATACGGAACCGCCTGCGCCGACGGCTGGGTATAGGTAAGCGTGATTGCGAGATAAGGCGCGCCTGAACAAGATGCAGGCGCTGATGACAGTGACTATCAACAGGCCGCAGAGGAACGTACGTCCCATTTCGACCGCGACCGCCGCGGCGGCGGTCGGCTGTTCGCGCATTGCGGCCATGCCAACGTCCCCATAAATCGGCAGAAGCGCAATAAACGTGCCTGCACCGGTCCCGATCGGGTGAGCGTCCTGTAGCATCCGCTCGGTTGCGGCCCGAGTTTGCGTCGATAAGGCAATCGTCAGGTCAGCATTCCGATTGATCGGAATGAAAGTGAAGCTGGCGACGAACAACATGGTGGCGGTCGCGAGAACGCCAGCTCTGCCCCACAGGCCAAAGAACCATTTGCGAATTGCGACCACCGTGAGGATGCTTGTCACTCCGAGCAGAACGGCAATCAGCGCGGCCGAGCCGCTACAAAGCGCGATCGCCACAACGGAGACGATCAATGACAGAATTGCGCAGCTAAGAATGGCTAGCGGTCCTGTCGGCGAGCGAGGGGACCGTCTAGGTCGGCGCAACTGGTCGACCGCACGGATAGCCATTGCAGTGGAGAGAAGGACACCAAGTGCCGCCGCGGTCGAACCAGTCCAAACTTGTTCGGCGAGCCAGGAGCCACTCGGGTTGTTGTTTCTCCATATAGAAAATATGCAGATGACCGCGGTGATCGATACAAGGACATAGAGGACCTGCGCCGCCCGCTGCTTGTCCAGGGAAACGACGGCGGTGACGAGGGCCACGGCGAGAACAAGGTTGTAATGTGATAGCGCCAGTATCGTCTCGCGTACATCAACTGAGAACCTGTCCGCGAGAGGTTGGTGTAGGGCTGCCGACGCGGTCGCCCAGATCTGATTTCCGAGGCCGCGGAACGGGATCGGAACAACTTGCAATGCGATCCAAAGCGCGGGTGCGGCAAGAGCCAGAATGAAGAGGGGCCGCAGAAGGTTCGCGAAGGAGGCGAGAGTTGACGACGTGGAGAAGAGGCCGACGGCCAGTATAGCGGCCGCAAGAACGCCCGATAGCACCCCTGGACCCAGTAGGTTCTCGACCACGGCCAAAGCCGGAGCAATGGCCGCAGGCACAGCGAGCATTGTAGACTGGACGACCATTTTACACCATCTCTGACTCTGACCCGCTCAAAACGGAGAGCATATTGCAGAAGGCGCTGACTCCATCGTTTGGTCCGGTATGTCAGAGGGGCATCCTAAGAGTCCGACAAGCCATATCTGATGTAGTGGCTGTCATCGTAGTAATCACTCCGGTGAGCGTCGTATCGTGCCATTGCCCTTATGTCGGTCTTGTTAAGGACGACACCGATCAAGGAATCGGAGATGGTCGGCGCAGTATGCAGGGCATGCTGAACCACATCGATTTTCGTTCGTCCCCATTCGACGACGAGAACGTAACAGTCGACCAACGGCGCAGTGACGCGCACATCTACCAGAGGCGAGAGTGGTGGGAAATCCACTATGACGTAGTCATAGGTCTGCCGCAAACGATCGAATAGCTTGCTTATGTTTTCGGCGGAAAGAATCTCGCTCGTATGAAGGAGGGGGCCACGCCGGACGGCTGGCAAGAATGCGAGATTGGTTCTGGGGTCGTGCCACAGCGCTTCTTCGAGCGAACGCTTTCCGTTCGCCACCTCGAGTAAACCGAATGCAGCTTTCGGAGCCATAGCCGCAGAGAGTGAAGGGTTTCTAAGGTCGCAATCGACGACGATAGCTCGCTTACCGCTATGTCCTATGAGGTGAGCTAGAGAGGCTGCAATCGTCGTCTTGCCTTCATTTGGCAGAGCCGACGTGATTCCGATCACCTGGTTCGACGCTTTTGCGGGTGTGTGGTCTATAGCAAGCTTGATCGAACGGATGGCTTCCGTGAAGCGGGAGAGGGGCATTCCGATGACGGCTCGGTGGAGCGTCGGTACATTTGACATCGTGCGTGATCGCAGATCCTCATCCGATTGCTGCGATCGGACCGTCGACTTCTGCGCCTTCGGGGGCGACAGTACGGGGACCAGCGACAAGCACGGTAGCTCCAGTGCGGCCTCCACCTGTGAGGACGTACGGAATACTCTGTCCAAAACATCTCTCAGAAGAGCCAAGCCGATCCCGAGTGCGAGTCCGGCGGCTAGGCCGAAGCCGAGCACCAAGTTTGCCTTCGGCTTGCTTTTGCGCTCTGGCGGTGCGGCGGCAAATACCAACCGTGCTTCCGAAATCGGAAATGTCTCCTGCTGAGTAGCCCCCATGGAGTGCTGCAGAAACGCCTCATGCATGGCGCGCAGACTTTTCGCTCGGCTCTCCAACTCCCGTATGGTCAGTTCTGCTGAGTTCGTCAGGCGGGATTGCGAGACGGCCCGAGCAAGTTGCTTCTCGAGTTCCTGCTGCCGCTGCTGAGCAGCTTCCAATTCGTTCTTGCTGGTTTCAGCGAGCCTCTTAACTTCTTCGAGGATGGATGTGCGAATGTCGCGTATCCGAGTCCGCAGGTTGACGACCGCCAAATGGTCGCGGCCGAACCGGGCTGACCAATCGGCTTCGCGACGTGACAACTCGAGATATTGCTGGCGAAGCGTATTGATGATCGAGCTCTGGAGGACATCGGCGCTCGCCGCGTCAGGAGCGCTGATGGTGGAGGAGCCAGCTGCATTGGCGCGTAGGACCGCGTCGTAGCGGTTGAACTTGACCTGTGCATCCGAGGTCTGGGTTCGGGCAGCTACCAATCGAGCGTTGAGATCGTTGACGGGCTGTTCGTCAATCGATTTTCCGCCGGTCGAGACGATATTGTTCTGAGACTTATAGGCGTTCACGGCGCGTTCGGCCGTCAGTGCTTGCTCATTGAGTTTTTGGAGACGTTCCTGCAACCAACTGGCTGCCGTTCGCGTGGCCTCGAATTTCGCATTCATCTGGTCGTTAATGTACGCGTCAGCCACGGCATTGGCGATCTCCGCCGCGCGTTGCGCGTTGCTCGAACTGTAGCTGATCTCGATGATCTTGCTATATCCGATCCTGTACGCGGTGAGCCGATCCAGCAACGCGGCGATCGCGCCTTCCCTGGGCGTATCAGCCTTCGAATCGTGCTCCGGCTGCTGACCGCGGTTTCGAATACGATGCAGTAGCGAGCTGAAGGACCACCGTGAACCGGTAAGGTCCGGATCGTTAGCGAGATCCAGCTGCGTTATGACTGCCGCTGCAATTCCTCGCGACCTTATCATCTGCAGCTGCGTTTCGATCTGGGCCGCATCGACGACGGGCTCTGGAAGGAGTGACTGTTGCTGAACGAACTGAGCTCTCGGATTCGATAGCAGGATTTGTACTTGAGCCGTGTAGGTGGGGGGAGCGAACCGCAGGTAGAGCATCGCGGCTGCGAATACGAGAGCCGCGGTGACGATGATCATAAGATATCGACGCCTTGCAAAGGTGACCGCGAACTTGACGAGATCGCCGATTCCCCCGCTGTTGATCTGGTTCGACTGGGCCTGGCCGCCCAGAGGCAAGCGTGTTCTGTCGGTCTGTAGGAGATTGCTCTGAAGCATGGGGTACCTGTCTGGGTCGGGAGCACGTCGGTTTGGTCGCCCGCATGCGAGCGTTCGGTATATGATTTATTAAATGAATATAACCCAGAAAAATATGATTGCCAAATTAAATGTTATTCGGATATTAATGGCGGAAGGGCCTTTTGGTCAATTTGCGCGGTGTCGCCGCTGCGCGCCCGACAAAATCAGCGAACGGAATTAAATGAGATTTGAATTTTTGTGGTTAAAGGGTAGCCCGACGGGACTGATCGGGAAGGTAAGGAGCGTGTCGGTCTCCCCGATCATTCAACGACAGTCGAACGCCTTGAATGGACCGCGTGTTCGCAGGCATGGCGAGGCGGTGCGAGTCGGCTCGAGGCCTCGAATTCCTCCCGCGCTGCAGCCGCGCGGCATGTGCGAGCGCCCATCATGACGGTCCGAATGACAACGGCGAGAGCAGTTTCGACGAGAGCAACTTCGAACGGTGCTTTGAAGACCTCGTTGCGCCTTCTGGCGGGACTGAGCACCACGTACCGGAGGACGTTTTCATGCTGGAAGTACGGTGTTTAGAGATCCCAGATATTAAGATCATTCAAACGGATCGAGTATCCGACGACCGGGGTTACTTCTGTGAGACGTTTCGGCGATCTGCGTTCGCAGAGAAAGGGATTCTCGTCGATTTCGTTCAGGACAATCAATCCAGCTCAGATAAGGTTGGGACGGTCCGGGGCTTGCACTTCCAGCGACCGCCGTTCGCCCAGGCCAAGCTAATACGAGTGCTAAGCGGCGCTATTCTGGATGTCGTGGTTGATCTTCGGCGTTCCTCGGCGACCTTCGGAAAGCATATAGCCGTCAAGCTTGATAGCAAGACGGGTGAGCAACTGCTTGTCCCGAAAGGCTTTGCGCACGGTTTCTGCACGCTGCAGCCTGATACCGTCGTGTTCTACAAGGTCGACCAAGTCTACGCTCCAAGTCATGACGGAGGGCTCTATTGGGCCGATCCGGTACTGGCGATCGAGTGGCCGGTGACGACAGTCGAGGCCAAAGTGTCGCCAAAAGATAGGTCCCTGCCCAGGCTGGACCAGCTTACGGCCATTTTCGAGTGACGGAGAGCGGTCAAATGCGCGTTCTGGTGACCGGGGGAGCGGGATTTATCGGCTCTGCAGTGTGCCGCAGCTTGGTGCTGCAGAAGGGCGCCGCAGTGATCAATGTCGACAAGTTGACCTATGCGGCCAACTCAGCCTCGTTGGCGTCTATCGAGGGGCTGACGTCATACTTGTTCGAGCAGCAGGATATCTGCGACCACGAGGCCATGGATTTCGTGTTCAGCAGCTACCAGCCTGACGCGGTCATTCACCTCGCAGCCGAGAGTCACGTCGACCGCTCGATCACCGGCTCGGCCGCTTTCATTGCCACGAATATCGTGGGCACCTACACGTTATTGGAAGTCGCCAGAAAGTACTATGAAGGCCTCTCGGTGCCACGACGAAAGCGGTTTCGCTTCGTTCATGTCTCGACAGACGAGGTCTACGGCTCACTCGGGCTTGCCGACTACTTCCGGGAGGAAACGCCTTACCAGCCGAGCTCGCCCTATTCAGCGAGCAAGGCAGCCTCGGATCATCTCGCGCTTGCATGGTTCAAGACCTATGGCCTGCCGGTCATCGTCTCGAATTGCTCGAACAACTACGGTCCCTTTCAATTTCCAGAGAAGCTCATTCCCTTGATGATTCTCAATGCGATCGAGCGCAAGCCGCTGCCGGTGTACGGCGACGGCCGAAACGTACGCGACTGGCTGCATGTTGAAGATCATGCGGCAGGGTTGATCACGCTTCTGTCGGAAGGCAAGCCCGGCGAGAAATACAATTTCGGCGGCGATAGCGAACGCTCCAACCTCGACGTCGTTACCCAGATCTGCGACGTCGTCGACAGATTGTATCCCGGCCCGGCAACGAGACGATCGATGATTACCTTTGTGCCGGATCGTCCGGGACACGATGTCCGCTACGCGATTGACGCATCGAAAGCCCGCCGTGAGCTTGGCTGGCGGCCCACTAGGACGTTCGAGCAGGGGCTGACCGAAACAGTCGTATGGTATCTCGAGAGTCGCGCGTGGTGGGAGCGTGCCCGCAGCGGGGTTTATGACGGCTCGCGTCTAGGGCTCCTCGCTACACAACATTGAGGCTAAAAATGACGGAAAGGCCCATTTTGATTGCTGGTCGCAACGGTCAGTTGGCAAGGTCTCTTCATGACCTCGCGGTGCTGCACAGTATTCCCGTGGTCTGCCTTGGACGCAACGAATTCAATCTGGAGGCTCATGGGGAACTCCGCCGAGCGGTCGATCCATTCGCGCCGTCCTTGATCATCAACGCTGCCGCTTACACGGCGGTGGACCTAGCAGAATCGGAAGTAGCAAGGGCATTCAGCATTAATCGCGACGCAGCGGCCGCGTTGGCCGACGTCGCATGGCGAATGAATATACCGTTCATCCACGTCTCAACCGACTATGTCTTTGACGGCACAAAGCTGGATGCTTACGAGGAAAGCGATGTTCCTGCGCCAATGAATGTGTACGGCGCATCGAAGCTCGCTGGCGAAGCTGCCGTTCTAGCGGCTCACCCGCTCGCAACGGTAATTCGCACTTCATGGCTATATAGTCCCCATGGCAACAACTTCGTTCGGACGATGCTGCGGCTCTGTGAATCGCATCCGGTCGTCAGAGTCGTTCAGGATCAATGCGGAAATCCAACTTCCGCGCTCGACCTTGCGTCGGCGATCCTTCAGCTCTCGGCGCGCCCGCTAACTCACGATCGTAGAGCCATGGTCGGCATCTTTCATCTTGCCGGACAAGGTGAGACGACTTGGCATGGGTTTGCCCAAGCGATTTTCGACTTGCTCGCTCGTCGCGGAATCCGAGTGCCGCAACTTGAGGCGATCACGAGCGAACAGTACCAGACGGCCGCGCGACGGCCGCGGAATTCGCGCCTCGATTCATCCAAGGCCGAACGCGTCTTAGGCATTCGATTGCCGTTATGGCGTTGTTCTCTCGAAACTTGTCTCGAACAACTCGTGGAAGGTAGCATCGATGCTGAAAGGAATTGTGCTGGCTGGGGGCAGCGGAACTCGACTGTATCCAATCACGAGAGCGGTCAGCAAGCAGCTACTGCCCATCTATGACAAGCCGATGATCTACTATCCCTTGTCGACGCTGATGCTGGCAGGCGTGCGCGAGATTCTTATCATAACCACGCCATCAGATCGGTGTCAGTTTGAGCGCTTACTGGGGGACGGCAGTCAATGGGGAGTGAGGCTCAGTTATACCGAGCAGCCCCGACCCGCCGGTCTGGCGGATGCGTTCATTGTTGGCGCAGACTTCATCGGGAGCGATCGCGTTGCGATGGTGCTTGGAGATAACATCTTCTTTGGCGACGGCCTGAGCGAAATGCTCGCAAGGGCCGCTGGACGTGAGGAAGGTGCAACCGTTTTCGCCTATCATGTACGAGATCCGCAGAGGTATGGCGTCGTTACGTTCGATGAGGGCGATCGCCCGCTGCGAATCGAGGAGAAGCCGAAGCAGCCGAGCTCGAACTGGGCGATCACGGGTCTCTATTTCTTCGACAACAACGTCGTGCGCTACGCACGGCGCATCGAGCCGTCGTCGCGCGGAGAACTCGAGATCACCGATCTGCAGATGCGGTATCTTTCGGCCAAGGCGCTCCATGTCGAGCGGATGGGACGGGGGTTTGCTTGGCTAGATACCGGAACAGTGGAGTCGCTAATCGATGCGGCTATGTTCGTGCAGACCCTCGAAAAGCGCCAGGGAATGAAGGTTGCTTGTCTTGAGGAAATTGCGCTGAGGCAGGGCTTCATCGAGCGTGACCAGATCGAAGAGTTGGCGCGGCCGTTGGAGAAGAGTGGTTACGGTCAGTATTTACGCGAGATCGGGTCTCTCCTGACTTGAGTCCCGGGCTGAATCATCCGCAGACATTGGAACGAGTTAACTCATGGTTCTTCGATGAATATCAGCTCGATCAAGAGTGAGACTTTGATGCCCGATTTTTCGCAAAATTCCCCGCTGGTGCGCTATGCGCTCAGAGGATTGGAGCGGTGTTGGCTACCTGAACACGGCTGCTGGTCACACATTTACCATCTGGACGGGCGCGCTTCGCCCAACGAGTCTTTACGGTGCAGCGATGTGTTCTACACGCTTAACGTTCTGCTCGGAATGTCGAGGATAAAGGAGGTTCCTCGCAGCATCAATCTATCGGAAACATTCTATCGGAATGCGGCCCAGCTCACGGTCCTTTCGGTGCCAAAGTATGCACTCGGCATGGCGCTTTGGGCTTCCGCAGAACTCAGCCTCGAGCTGCCCGAGCAAGTTAGGCGTGAAGTGAAGGCGCTCCTGAGTGATCAGGCGGGGTGGAAGACGTTTCGGGCCCAGGATTTGGGTATGTTATTGACGGGTGTGGTGGCTCAGGCCAGGGCCGGTGGCAAGGAGTGGGCGCCTTTCGCCGCTCCGCTGTATCGCTTTCTCCAGGAGCGATTTTACACCGGATCAGGGCTGTTCTTCGACGCAGCATCGGGACTTCGGCGGCGCTTCGCTTCGTTCGCGACGCAGATCTATCTCTCAATTGCGTGCTATCACTACGGTGAATTCGCAGGGGAGTCATCCGCACTCGCCATGGCAGACGCCTGCGTGCGCAGGTTGATTGCCCTTCAGGGCCCCGACGGCGAGTGGCCCTGGTTCTTCGATGCGGCCGGTGGGCGCGTGCTTGATTTTTACGAAGTCTACTCGGTGCACCAGTATGGCATGGCTCCGGCATTGCTCGAATGGGCAGAGCGCTATCGGGTTCGGGGAGCACGGGATGCCTTAGTCAAGGGATTTAATTGGGTATTGGGCAAGAACCAGCTTCGCCGCTCGATGCTGGTGCCCGATCTCGGGCTGACTATCCGATCTCAGCTTCGAAAGCGGGAGCTGACAACGAGAGCGCCCAGGATGCTGCGCGCAATCAAAAATGCCTACTCCGGACACGAGTCCGGGCTAATTGAAAATGCCGGTCTCGGACTTCGGCTGGAATGCCGTAGCTACGAACTGGGTTGGATATTGTGGTCGTTCGGTCAGCGAGGTGACTTACTGGAACTGACCCACAACTCGGCCTTTGGCAAGGTGCCGATACCGGCCTGACGCCGTGGGCGCGAATGCTTGTGCTAACGGTTCCAGGCGACGGTTCGCCGATTGCGCAACAGCGACAGCATTGTTATGACCCGGTGCATTCTTACGGCACACATGACTGCGATAGCTTTGGTGCGGGCTCCGATACCGTAGAGCCGGTCACTCCTTAAGATCGTGATGATGCCCGGAGCGGGCGAAGCCAGCACAAGCAGGGCCTGTGCGATCCAGCGCAATCTCCATGCCGGCTTACCGTCGGCCATGTTCCGGTAGTGCAGAAGCTGTCGGTCCCACTTGACATAGAGCTCCCGGAGAGAGCTCCTGGCCGGGTGGAAGACGATCATTTCCGGGGTATATCGAAATTGAAGCCCGGCACGCTGCGCGCGTTGTCCCCACTCCATATCCTCCGCCACGTCGATCCCTGCGAACGGACCGACGCAATGGAAATCCCGGCGAAGCATCGCCATGTTGCCAGTGCCGCAATAGCCATCGCGCTCGATATAGAGCTTGAAGCGATAGGCGAAGACGCTCTCGTAGGCCGCGATGGCATCCAGGCGCGGCTTCGTGCCCTGCCAGATGCGGACGTCCCCTCCGAGCACCGTTCGAGGCGGCAACGAATGCAGTGAGCGCCACACGCTGCTCAGCCAATCCGGATGTGCCCTGCAATCGGCATCAATGAAGGCAAGCACCTCGCCGCTCGCAGCGGCAACTCCGGTGTTGCGCGCCGGTCCAGGCCCGGGCCGCGCCTCGCACAACAGTCGTACGAGCGGATATTGAGCGAGGACGTCGGTCGGCAAGATTGCGGAGCCGTTGTCAACGACAATGATCTCGAACGAATCCCGGGGAATGCTCTGCGCCTCGAGACTGGCCAGGCATGTTTTCAGCGCGCTTGGCTGATTCAAATGGGGAACAATCACTGAGATTGCCCAGCATTTAATGTCCATTTAATTGCCTCCGCCGTCCGTGGCCACGACTCGGCCACTTACGGGTACTGTCGGTCTCGTATTTAAGGTCAAAATATAATATCAATATAACTTGCAAATAAAATCCCCATCATTATTATCTCGGTATTATTTAAGTTCAATTTGGAAAGCGGTCTTTTCGCTCAAAGCGAATTATGGCCGGGGGAGGAACCCATGCGTGCCTACTTTCTGGGGTGCCCCATCGATATCTTGACCATGGCAGAGACTGTCGACCTTGCTCGTAAGGCCATGCGAAACCGTCAGCGTCTACAGCATGTGGCGCTCAACGTAGCGAAGTTCGTCAACATGCGGTCCGATCCAGTGCTTGCCGCTGATGTCGCCAACAGCGACATTGTCGGAATCGACGGCATGGGAATCCTTTGGGGATCGCGTGTGCTTGGTCTCCCGGCAACGTCGCGAGTCACCGGCGTAGATCTACTCAGCGAGTTGCTGAAAGTGTGCGCGGAAGAGGGCTTCCGACCGTATTTTCTGGGAGCCTCACCCGCCGTCGTGCAACAGGCGGCGCAGCGTGTTCGGGACGAACACCCTTCGCTTGTCTTTGCTGGGTTGAGGCACGGTTATTTTTCCAGCGAGCAGGAGAACGAGGTCGTCCGCGATATTCGGTCCAGTGGCGCTGACTGCCTGTTCATCGGCATGCCCACGCCGCGGAAGGAACGTTTTCTTGCGGCCCACCGCGACGAACTCGGCGTACCGTTCATCATGGGCGTGGGCGGCGGGTTCGACGTTCTCGCGGGCTCAGTTTTGCGAGCCCCCACTCGCATGCAGCAACTCGGCCTCGAATGGTTGTACCGCATCTATCAGGAGCCCAGGCGGATGTGGTGGCGGTATGCCAGGACGAACACGCTATTTGCAGGAATCTTGACGCAAGCGTTCATGTGGCAGGCACTTAGACGGGCGCCTGGCATGTACAGTGCGCTGCCCCCCGGGGCCGGTCGGATCGGAGGGTGAGGCGTTGCGAAAGCATTTTCTCATCCTGTTAGGAACCAGGCCGGAAGCGATCAAGCTGTTTCCGGTCATCAACCGGCTCAAGGCCGAAAAGAACAAGGACATCGCCCTCACGGTCTGCGCGACAGCGCAGCACAGGGAATTGCTCGACCAGGTTCTCAAGGTGGCCAAGGTGGTCCCCGATTTCGATCTCGACGTCATGACCGTGAATCAGACGCTCGATAGTCTAACCGGCCGGCTATTGGCGCAGATCGGAGAAGTGCTGGAGAGGGTGAGGCCCACCAGAGTGATCGTCCAGGGCGACACTGCGACTGCTATGGCAGGTGCGTTGGCGTCTTACTATCACCGCGTTCCGGTCTCGCATGTCGAGGCCGGACTGCGTAGTGGAGATATCTTCGCACCTTGGCCCGAGGAGGTGAACCGCAAGATTGTCGGCTCGATCGCCGATCAGCATTTCGCGCCGACCGAGCGTGCTGCGAGAGCGCTGCGGGCGGAGAACGTCTCCAAGGATCGCATTCATGTTACTGGAAATACGGTCGTTGACGCGCTGATCCTCGCGAAAGCCATGGTGGAGGCCGATCCGCAGCTGTCGTCTCGCTGGGATGGAATCAAGAAGCACCACGGCAATCGCCGCATTATCCTAGTCACTTGCCATCGTCGCGAGAACTTCGGCGGGGGGGTTTTCAACGTCGTCAATGCACTGGAGACAATCCTGAGCAGGGAGGACGTTGCCGTCGTGCTTCCGGTTCACCCGAACCCGAACGTTCGCGACGTGTTCGCGAGCCGGCTCGCCGATCACCCGCGTGTGGTACTCATTTCTCCCCAAGAGTACACCGATTTTGTCAGCCTTCTGTCGCTGTCGTATTTGGTGCTCACTGACTCAGGAGGCGTGCAAGAAGAGGCGCCGACGTTCGGAAAGCCTGTCCTTGTTATGCGCGACACGACGGAACGTCCGGAGGGCGTTGAGGCTGGCACCGCACGATTGGTCGGCGCGAACTACGATAGGATCGTCCACGAAACATTCCGTCTTCTTGACGACGATGGGACTTATTCGGCTATGGCTCGCTCCCATAATCCCTTCGGTGACGGGCGGGCCAGCGAGCGGATCGTGAAGGTGCTTCTTGATGCCTGAATTTCATAAAGTTGCTGTCATCGGACTTGGCTACATCGGCTTGCCGACAGCCGCGCTGATAGCCAGCCGCGGCCTGCAGGTGGTTGGGGTGGACACAAAGGAATATGTGGTCAGGACGGTTGGTTCCGGATCCATTCACATTTCGGAGCCAGATCTTGATGGTCTCGTTTCCAAGGTGGTGTCGAGCGGAGCGTTGACGACATCAAGCGAACCGCAAGCCGCCGACGTCTTCATAATCGCGGTACCCACACCTATTGACGGAAACAATCGGCCGGATTTGTCCAATGTGAATACCGCGGTGGAGTCCATACTGGATCTGCTTCGACCGGGAAATCTCGTCATTCTCGAATCGACCTCGCCGATCGGAACGACTGAAGGAATCGCCAAGCGGATCAGCGAACGCAGGCCAGACCTGAGACTTGGTGTCAACGGTCATGAGGATGGTGCGATCTACGTCGCTTATTGTCCGGAGCGCGTATTGCCAGGGAGGATCTTGAGTGAACTCATCAACAATGACCGATGCATCGGGGGAGTGACCCCTGCCTGCACTCGGCGGGCTCAGCGCTTCTATAAGATGTTCGTTCGGGGCGCCTGCGTTGCAACCACCGCCCGCGCAGCCGAGTTGGTCAAACTCACGGAGAACGCGTTCCGCGACACGAACATTGCATTTGCCAATGAGCTCTCATTGATCTGCGACAGGTTCGACATCAATGTTTGGGAGGTTATCGATATTGCCAACCGTCATCCTCGCGTGACTGTGTTGCGACCGGGACCAGGTGTGGGTGGTCATTGCATTGCCGTCGATCCGTGGTTCATCATCGACTCGGCGCCGGACCTCGCGCGCCTCATGCGGGCGAGCCGCGAGGTCAACATTGCCAAGACGGAAAGCATTATTAAGCGAGCCGAGGCTCTGATCGACGATCATCCATACGCAAACGTGGCTTGCTGCGGGCTGACGTTCAAGGCAAATGTCGATGATCTGCGCGAAAGTCCGGCGATGGAAATCGCAGTACACCTCGCGAAGAAGTACGGGGAGCGCATCAAGTTTGTCGAACCGAATCTGCGGCGGTTGCCGCCCGAACTTGCCGACTACCGGCCCGAATTCTTGAGCATCGACCAAGCATTGCGCACGTGTGAGATCGCCCTTCTCCTTGTCGACCACGACGAATTCAAGATGGTTCCACTAGCCGAACGTCGTCATCTCGACGTCATCGATACTCGGGGCATATGGCAAGATATGCCTGCGCGAACGTGAGGCCGCCGAACCCTCCAGAGGCGAGACTAACGATTTGATACCCTTCTTGGATTTGAAAGCACAGGCTCGGACGGTCGGATCGCAAATCGACGTTGCGATCGCGCGTGCAATTCGAGACGAACGGCATACGTGGAGACGTGAAGCGGGTTCTTTCGAGAAACGCTTCGCGGATTACTGCAGCGTCGCTTGTTGCAGCGCCGTTAACAGTGGCGCATCGGCGCTCCGTCTCGCATTGCTGGCTGCTGGAGTGGGGCCGGGCAATGAGGTGATCACGGTCTCGATGAATTTCGTCGCGGCGACGGCCGCCATTATCAGCTGCGGTGCAACACCTGTCTTTGTGGACGTTGATCCAGTCACCTGGACGATGAACCCTGCTCTGATCGAGGCTGCGATTACGAACAAAACGAGGGCGATCGTGCCGGCCCATCTGCATGGGCTCATGGCGGACATGGATCCAATCATGTCGATTGCCCGCCGCCATGGTCTCTTTGTAATCGAGGACGCTGCCCAGGCGCATGGCGCTGTGTACAAGAGCAGGCGTGCCGGCTCGATCGGAGACTTCGGCTGCTTCAGCTTCTATCCCGATAAGAATCTCGGAGCCGATGGCGAGGCCGGAGCAGTTGTCACCGATCAGCCGGAACTTGCGCGACGCGTGTCCCTGCTCCTCAATCGAACGCCGGAGGACGAGCGAAATCATATTGTCGCAAGATACGATGGCCGAATGGACGAAGTTCAGGCGGCAATACTGAACGTGAAGATGGACCACATCGAAGCCTGGACCGAGGCTCGTCGATCGATCGCCGCGAAGTATGATCAGGAGCTGTCCGATCTGGCAGTTGCGCCTCCGCGGCCACCCAGCCACAGCCGGCATGTCTATCATATCTACGCCCTTAGGCTTCCGCATCGCGATCAGGCTCTTGCCATGCTGGGTCGCGCGGGAATCGGCGTTGGCATTCATTACCCAGTTCCGGTCCATCTACAACGGAGCTACTTAGAACTTGGATATCGCGTCGGCGATCTGCCTGTAAGTGAGAGGCTTGCGCATGAGTTTCTATCGCTTCCCATTTATCCCGAGCTGTTGCCGGAGCAACCGGGCATTGTTGCCGCCAAAGTGAGAAAGGTCGCGACACGAGAGACGCGAATATTCCGAAGCAACTGGGCATTTCAGGACAAAATGCCTCGATATGGCCGATTAGCCTAGAACAGGAGAGCGGTCAGGATGGATCTCAAGGGCAAACGCGTTCTCGTTACCGGAGGTGCCGGATTCATCGGTTCGCATATCGTAGATTTGTTGTGCGACGAAGGTTGCGTCGAGATCGTCGCGCTCGACAATATGACGACCGGCCGACCGGAGAATCTTAGGAAGTCGCTTAATCGAGGACCCGTGCGATTGGTCCGCGGCGATTTACGCGACACTAAGTTGGTGGAGGCTCTTGTAAAGGGAGCCAATATCATCTTTCACCACGCTGCACCATGCAGCACCCATTGCATGGCCGAACCGCGCCTCGCCATGGAGGTCATGGTGAACGGGACTTTCGATCTGCTTGAACTTTGCGTCAAGTATGACGTCGAGAAGTTGATCGCCGCGTCTTCCGCTTCGGTGTACGGGGCGGCGGCGGAGGAACTGCCGACGACGGAGCATCAGAACCCGTACGGAAACCGTACGGTCTATGGAACGGCGAAGGTCTGCAATGAAGGCCTGCTCCGCGCCTATAACGATATGCATGGTCTCGACTATATCGCCTTGAGATATTTTGACGTGTATGGCAGCCGAATGGACGTGCACGGTCGATACGCCGAGATGTTGATTCGGTGGATGGATGAGTTGGAGGCTGGAACGCCGCCAGTAGTAGTTGGGCACGACCGGACCTTGGACTTAGTGCATGTCCGCGACGCAGCACGCGCAACCATCCTTGCTGCGAGGGCAAAGGTCAGCGACGAGGTGTTCAACGTGGGGAGCGGTATCGAAACAAGTTTGGTGCAGCTCGCTTCGGCCTTGGCTTCCGTTATGGGCCATCACGGCGCGCTCCCGCAAATCGCGCCCGAGCACTCGATCAATCCTGTACCGCGCCGGGTGGCGTCGACAGGCAAAACAGAACGTCTGCTGGGCTTCCAAATCACAGTGCCGCTCGAACTCGGACTGACGGAGTTTGTGAAGTGGTGGCGCTCCGAACGAGGACTTGCAACCGCGCGGCAAAGGCAGGCTCTGGCTTCATGAGTCCCCTTGCTGTGGCACAACATGCCGAGAAGGAGGCGGTCTTCTCGATAGGAGGGGCCGGCGCTTGAGAGGACGCTGGCCGAAACACGGAAACCGGGCAAGTTTCGATCATGAAATTGAGTGCGATGGAGAATGGCAATGCGAGTTCTTGTAACAGGTCATCTTGGCTACATCGGCACGGTCTTGACGCCAATGCTGGTCGGCGCCGGTCACGAGGTGACTGGAATGGACAGCGATATCTACTCCCGGTGTACATACGCTGCTGGCGGTAGCATTCTCGAGGTCCCGACGATTTGGAAGGACGTCAGAGACGCGGAGGTCGCGGATCTCGTTGGCTTCGACGCTGTGCTGCATCTAGCCGCGCTCTCCAACGATCCGCTCGGCAATCTGAGGCCTGAGCTGACCGACGAGATCAATCATCGCGCAAGCGTTCGCATGGCCGAGATAGCGAAGCATGCCGGCGTACATCGTTTCGTGTTCGCCTCATCCTGCAGCAACTATGGAAAAGCCGGCGAGGAAATGATCGATGAGACCGCGGCGCTCAATCCGGTGACGGCTTACGGAGAATCCAAGGTTGCCTCCGAACGTGATATTTCGACGTTGGCCGGCGACGGGTTTTGCCCGGTGCATCTGAGGCCAGCGACAGCGTACGGCGTGTCACCGCGGCTGCGCTTCGATATTGTCCTGAATAACCTTGTTGCGTGGGCGTTTACGACAGGGCGAATTCACCTGAAATCGGATGGCTCGCCCTGGCGGCCAATCGTCCACATCGAGGATATTTCTCGAGCTTTCATCGCCGCATTGGAGGCGCCTGCCGAATCCGTCTTCAATGAGGCATTCAATGTCGGTCAGACTGCTCACAACTATCGAATTCGTGATCTAGCCGAGATCGTCGCCAGTGTGGTGCCGAATGCTACGGTGGAGTTTGCCAAGGATGCGAGTCCTGATGAGCGATCCTACCGAGTGAGCTTCGAAAAGATCCGGCGCAAGTTGCCAGGGTTCCAGCCGCGCTGGGACGCTCGAATGGGCGCCGAACAGCTCTACAGGGTCTATCGTTCGTCAAAGTTGACGTTGGAGGAGTTCGAAGGGCCGAAATATCAACGCATCGGCCATATTCGGAAACTGCTGACGGAGAAAATTCTTAGTGGCGACTTGCGCCGTACCGGACTGCAGCTTGCAGCGGTGTCATGAATGGTGTGCTCACCGTAGACAAAAGGCGGTGAGCGGGAAGCCAGCGCGGGTATACTGCTGTCGCCCGTAGTTCCGCTAGCGCAGGCCCGTGCTGGCTGGCTGGATTCGGGCGTTGCTTCGGCCAGCACGACGCGTTGGCGATCGTCATGCAGAGGGCGTCATTTGCCGAATTGGCCGACAGTGTCGCGGGTAAGGCATTGCAAGGTCGTGTCCTCTGGAAGATCACCCAACGTCGGAATCTCTCGAGTAACGACCGGCTTAGCTTCACTCGGACTATAAGCCGAGAAGCGCAGGAGTTGCCGCGATAGTCGTCACCTTATTTGAGTCCAAGCCGAGAAACTTAGTTTTGTTAATGACCCAACCTCATGTATTTCTTGGTCTTCCGCGGAAGTGCCGTGAGCGGCCGGGATTTGCTGGCAATATATACTCCTGCGCGCTCACGAGTCCCGTGGCGCAATATTTTGGTTCGCGCTCCTACGCGATCTTTCTGTGTCACTACCCTGTCATTTCCACGATCGTCTGGCTCCGCTTCAGCTACTCTGGGACTGTTCCTGCGATGTTGCTGCTTTCGTGCCTGAGCATACCCGCCACGATAATCGTTTCAGAACTCACGTATCGCTACATTGAACTGCCGGGGATCAAGATTGGAAGACGCGCCGCGGCTTGGATGCAGCCGCCCATCGCGTCGGGTGTGACTTCGCAATGGACAAGTCATGCGAAGATCCGGTCGCTCAGGATTAACGAGTAAGTGGGCGTGTGGCCTCCCCGCAGCGCACACGAGCCTTGCGTCGCATGGCTAAGCCAGCACTTCACGCCGTGAGCGCGAATGAGGCATGCCGGGCGATCCGTTGCTCAAGCCAGGTGTGTCCATTGAAGTGCTTGTATTGTTCTGCCCGCAGCTTATCGGCCAGGCGACCCGGCGGTAGATCGACATCCGCATAGGTCAGGACTGCATCCTTTTTGACTGCGTGCCGCAACTTGCAACCCTCTACGAGACCTTCAGGAAGGTATTGCATTTGGCTCATTTCCTCGGAGTTCACGGCTTCGCCATAGGTCATGTACATCCCATAGTCATCGAGGACCTCGCCCGCCTCCAAATCGCGCTTGGCGACAGCACAGACCTCGACAACCGGACCGGCGATGGGAGGGGCGACCAAATCTTTGAGGAGAAACGCACGGGCTATCGAGTTCGGCACTTCGAAATGGACGAGATGATATGGGGTGAAGAACGAATACAGGGGGCCTTCGCCCATTTTGTACAAGCTCAAATACTTCTGCTGCTTTGGATCGGTGTGCTCGGCGAGCACGTAGACCTTGGTCAGCGGTGTGCCGACGAGATAGTCGATGATTCCGCCCAGGGCGCGGACTTCGTCTATATCGTAGAGTGTGCCGATCTTCATGACGTCGCCGCGATATTCCAGCCCGCGCGACATGCCGCGCGATCTTACCTTGAAGCCAGTAGCATTGGCCACGATCGTTTGCTCGAAGCTGATCTTGGATCCGTCGGCGAAGCTGGTGACCATCGCTGGATTCTGTCCCCATTGCTCGGCAAATCCCTTCTGCGTGGTGGGGTTGCGATACGGGTCCTGAAGTCCCTTGATGTTACCGACAACTCGTGGGATCAAGCCGAGCCCCTTTACCCATCGAACCAGGTTCATTTGCACGCCCGGTTCGTCGCCATCGCATGCGGACAGGGCGCCGCCGTACTTCTTTGCATAGACTTGCAAGATCGGCCCGATAGTCGCGTCAATCTCCGCGTTCATGAGGACGACGGTTTTCTGGTGCTTGAAGGCTTCCAGCGCGACTTGGGCGCCGAGCTCAACCGATCCGGTCACGTCGACGATCACGTCAACCAGATCCGATTTGGCGAGCAGGAATGCGTCCTCGGTAACCGCCGGAACGCCGGCGGCAATGGCTTTGTCGAGCCGGCCTTGGCTGTCCACGTCAACGACGTCGGTCTGGCCGGAATAGCCGAACACGTCACGCCCGCGCTGGGGCTTTCGGCTATATATGGCAACAACCCGCATTCCAGGAACACTGTTGTTTATTTGGTTGGTGAGTCCCTGAGCCATGAAGCCCGCGCCGAGAAGGCCGACACGGATGGGCTTTCCTGCTGCATGACGAGCTTGCAGTGCGTGGTCGACGAGTATCATCGTAGATTCTTTCAATTGGGAGGGGGGCGGTCAGGGGTTTTAGCGATGCGCCGTCGGCGTCAACCATCGACGTCGGCGAGTTCCATCCGACCTTTCAATTCGGATTCGACCTCGCTGAGTAAGCGAAATTTCTGATCCTTCTCCGAGATCACGGAAACGGGAAGCGGCCACGTCAGTCCAAGCCGGGGATCGTTGTACATCAGCCCGCTCTCCGCCTCGGGGGTATAGAACTCTCCCACCTGGTAACTGGTATCGGTGTTGTCGACGAGAGTCTGATAACCGTGAGCAAAACGTTCCGGCACGTAGAGCGCCCGCTGGTTGCTCTCGTTCAGTTCGACAGCGGCATGTTGCAGATAGGTCGGGCTTTCGGGACGCAGGTCGACGATGATGTCGAGGATGGCGCCACGCGTGCAACGAACGAGTTTCGTCTCCGACGCCGGCGGAAACTGAAAGTGCATGCCGCGCAGGGTTCCCCGCCGGATATTTGACGCGATATTCGCCTGCGCGATGACCGGATTGAGCCCGAGGGTCTTAAACTCTCTCTGGCAAAAGGCTCGCGCAAAAAAACCGCGCGGATCCTCGCGGCGTTCAATATCGATAATGTAGGCTCCTTTAAGCCTGGTTTCGGTTATAATCACTCCATTCCCTCCATAACTGCCCGGTCGGCATTAAAAAATGCATCGAAATGTCAGCGATGATAATGCTTAAGGACGGATTTTCAAAATAGTTTTCTAAAGAGATTGATTAATTTGCGTCGTTATATAAAATGCGGCTATTCAATTAGCGAGATTTATGTATTTAAATCGGGACTGTCGGATCCGCTTTTGGCGATCTGTGGCGACCGAAACGGTCGGCAGAAACATGGGAAGCGCTGGCCATGAAAGTTGTGCTGTTCTGTGGGGGGCTCGGGACCCGCATCCGAGAATATTCTGAAAGCATTCCGAAGCCGATGGTACCCGTCGGCCAGCACCCGATGCTGTGGCATGTCATGCAATACTATAGTCAGTATGGTCATCGCGATTTCATACTGTGCCTGGGCTACAAGGCCAATGTGATCAAGGAGTACTTCCTGAACTCGGATCGCTGGGCTCACAGCGATTGCGTTGTTTCGAACTTCGGCAGGAAGGTTGAGGTAATCGGCGAGCAGCCACCGGATTGGCAGGTTTCGCTGGTTGACACCGGCATTTGGCGAAACATCGGTCAGCGCTTGATGGCGGTGCGCTCCCTCGTTGAGAACGAGGAGGTCTTTCTCGCAAACTACAGCGATGGCCTGACCGACGCGCCGTTGCCCGAAATAGTAGAGCGGTTCAAGAAGAGTGGAATGGTCGGATGTTTCGTTGCCGTGCATCCTCCGTTCAATTTTCACCTCGCTGAATTCAACGGTGGAGACACCGTCAAGCGTTTCCGCTCCAGTCAGCAGTCCGAGATCTGGATCAACGGGGGCTACTTCATCTTCCGGAAGGAGATCTTCGACTACATCCGTGAGGGCGAGGAGCTTGTGCTCGAACCGTTCAATCGCCTGATCGAGGCCGGAAAGCTCATGGCCTACAAGTACGAGGGGTTCTGGCGCGCGATGGATACGCTGCGGGACCGGCAGGTTCTTGAGGAGATGATTGAGCGGGGCGAAATGCCCTGGAAGATTATCTCGGAAGTGCGGACGCAGGCGGCTTCATGAAGGCATTTCAACTTGCCGCGCCCGGAGAGCGTCTCTCGATCCTCTGTCTCGGTGCGCACTCGGATGACATCGAAATAGGTGCCGGTGCGACGATACTGAATTTGGTGGCGCGTGGCGTTCGGCTTGACGTGCATTGGTGTGTACTTAGCGCGTCAGGTGAACGCGAGGGTGAGGCGAGGGCGTCTGCGGCTGAATTCGTGTCAGACGCAGCCCGTTCTCAAATTGAAGCAATGTCCTTTCGAGACGGCTTCTTTCCAGAGCAAGGTGATGAGATCAAGAAGTGGTTCGAGGCGTTGAAGCGACGCGTTGAGCCGGATCTGATCCTTACGCACCGCGGAGACGACGCCCATCAGGATCATCGTCAGGTGTCGCGTTTAACGTGGAATACATTCAGAGATCATTCCATTCTTGAGTATGAGATTCCGAAATGGGATGGAGACATCGGTCGAACGAATATGTATGCGCCCGTTTCATCGGAAGCATTGCAACGAAAAATTGACCTGCTGATGTCGCACTTTGGCAGCCAACGTTCCAAACAATGGTTCGATCCGGAGGTCTTCCGCGGCTTAGCGCGGCTGCGGGGCATGGAATGCCGGGCGCCGGATAAGTACGCTGAAGCATTTGTAGCGAAAAAACTCGCACTGTCGTGAGAAGGCGTTGGTGAAGCGTGCCCAAAAGCAAGCCGGAGCCGAACTCTCGTCTACGAGAATTGGAATGGACAATCTCAAGGGGATGATAATTCGCGGCGGCGTGGTCCGGCTTGGCGGCCAGGCGGCCAATTTCGCTCTTCGACTTGGTGTCATGGCCGCGCTCGCGCGCTTGCTTGATCCGCAGGATTTCGGATTGGTTGCGATGACAACCGTCGTCACCGGGATTCTTCAACTCTTCACGACGGCAGGATTGTCCTCGGCCACGGTCCAGCGAGACATAGTCACCAACGAGCAGATGTCGACGTTATTCTGGGTCAATCTGGGGCTCGGATTGGTGCTTGCGCTCCTCTGCGCGGCAACCGCACCTGCTCTCGTGGAATTCTACCATGAGCCTCGCCTGTTCTGGCTGACTGTCGTTGCAGGCTTGGGATTTTTTCTGAGTGCCGTAGCGGTGCAGCATTCAGCACTGCTTCAGCGTCAACTGCGGTACACAACGTTGACAGTCATTGAAGTGCTCTCACAGGTGGCGAGCTTTGGTGCCGGAGTCGCTATGGCCGTTGGCGGCTTGGGATATTGGGCCATTCTAGGAATGACACTGATTTCGACCGTGGTCTACACCGTGTGCGTATGGGCGGCCACGGGGTGGATTCCCGGCCCACCGCGCCGGACTGTCGGAGTCCGTGGCATGTTGAGCTTTGGCGGGGTAGTTACCCTGAATTCTCTTGTGGTGTACGTTGCCTACAACTTCGAGAAGTTGCTCCTAGGCCGATACTGGGGAGCCGATGCTCTTGGGATCTATGAACGGGGATATCGGTTGGTCAACCTGCCGACGGCAGAGCTTAACGCAGCGATTGGAGGCGTTGCATTTTCGGGATTGTCGCGGATTCAGAACGATTTACCGCGAATGAAGAGCTACTTCCTGAAGGGTTATACGATCGTCCTGTCGATGACGCTACCCATCACGGTCTTCTGCGCGGTGTTCGTGGATGACATCGTCGAGGTCGTACTAGGGCCGAAGTGGAGAGATACCGTCATCGTCTTCCGCCTGTTGACGCCGACGATTTTGGTATTCGGCATCATCAATCCCCTTGCTTGGTTGCTGTATTCGGCGGGCCTACAAGTACGAAGTCTGAAGATTGCCTTAGTGATCGCCCCGCTGGTCATTTCGGCTTACCTCATAGGATTGCCCTACGGTCCGACGGGGGTCGCGTTCGCCTATTCCGCCGCGATGGTATTGTGGCTCGTCCCACACGTTCTCTGGTGCTTGCACGGAACGTTGATTTCTCCGCGGGATCTACTTTTCACAGCAGGCCGGCCGTTGATCGCAGGTGTAGCGGCGGCAGCAGTAGCTCTTGTTGTTCAACTCTGCCTTGGTGGTTCAGAGTCGCATCTACTGAGGCTCCTTCTTGGAGGCTGCATCATCGCCGCAATCTATCTCTGGGTGCTGCTGTTTCTTATGGGGCAGAAGACAGTCTATATCGATCTGTTGAGGGAACTGCAGGGCGCACTTTCCATGAGAACTCATGAAAAACGAGCGGGCTAGGTTCGGAGATCGGACGACGGCCACCGCATTTGGAGGGCAAGATGACTAAGCTGCGAGCGGGCGACTGGGTAGAAGTGCGGACCAAGGAGGAGATCCTTAGCACGCTCGACAGCAGTGGCCGCTTCGAGGGACTGCCGTTCATGCCGCAAATGTTCAAGTATTGTGGTAAGCGGTTTAAGGTCTACAAGCGTTCCCACAAGACTTGTGACACCGTCACAAACACGGGTGGCAGATGGCTGCCAAATGGTATCCATCTTGAACTCCGATGCGACGGTGAGGCGTTTGGTGGCTGCCAAGCTGCATGCCTGATTTTCTGGAAGGAGGCTTGGCTCAGGCCCATCGGCGAAAGCGAGAACTCTGTGGTGAGTTTACCGGACCATCGGAGCGAATGCGTCGGACGATCCGCTGATAAAAGCCAATGTACAGAGGAAGACGTCTTTCGGGGGACGCGTGTCGGCGATAGCGCCGCGGATACAGAAATTCGCTACTCTTGCCAGGCAACCGAATTGCCCCGCTTTACGACGTTGGCACGATGGTGGGACGTCAGGCAATATGTGGAGGATTACACCTCGAGGAACGCCAGCTTGGGGCGGATCGCATGCGGATTCGCATACCTGGCCTACTGGCATCTTGCGCTGGCCAAGAGGGCACGACTGGGCCACGTTTCTCGCTTGGCTTACGATTTCTTCCAGGAGCTGCGGGGCGGTATTCCGTTTCCGAGGTGGAAGGGAAAAATACCTCATCGGCATGAGACGCCCAGTGTCACCTTAAACCTCCAACCTGGTGAGTTGGTGCGAGTGAAGACCTACAAGGAGATTCTTGCGACCGTCGACGCCGAAAACATAAACAGAGGCATGGCCTTTGACGCGGAGCTGGTCCCATATTGCGGTGGTCTCTACAAGGTCAAGACACGGATAACGAGATTCATCGACGAGAAGACCGGAAAGATGAGGTCACTCAAGACGCCGGCGGTGATCTTGGAGGACGTTTGGTGCAGATCTCGATACAGCAATTGTAAAATGTTCTGCCCGAGGAGCATCTATTCGTGGTGGCGTGAAGTGTGGCTTGAAAGGGTTACTGACACAACGCACGAGCAGGGACTCGCAGCTGCTGGTCGTTTGAAGGAGAGATCGCGATTGGGGCTAGTTGATGGCCCCCATGCGGCCTCGGGTGCCGGAAAAATTGGGGCGATGGAACATTGATCCGTCGTCACCAATCGCGACCAGTGGAATGACACAGGTTTTCGAGTTCGCCATGCGAGCTTCAAGCGAGATCGGGAATTCAGCACGTCCTGTCAGTCTGCAGCGGCCAGCAGTTGAAGGCGCCATGGCGGCACCAGATGCCGCCTCACGCCGGACCGACCCTCTGGTGACCATTGCCATTCCTACGTTCAATCGAGCTGCGTGGTTGCAGGACTGTGTTCGCTTGGCGCTGAGCCAATCGTATCCACGTTTCGAAGTGCTCGTGTCGGACAACGCGTCGACCGATGAAACTGCTCTGGTTCTGAGCCAGTTCAAGGACGAAAGACTACGCTTCGTTCGCCAGCCGAAGAACATAGGCGCGACCCCGAACTGGAATGCTTGCGTGGAACAGGCAAGGGGAGACTACATCGTATTTGTTCCAGACGACGACAGAATAGCGCCATGGCTGTTGGAGCGATGCATTTCGCTGATCCGAAGAGAGCCCGAAGTGCCGATCGTGATGGCATTGGGTGAGGCCCGGATTGTCGCGTCGGGGCGCATCTTGCCACCACAGGCTAGTCGAAATCTGAGAACTGGAATCTGGGACGGCGTGGATGTCCTCGATGAGTATCTGCAACGTCGCATCATGGTGCAGGGTTGCACCACGATAATTCGTACCGAGAGACTTCGGGCCTGGGGAGGCTTCCCGGCAGGATGGCCGTTCGCGAGTGATCTTGCAAGGCATCTCCCCCTACTGTTGGAAGGCAAGGCAGGCTTTATCAATGAAAGCTGTGGCTCCTATTCCCTTCACGACGCCACGCAGACATCTCGTCTCGCGCTCGAGAGCCACCTGGAGGATATCAAGAAACTGGTTGATCTCATAACGATCACTGCCGAGCACAGAATCGGGAATGAACGAAGGCGCCATCAATTGCAATTGCGAGCCAGACATTTCCTGGCCCGCGAGACCATCGGGATCATTACCTCATATCGCAAACGGGGCGCTCGCTTTCGCGAACTACTTCCAGTGTTGAGGCAATGGGGACGCCACCTGGTAGCCTTGCGGGCACAAGACACGTTCGCCGCCACGACACTGATCTGCTGGCTGCTTCTTCCTGCACCGATTATTGGCGGGCTCCGCCGCCTCAAGAGGAAGCTCACTTTGAAAGCATAGCCAGCGATGCGCGAAGTCACGGACGTGACGGTTTCGGCTTCGGGCTGGTGGAGTCCTGGACGACCCGCCCGGTTACCATGTTCACGTTCTTTGAGAAAACGGTCTTTGGATAGCGATCGTTCGGCCCGGCTGCCGGATAGTTAAAGCCGAAGGCTTTTGTCACATCAAAATAGTTGTCGTGCGTGGAGAATAAGCCGGACAGATTCGCAGCGTCGGTTCCCGGGCCGGATACGGACATCCAGTAGGTAACGCTGCCGATCAGGGTATTGCAGCCAAACTCGCCTGAATTTGTGTTATCGGCAATGAACCCTTGAGTACTGCCGCCATTCTGGACCGCGGTGTTGTAAAGGATCCGGGTGGCTTCCACGGTCGGTCCGTAAACCTGCAGATAGTCGCCGTGGGTTCCTGGGCCGCGCATTCCGGCCTGTTCCAGCACATTGTATCGAATGATGATATTGCCGCCGTCTCGGCCATGGCGGCCAATTAGGTCGGAGTTAGAATTCTTCAGCCACGAATATTCGATCGTAAGGCCGGGCCCTTCCATTTCGATCAGGAATTCTGCACGTCCGCCTCCGCTCAGGCCGTCAATGATGCAATTGACGATGCGTAGATTGGAGGAGGACGGCGTACCGCTGATGACACTATTCTGCGGACCGCCTGGATTCAGACCATCGAATTTCGAGTTGATCAGGCTGGTGTTCGCTGCGGTAGTCACAACCGACCAGCCGCCGAAATCATAACCGTCGAGCGTAACGTTGTCGCCTGTCACCGTGATGCTCTTCTGAGGCACGTTGAGCGAGACGCCGGCCATCGCGATCGTTGCCGGATCCTTGATAGGGGTATTCGTCGAATGGCCAACGCAATAGTCCACACCCGCTACGCTCCACTGCGGACGGAATCTGTATTTGGTCAGGAGAGATGGATACTGAATTGTACAAGTGGGCGCGTGTGAGGAGCCGTCATCGAGGGCGGATTTGTCGATTGCAGCGCGCTCCGGCGGGCGAATATCTCCGGACGGAACGTTCTGCGCTTGGCTAGCGACTATGGACCAAGGCAACGCGAACGCGAGAAGAGGTTTAATATAGCGGGCTGTCATGCGGAAGTGGGAGCCTTGCCCGGGCGGTTCGTTATCTGGACGCATAGAATCCCCTAGTTGCGACGGTGAGGTCACGATCGGCGCTAGCCATCCTTCGATCGAGTACGGGACTCTCGGCTGCCGTGATGGACTCCTCCTTCAGCGACGCGCGGATGCCGATCCATATTCCCCAGAGTATCCAACTGTTGTTCCAATAATGGACCGTCAATCCCACGAACATGAACATCGCGAGGCCCAATGTGAATGCCGTACGCATGTTGCTCATGTAAGCATCGCAGTTGTGCGGAATGCTGGCGGTCCGCCTGGTCGGAAAGAATGCTGCAGTATTCGCTAGCAGAATAAATATGACCAATGGAATACCAAACCGGAGCGCCAAGGTCAGCCAAACGCTGTCGACTGAGGCGTTGCCAAAGAAATCATCGGGGGAGGCGTACGAACCAAATCCGTACCCCACATAAGGAGAGAGATCGATATAGTAGCCGGCGCTTTCCCAAGTCGCGACACGGAAATATCCGGTAGCTGGGTCGAGCGTCAGATTTGCGACGATCCAAGAGACTGGCTTGTTGGCGACCAGAAATACGATTCCAAGGAACACCAAAAGGCTTGCCACCAAGGCGTGCCACCTCCAGCGCTGCCCCATCAGCAGCTGATCGTAACAATAGACGGATAGTACAATCCCGAATGCCATCAGCGGTGCCGAAGACATTGATAGGACGCATCCAAAAAGGCACAGCCCGCAATACAAAGTTCGACCAAGGAAGCTGCGTTCCGAGTACAGAAAAATGGCGCCGGCGACGGCGCAGAACGAGCCGAATAGGATCGCGTGAGGAAATGTTGAGGTCGCTCGCAGCAAGCCGTAACGATACTCATATCCCGTGCTCTGCAAGCCCATAAGGGCCGCGACGACATTGTGCCGGGTGAGATGCTCTAGGACCGCAACAGCAACGATCGCTGCGGTAACAGGCTTCAGGACTCGGACAAAGGTCTCCAATCCCTGGCGCCCAAAAAAGTAGGCGCGAGCTACGATGTAGCCGCCGGAAAATTCGAGGACGAGAGCGGCCGCGGAAGACCACCCTTGATCCGTTTGCAGTACCGCCGCAAACATCCAGACTGACGCAGCGCATACGAAGAAATCCGATGCGCATAGCCGTCGCCCTCTTTGAAACAACTCGGCCAGGGCAGGAACCAGCAGCAAAGAGATTGCAATCCGCGCCGGAATGAACTTGGCACCCCCCACGTACATTGTCATGTACGAGGGCATGGCGCTCCCGAGCAATAGCAGCCATGCCGCCCATCCATTTGAACCTGTCGCGGTTCTCCTTTCGAGCGTACCGGCCTGGAGTGGCGGTCCACTCTCCGCCAGGCCGGATCCATTGAGGCCGTAGGACGACATGAGCCCTTCTCGATCCGAAACATTAACTGGGATTAGAATAAAGATATATTATTTAATGTCCGATGCCAAATAATATGTTGATAATAAATCTTGCGGCAGTATATTTAATTTTGCTGGCCATGCGGCCAAAGGTGGGAAATGACCTGCTCGATAGAGGTTTATTGCGTCGCCAACGAGCAAGCGACACTTGCTCGAAATCTAAAACGATCTCCAGAACTTGCGGACAGCCGTATTAAGGTTTCCGTCATCTGGGGGGCCACGGCTGCATCAGCGGCATATCACCAGGCAATGGCTACAGCCAGATCGGATATCGTCGTATTCGCCCATCAGGACGTCTATTTTCCCGAGGGCTGGTTTATTGCACTGCGAGCAGCTTGCGAGAGATTGAATTCGATTGACCCGTCGTGGGCTGTCGCCGGTATCTGCGGCATGACGCCCGACGGGGAATTCGTTGGGCATTTGTGGGATTCCGGCCTGGGCACCGTATGCGGTGGGCGATTTGACCGACCCCGCCCCGCTGCGAGTCTCGATGAGGTCGTTTTGATCGTGCGCCGGGCTGCGGGCACTCTGTTCGATCCGAGCCTGCCCTCCTTCCACCTGTACGGAACGGACATCGTGCTGGAGGCAAAGAGGGCCGGCATGAAATCCTATGTGATCGACCTGCCGATTATCCATAATAGCAAGGCAACTCTTCGTCTCGACCACTCCTACCTGACTGCCTACCGCTTCATGATTCGGAAGTGGAGGGCGCAACTTCCTTGGCCGACGGTGATCGTTCAGTTGAGCCGGAATCCCCTGCCGCTGCTGCTTCGTCGTCTCCGGCTGAGGTACAGGGCCATACTGAGAGCGACCACGCTGAACCCCAAGTTCGAGTGTCCTGAAGCAAAAGCGAGGGAGCTCGGATTTGCGCAAGCAAGTGAGGATGCCATTTGACCGATTGCCTGACTGGTGCCGTGCAGAAGGGAGACAATACTGCTGGTAAGCAGCCTTCGATGACGATTGTGGTCTGCATCGAGTCGGGGATGCTGGAGCCACTTACGCTGCGCATGGTGGAGAGCCTTCGTCGCTTCGGCGGCCGCTTTGCAAACCTGGAAGTTATTGCCGTCACGCCTCGGTCTACTCCGGCTCTCACGCGAGAGACGCATCGCCGAATGGAGGAGCTTGGCATCAAGCATCTACGTGTCTTTCCCGATAATCCGTATGTCTGGCACCACTATATGAATAAGGCGGAAGCGATTGCGGCCGTCGAGAGCAGGGTCACGACAGAGGCGATCGCGTGGATCGACAGTGATATCCTATTCTTGCGTGAGCCCAATGGTCTTGAACTTCCCCCCGGGGTAGATTTCCTCGCGAGCGCTCCGGATGCCGGAGTGATCGGGTCGAGGGGGGTAACTGATCCAAATGATCCGTTCTGGGAACGGTCCGCTGCACTCATCGGAAGAGTTGCTGACGACCTTCCATGGCTCCAGACGGGCGATGGACATCGGATTAGGTTCTACTGGAATGCGGGCCTCTATGTGTACCGGCGCAGCACGCGGTTCGGCAGAGAGTTTCTCGCCGACTTCAAGACATTCCTTGATCGCCAGGTGGCCAGAACACACTCGCAAGTGCACTTCATGGATCAGGTCGTGCTGGGCTTGACGGTGATCCGGCTTGGGCTGGCTTGGCAAGCACTGCCGGATTCAAGCAACTTCCCCCTGTGTAGCTATCTGCCGAGAAACTATGACGGGGCAAAGGTAACGGGAGTGAGTGTACTTCACTTTCACGATTCCATGGAGCCGAAGCTCTGGAACAAGCTTCTCGAGACGCTCGTACCCGGACATCCGCAAATCCATGAATGGCTCGAGCCTCAGGGTCCGGTCTCCGTGCCATCTTCGATTCCATCCTCGCTTGCGCGCGAAGGTCTCCGAATGGTTCGAGGCGCACGTAGACGCGCCTACTATGCTCGGTCCGGCTTTATCAAAGCTTGGAGTCCGGCGCGATGATGTCGACCGAATGTGCAGATTTGGAGATCGATAATTGTTAGCGGGCCGCGATAACGACGTGACCTCGCAGGAGGAGCCACGTCATGGTCCAGCGTCCAGAGGGAGAAAGTTGTGGGCATCGATCTGACGGGCCTCCGTGCGCTCAACTTCGCAAACCGAGTCTATGGATTCGATTTTCGGAATACGGTCACTCTCGGAAGACACGAGATTCATTTCTGGAAGCAGGAATTCCGTGCGGCTCAGAGGAATTCGACCCTCGCGTACGATCAGTCGATTGCAGTAGGGCTCTACTGCGAGCCCCTCCTTCGCAAGCTTGGTGCCGAGAACATCGTCTCGATTGACGCCTCAGCTTTCGAAGGTGCATCGCTCATACATGATTTCAATCTTCCGATACCGAGCGATATGCATGAAAAGTTCGATACGTTCCTCGACTTCGGGTCGATCGAGCATATCTTCGATGTCGCGCAGGTGGTCGACAACATAGTGAACCTGGTCAGGCCGGGCGGGCACGTCCTTATAGCGACGAATGCAAACGGCTTTCCCGCGCACGGCCTTTACCAGTACTCGCCGGAGTTCTTCTACAGTCTTTTCAGCAAACGAAATGGCTTCGAAGATACCGCTGTCTTTCTGATCAAGCCATCCCGCCCGAAGAGGTGGCATCTGATCAAGCCGCCCGTGGCCCTCAACCGCAGGAATCAGATCCCCTTTGAGGAGCAGACGGTGCTGGTGGTATTCTCGAGAAAGGTCCGCAGCGTTTCCGACTTGACCGTGCAACAGTCAGACTACGATGCGACGTGGACGAGCTTCGCTACCGGAAGCTGGGCCGCCTGGGATAGACGGAATATTCCGAGGTGGAAGAGCATGCTTCATGAGGTCATGAGTCCTTTCGTTTTTCGAATCCTCTCGTATCACGTCAAATCGTCTCAGGTTCGGCGCAAATACCGGGCCGATCATATTGTCATTGATCCGGATTCCGTGGACCCGAGCGACTTCGCGAGAATGATAGCGGACGCGGCATCGCCGAAGCCGCCCTCAAGGAGCGAACTGAATCAGACTGAAGGGGCAACGCAACTGCATTGATCGGCTGGGCAGGCCAAGACGTTACGCACTGGGCCGCCAGCCGGAGTTCTCCGAGCGAAGGTCTGGCCGCTTTTGATGGACACGGCAACTGGAAGGGTTTGAAAGATGCGAAGCCTCGAACATGCGGTCGAAAGCCCCCGTGCTCCTCTACTGAGCGATCTGAAAAAGCAACGCGCCGCAGCGCCCGAAGCGAACATGAGCTGCTACTTTCATCACATGCGCCACGAGATACGACCGCTGCTGCCGAAGACCGCAACCAACATCCTTGAGATTGGGGCCGCCTCCGGGCAGACGTTGCGCTGGATCAGAACGATCTATCCCGACGCAGTGACGACGGGCGTCGAGATAAATGACGCGGTCGCAGAGGAACTGGCCCGCAATGCGGATGTCGCGATCTTGGGCAGCATTGATGAATGCCTACCTCGGCTCAAAAAGTATGATCTCATACTGTTGCTCGATGTCCTCGAGCATCTGGTCGATGCGAAAACCGTTCTGCAGAACATGCGAGGACTGCTCCAGCCTGGTGGTCATGTCGTGGTGTCCGTACCAAATGTCGCGCATCTCAGTGTTGCGATTCCGCTTCTGTTCAAGCGCCAGTTTGAATATCAGGATGCGGGTATTCTGGACCGCACCCATCTCAGGTTCTTTGTCGAGGATACGGCGATCGGGCTCATGAACGCCGCGGGCCTGAAAGTCTCCAAGGGTCTGATTTCCGGAATGCAAGGCTACAAGGCAAAGACGCTTCATCGTCTTTCGTTCGGCCTGTTGAAGCATCATCTGGCGAAGCAGTACATCATGCTTGGCGAGGCCATCGATGGCGAGGAGTCTCAGAAGTCGCTTAGCTGGGAGATAGCCGAATGAGGTCGCTCGCCTAGCGCGCCCCTTATAAGGCCTCCGCGAGCTACTGGATTCGATACGCCGCGGCGCACGAAAGATTGGAGTGGTACTTGATCGTCGATGTGGCAATCTCATCCCGCTTCAGGTGTGGATTGATGGCCGGCGTACAAAACATATCAGAGGAATTGTTCCCGTTCCCCAAGGATAGTGATCGAGCATTATGAACTTGAAGGCAGTAGCCCGCTATTTTTATGCCAACGTTCCCGGCGTTGCGGCGATCAGGTTTGCTGTCAAAGACAGTGTTGCGCCGTACTTTTTCAAGCCGGAGTTTCACGGAGTGAGGTTGCTTTGCATCGGAAGCGCCTTGATAGTGGATGTGGGCGCAAACCGAGGCCAGAGCACTGCCGCGTTCAAGCGGCTTGCGCCAAACGCCCGTATCATAGCCTTCGAGCCCGAGCCGCGGTCTGCGAAGCGGCTCGCATTTCGCCATCGCCGAGATGACGCTGTGACCATTCTCGATTGCGCGCTTGGCCGTAGGTCCGAGGTTATCGACTTTTTTCTTCCAAGATACGGACGATGGGAGTGCGATGGAATGGCTGCGACCTCCTACGAGGAGGCGACGGCATGGTTAAAAAATCCGGGAAGGATGTACCGTTTTGACGCGAAGAAGCTAACGGTCCAGGAGCATCGGGTGACGTGCAAAGCTCTCGACTCTCTCGATCTGGCTCCGGCTCTCATCAAGCTTCATGCCCAGGGAGCGGAGCTGGATATCCTCAAGGGTGCGCAAGGAACGTTACAACAGCAGAGACCTGCATTAATGTGTGCGTTTACCTCGCCGGCGGTTACTGAATTCCTGTCTGACCTCGGCTATCGCCCCTACGTCTACGATCGGGGATGCTTTAGGTCGGGAACTGCACCGCTATCTGTAACCTTCACTTGGTACCTGACAGAGGCGCACCTGAGGGCATCTCATCGAGCTAGGTGCAGGACGTCCGCGTTTTGGAAAACTATGCGCCGGGGATGGTACCCGACCTAGACGGTCAGACTACAGAGGTTTGCATTGAGTTTCTCGACGGGCGTTTTGATGCCATTGCCACTTACAGGCAAAGGAGTGGGCTACACCTGCGGCTCCCTCGCAGAGGCCATGGTCGATCGGAATTTTGGCGTGACGATCGTCACTCCGCGCAGCCGATGGCCTTTGCCCCTGGTGGAAGTGATCGAGGCCTTGCCCGCTTGGAAGCGGTACTTCCCATATGGCTGGGTGAAGCACAGCGCCAGCCGAAGCATGGAGGCCGCGTTCCTCTCATATCTGGATCGCTGTCGATCGCGCAGGTTGGCTGCCTATCTCTGGCCCAGCGCAAGCATGGAGTTGCTCCAGGAATTGAAACGGCGTGACGTCATGGTTTTTCGAGAGCAGTTCAATTGTCATACCAGGACCGCCAAGACAATTCTTGACCGAGCATATGGCAGGATTGGTGTGGCGCCGATGCATGGGATTACGGACGCGGTGGTTGATTGCGAAACCAAAGATCTTGAGGCCGTGGACTACATATTCTGCCCCAATCAACCGGTCGAAAGTTCGTTGCTTGAGAACGGTGTGTCGAAAAGCAAATGTGTGGAGACAGCATACGGCTGGGACCCAGTTCGCCTTTCGGGAAAGAATCGGCTTCTTCCCTCGAACCATGGTTTGACTGCGGTCTTCGTCGGGATCATTGGCGTGCGAAAGGGAGCCCATTTGATCCTCGATTATTGGGCGAGAAGCGGGGTGACGGGCAGGCTGGTGCTCGCTGGAAGGATGGAGCCAGTCATCAAGGAAAAATACAGCGACTTGCTCGCACGGGATGACGTGACGGTGCTTGACTATGTCGAGGATGTCGGATCGCTTTATCGATCGGCGGACATCTTCGTTTTCCCCTCCTTGGAGGAGGGGGGACCTCAAGTCACTTACGAGGCGTGCGCCTGCGGTCTACCGGTCATAACGACCACCATGGGCGCGGGACGGATCGTCCGAAATGAACGTGAAGGCCTTGTACTGGATCCGTATGATGCAGTTGGTTGGATTGCGGCTATTCGTCGGCTGGCTGAGGATACTGAACTTCGACAACGGATGTCGGTTGCTGCGCTTGAACATGCGCAGCGTTTTACGTGGACCGCGGTCGCTAGCAGGCGCCGCGAGCAAATAATGGGGCGCCTAGGCTATGGCAACTGATCGCGCCAAACTTGCGGTGCTCATCGTCTCGTATTGCAATCCGGATGACGTTGATCGCTGTCTGAAGTCGTTGGTTCATTCTGATTGGAAGGATTTCGAGGTCTTCGTCTGTGAGAACGGTGGGAAGGAAGCGTTCGAGCGGTTGATGGCGGTAGTTGCCGGTCCAGAGCGAACGCTCCGGCAGTTGCACGGCGGCTCGGATCTTCTGGATCAAGCCAGAGGAAGACTGGCCGCCGTCGAAAAATATCGATTTACGAGCAGGACAAATATCGTTCGGCTTGGACTTGCGGTGGATAATCTGGGCTATGGCGGTGGTGTCAACGCGTGGCTCGAGCAATTCCTTGAAAGCCCGGGCTGGGATGCGGTGCTCGTTCTCAATCCCGACACCGAAGTGGACAGCCATTGCTTGTCCGAACTAATGGCGAAGGCTGCCGCAGGTTTTGGTATGGTTGGTGCGACCTTGGTGTTCGATCACGTGCCGGATAAAATCATCAACTACGGTCTTCATTGGTCTTCCACGACGGGCCGTGTCGTAGCAGTTGGTCGGAACGCTCCGGCGGGGAGTGCTCCGTCGCACAAGCAGATGTCTGAGATTGACGCGATCAGCGGTGCTTGCGTTCTGGTCACTCGCGATTTCGTTGAAGAGGTCGGCCTGATGACTGAAGATTACTTCCTCTACATGGAGGATCTGGACTGGGGGCGTCGCCGTGGCAAGCATCGGATCGGCTTTGCAGAAAGAGCGATCGTACGGCACATCGGGGGCACGGCTATCGGCTCTGCCGTAGATCCGAGGAAACGCTCCTACTTGTCGGTGTACCTGTCTGCCCGCAATAGCATTGTCTACGCTCGCAGGGAGGCGGGATGGCGATGGGGCCTCCATTTTGCTTTCGGCTTGTTGTACGCGACCAGATACGTCGCCATGGGGGCTCCAACCGCCGCGAAGATCACGGTCAGGGGACTGATAGACGGAGTGCTGGGAAAGACCGGAAAGCCGGACGCTTCCCTGCGATTGCACGTGTTTGGCTAGGCGCTCCTGTGTACCAGCGTCTTCTGGAGCATCGGCCGTTGTAGCTCTGGGAATCCCGATCGAGCAGGGAGCGCGCGCGGCAGCGGCTGGGAGGGGCGTTCATGCTTAACGTGTCGCGGATCGCGTCCAGCCGCGCCATGAAAGGTCAGAGAAAGGCCAGCGCCGCTGGCTTCCTTGAGGCCGCAGTCGTATTGGCCCGAGGGTACCGATCAGCAGACTCGATACAACTGCGAACGAGCTGTCGGAGCTCCACGCTGGTGCGACTAGAGCATCCGCCGAGCTGAATGAATCGAAAGGGATTCCCAAATCAGCTGTGAGGTGATTCAAACTGCCTGCCGGGGCTGGAGGCCGGCGGGCATGTCGAAGGCTCTTTCGCTGGATCTTCGAGTTAGGGTTCTGGCCGCGGTGAAGGCGGGGGCATCGCACCGCGAGGCAGGTGAACGGTTTGGGGTGAGCGCGGCAAGCGTGAGCCGGTGGGGAATGCGCGAGCGCCAGCAGGGTGATGCACGCCCGAAGGCGCTCGGTGGAGACCGCAGGTCCGGCCGCATCGAGGCGCACAAGGAGACGATCCTTGCGATGCTGAAGGCGACGCCGGATGTCTCGATCGAGGAGCTGCGCCGGAGCCTGGCCCAAAAGGGGCTGGTGTTCGGCGAAGGCACACTCCGTCGCTTCCTGATGCGGCACGGCATCACGCGCAAAAAAAGACCGCACACCAGCGAGCAGGACCGGCCGGACGTCGTAAAGCGGCGCCAGGATTGGCTCGAGGGCCAGCCTGCGCTTGATCCCAAGCGCCTCGTCTTCATCGATGAGAGTGTGCTGCAGACAGCGGAAGGAGTTCAACATGAACTAAGACCGATGGTGAAGCTGCGGGAAAGATGGGGGCTGGCCCCCCGAGATCGGCTTTCAGGAGCGGGTCTCAAACCAGTCCGAGCTGCTGCGGTAAAGAGCCGTGGTGGTGAGCGTCGGATCAAAAGTTCGGATTAAACCGAGCAGGTGAGTGTCCGAAAGACGAACGAAAGTGAACCCTCCGAGGACGCGTCGTTATGAATCCAAGCGTCGTCAAAACCAGGACCGTCTCGTCATCCTGGGACAAGTCCGCCAGATGCCTGACAACCGGGCGGGCGGCGACCGGCGTAGAGGGGGCGTGAGTTGGACACAGGCTTTCGCGCGGAACTGCAGGAACCAGGCTCTTGATGCCAAGGGAGAAGCGCAAGCGGCGACAACCGTGAGGCGAGAGTACCGATGCAAGAGACTGGGGCGGACCGATCCGTAGGAGCGTTGACGGCCCTGTAATGGGGTCGGAGCAAAGGGATCGGGTCAGGTCGTCGTACTCTAGAACCAACTGGAAACAGGATGACTTCGAACGGTGCGACAAACAAGCCGTTCTCGATAGAGAAGCGGCGAGTGTACGAAGCGTACAAGGCGGTCAAATCCAATCGTGGTGCGGCCGGGGTGGACGGACAGACCTTGGAGATATTCGAGACAGATCTGGCAGGGAATCGCTACAAGATCTGGAATCGCATGTCGTCAGGGACCTACTTTCCACCTCCGGTGCGCGCCGTCTCCATTCCAAAGAAGACGGGCGGCGAAAGGATTTTAGGTGTGCCCACTATCGGCGATCGGATCGCGCAGATGGTGGTCAAACAGATGATTGAGCCGGAACTGGAATCCATCTTCCTGCAGGACTCTTACGGATACAGGCCAGGAAAATCGGCTCTGGACGCCGTGGGCGTCACGCGTCAGCGGTGCTGGAAATATGATTGGGTTCTGGAGTTCGACATCAAAGGGCTGTTTGACAATCTTCCGCATGATCTTCTGCTGAAGGCGGTCCGGAAACACGTGCAATGCAGATGGGCGCTGCTCTACATCGAAAGGTGGCTGACGGCGTCAATTGAAAAGGACGGGAAGCTTGTTGAGCGGAGCCGCGGAACCCCGCAAGGGGGCGTGATCAGCCCAATACTGGCCAACCTGTTCCTGCATTATACGTTCGATCTCTGGATGGCGCGGACACATCCCGACCTCCCTTGGTGTCGATATGCTGACGACGGACTGGTGCACTGCCGGACGGAGCGAGAAGCAGAGGCCATTAGGGCGGAGCTTCAAGCGAGGTTGGAGGTGTGCGGACTTCAGATGCACCCGACAAAGACGCAGATCGTCTATTGCAAGGACAACAGGCGTCGGCGAACGTATCCGAGGGTCAAGTTTGACTTTCTCGGATATCAGTTCAGGCCGCGGCAGGTGGCAACGTCGCAGCGGAAGGAATTCTTTTGTGGATACACCCCGGCGGTCAGTCCGACAGCTTTGAAGGCCATGCGAGCAACGATCCGAAGCTTGCACATTCCCCGGCAAACGCCGGGGACGCTGGCTGAGATTGCCCAACAGATCAATCCGCTCCTCCGGGGGTGGATAGGTTATTACGGTCGGTTCAGCCGTTCAGCGCTGTTCTCTCTGGTCGACTACGTCAATCAGAAGCTGAAGGCGTGGATCATGCGAAAGTACAAGCGCTTCCGGCTCCACAAAACGGTGCTTCGCTGTTCTTGCGAAAGCTGGCTCGGGACAATGCGGAGCTGTTCGTACACTGGCAGTTGTTCGGAACGACCACGTTCACCTGACGGGAGCGGTGTGAACCGAGAGGCTCACGCACCGTTCTGCGAGAGGCCGGGGTGAAAATCCCCCGGCCTACTCACCCCTGGGCTTCGACCAATATGGCCCGCCGCTACGGCCGCTGTCCGCGTGGAGAGCGGCTGAAGGTCGGGATCCCCCACGGCCATTGGAAGACCACGACCTTCGTGGCCGGAATCACCTCCAGCGGCATCATCGCCCCCTGGGTCCTCGACGGACCGATCAATCGCGACGCCTTCGAAGTCTATGTCGAGAAGGTTCTCATCCCCGACCTTCCGCCAGGCGCCATCGTCGTCATGGACAACCTGTCCAGCCACAAGGGACCAAGGGTCCGCCAGATGATCGAAGCTGCCGGTGCAAGCCTGCTCTACCTGCCTCTCTACAGCCCCGACTTCAATCCGATCGAGAATGCCTTCGCCAAGCTCAAGGCACTCTTGCGTCAGGCCGCAGAACGAACCGTCGACGGCCTCTGGAGCGTGATTGGTCGCATCATTGATCGCTTCACATCAATGGAATGCCGCAACTACTTCATCGCCGCAGGATACGCTGCAACATGATCGGCGGATGCTCTAGCCCAACAGCCGCACAAGATCTTTTCCGAGCTTCTGTAAACTAACGAACAACATGGACGCGTCACTCAAGAAAATGAACAGAAGTGCATGGACTATATACATGTGATCCCGAAGTCGGATCAGCATGCGCTCGAATAGCGCTCGCGGATATGGAATTGCGTAGAAGAGTAAGACGCACGACGGTCCTAAGACGAGGGAGCCGACTACGTCGCTCGGATAGTGCCATCCGAAGATGATCCGCGGCAACGCTATAATGACGGCGACCCAGAGAAAGCAAAGCAGTCCGACCAATCGATTCTCTATGAGGATCAGTGTGGCTAGTGCAAAGAATAGTGTCGAGGTATCGCTGGGGAACGAGTCTCTGCGGTCCCAATCCAAACTCCATCGCGGATCGGCTACATTCAAAGGAAACGCTGGGTCCAGAAGCGGACGAATGTGAGTGACAAAATGAAATTGTATCCAGACGGAGAGAACGGTCGCAAGGCAAACCGCAATAAGTCCTGTGAGCATCCGGCTGCGCCGTTCTCGGTCATCGCCCGCGAACCACAAGGCGAGCATTGAGAAGAATATCGGAAATCCCCTGAACAAGGAATTGTTGGCAAGTTCCCATACGTATAGCGAGTCAGTTGCAGCGAACGAGTTGAGCCTGAGAAGGAGGTCCCGATCCCATGCGCCGCTTACCGTCCCGCTAAACCTCGCCGCAAGAAGCGGCAATCCGAAGATTGCAGCGGCGAGCGCAACTGCTGGCGCGAACGATGTGCTTTTCGACATTCTATCCCGGGGGGGGCGCGCGGCCTCCGCGGGCGTGATCGAGATCACAGATGACGTCGTCTGGTTGTTCGCGAGCTGCCGTTTCATCCGTATAAACTCCATTGGTTCCAAAGTTATATTAATTCGTCAGAAAAATAAATGGAGGCGATATTATAATTAAATAAAACGATAGGCTCGTGGGTGCGGTGACTTCACATGACCTGGGGGGCGGCACTACTGAACCTGCTATCCACCCGGCTATCCTGCCCGCACCATTAACCAGTCGTCGCCCAACAACGGCAGTCCCCAAGTTTAAGACGAATTGCTGCCGCTGGCGCAGGGCGCATTCGGCGAGGTGGTTAACTGCCCACCCCTGAAACGCGGGAGATATGGCATCGCTCTTTTAGGGATATCGTTCGGAGCGTGATCGCCAAGACAGCCCCAATGCAGGCACCGGCCCCGGCTAGGCCGATCGAAGGGGGGCCGACCGAGATCGACCGTCGCCTAGATCCTGGTCTCCGAATATGGCGTCCGCCTGCCGCTGTGCCCGCAGCCGCGAATTGTGCCCATTGATCTCGTCCCAGCGTTCTTTCAACGGAGGTCCTGCTCCCGTTGTCGGCGAAGCGCTCAAGCCCGTCGAAAAGGGCATCGGTGGCCGCAGCGCCGAAGAGCGCTGTTCGTTTCGGCAGCAGAAGAGCCGGCCGCTTGAGAAGGCTTGGAGGGCTGGCTCAGTGCAGAGCTCGCGTTGATCAGCCAAAAGAGCAAGCTGGCCGACGCCGGCCGGAACGGTCTGACGCGCCTCACCGAAGATGGCGGCATCGAGCTCGACAACAGCGCGGTCGAGCGCTTCATCCGTCTGATCACGCTTTGGAAAAATACGCCGTTCGCAGGCTCCGACGGCGGCGCCGAGCACTGGGCCATCATCGCCTCCGTGCTTGAAATCTGTAAGCTGAACGACGTCGATCCGCTTGCCTATCTGTCTGACACTCACCTGCATCGTCAACGGCCCGGTAGCGACATCGATGAGCTGCCTCGGTGGGGCCCATAGTCGCAACGCATCCAGCTATGGTTTGAAAACTCACAAAGCGCATTGAGACTGTGCGGTGTCGTTACGAAAGGTGCGAGCCGCGCACCGCGTGTGACGAAGGTGCAAATTGGCTTTGCGACAATATTTATTGTCGCATTGAATAAACCAAGGTATGCAAATGAAAATATTAACCGACGAACGCAACGCGTCACCATAAGTGTCGGACCACAATGCGCAACGCCAACTATTCCACAGAAATCGTTCGCGTCGGGCGATAATATTCTTTGTTTTGAATCTCAACCGATTCACAATGCGTTCGTCTAGGCATTTCCACAATTTGATTTGTATCCGCGTGAGTGTGGCAGGTGCGAGCCAAACATCACCCCGGCGTAGCCTAGTTGTGGTCCCAAAAAAGCCCGCGGCACCCATCCAATAGTCGCGTCGGCGATCATCACGTGGTGGTTTGTCCAATAATCAAAGTGAATGGCATGTTGCTCGGGGAAGGCCCTTCGGGGTTGAGCACATGCGGATGACATCAAATCAGGAGAACAGGTAATGGCAGTTAACGACGGTTCTGCGAACGCGCCAATTGGATCAGCGCAGCTTTCGAGCTTGCTGGACACCTATGGTGCGAACCGGCCGGCATGGAATGTCGCGGGGGTGGACTATCACGTCGGCGTACCCACTGGGCTGACGCTCAAGGATCCGGCAACGATCTCGATGGCAGGCGTGTCCGTTGATGCGGCTAACAAGAGCATCACGGTGACGGGCAGCAACGTCACGCTCGACGGTTATGATTTCGGTGGCTGGGCTGTCGTAACCACGGCAGCGAACACCACCCTGATCAACTCGAACTTCAATGGTCTCAACCCGTCGGGTCCGCAGGACGCCGTTATTACAGGGACGTCGTCGTCATCCAATCTGCATATCGCCAACTCCACCATCGACGGTCTGAGCGGCGGCGGGCATGCCGAATTCCTCGTCGAAATGGAAGGCCCTGGCCTCACGATCGAATATTCGTGGCTGAAGAATTCCAACTCCGACCTGATCGGCCGTCATGGTCAGGACGGTGGCGATATTACGATCCAATATAACCTGCTGCAGCAGGCCGGCATGGGCGGCTCAGGCACTCATGGCGACTATCTCCAAGTCTATGGCCCAACCATCGATTCGACTCACATCCTTTACAATACGGCGATCCAGGATGGCGGTACGACCCAGGGCTTTATTGCCGACAATACGAAGTCGGGCGAGTTTGCCGGCAATACCCTGATCGGCAGCGTCAGCTATTGGATGTCCGTCTCGGGTCCAGGGACCGACGCCGCCAATCTGAGCGGGGCATTTTCGACGCACGACAACTATTTTGATGTGACGAAAGCCTTCGGCTTTACCTATCCGGCCGCCGGGCCGGACGACTCCTATTCCCAGACCTCCTTCGTGCACAATGTGAACATGGTGACCGGCGAGGTCGAGCAGGATGCCAATGCGCCTGCTTACACTGGGCCCACCTACACGGCGCCAAGCTCGCCTGCTCCGAGTGCCCCTGCTCCGAGTGCCCCTGCTCCGAGCGCCCCGGCGGCGCCGGTTGTCGCCTCTTTTTCGACCGACAGCGGCGTCGCCGGTGACGGCGTGACGAACGACAACACCATTGAGCTCAAAGGCACCGCAGCGGCGAACAGCACGGTGACCTTCTATGATGGTTCGACCAAGATTGGTACGACCACTGCAAGCTCAACGGGCAGCTGGGACTACATCACTAAGGTCCTGAGTGATGCAAAGCACACGCTGACCGCGACCGCGACCAACTCGTCGGGCCAGATCAGCGCGGCATCGGCTGCGGTGGCTGTCACGGTCGACACCAAGGCACCAGCTGCACCGACGATCGCGAAGGATACCGTGAACAGCAGCAATCAGGCTGTCGTGTCAGGCACCGCCGAAGCGAACAGCACGATCAAGGTGTATGACGGCACGACGCAGGTCGGTACTGCGACAACCAACTCGAGCGGCGCGTGGGGTCTCACGACCTCCGCTCTGTCGGCCGGCTCGCACGTGCTGACGGCGAAAGCCACGGACGCTGCGGGCAACGTGAGTGTCGCGTCAGCCGCCGTGGATCCGGTCATCGGTTCTGGAACGTCGGGCTCCACCGGCTCGGGCACGTCCGGTTCGGGTACTTCCGGCTCGGGCACGTCGGGCACTGGCACCACAGCGCCGGCCGCGCCGAAAATCGCCTCCTTCTCGACAGACAGCGGTGTCGCCGGTGATCACATCACCAACGACAAGACGCTGACCCTGGCGGGGACCGCGGCTGCCAACAGCACGGTCAAAGTGTTGGACGGCACGACCCAGCTCGGTACCGCTACAGCGGACGCCAATGGGGCCTGGCACTACACGACTGTCGCGTTGCCCGATGGCAAGCATAGCCTCACTGCGGCGGACACGGTCTCTGGCGTCACCAGCAAGGCTTCGACTGTGCTGGATGTCACGCTGGATACCGCTGCCCCCGATGCTCCGGTTCTGCTCAGCGATGTGACCAGTCATCATCGTGCGACGGTGACCGGAACGGCTGAGGCGGGCAGCACGATCAAGGTCTACGAGGGGACGACCCTGCTTGGCACGGGGGCGACAGGCGCCGATGGACATTTCAGCGTGACGACCTCTGGCCTCAAAACCGGATCTCACACGTTCGTCGCCTCGGCCACCGACGCAGCCGGCAACACCAGCGCGTTGTCGCAGCCGATCGATCCGCCAATTGGCTCGCACGGCGGCAACGGCACCTCGACGGTGGAAGTCACCAACGTGCGTCCGCACTGGGATCACACCGCGACGATCAAGGGCACTGCCGATCCCAACAGCCAGATCAAGCTGTTTGACGGCACGACCTCGGTCGGTTCGGTCACGGCGGGCGACAACGGCAAGTGGAGCTTCCACACCTCCGATCTGTCGGGCAAGACCCACGCCTTTACCGCGGAGCAGGTCGATACGACCGGCCACGTGGTCGGGACCAGCTCGGGCGAGGCGATCATCGGCACGGGCCGCAGCAATACGCTGACCGGCACCACGGGCAATGACATCATGGTCGGCAAACGGGGGGCGGATACCTTCGAGTTTGCGTCGAACTTCGGCCACGACGTCATCAAGGACTTCGCTGCCCGCGGATCTGCCCACGACACGATCGAGTTCAGCAAGGGCGTGTTCGACAGCTTTGCGAGCGTTCTCTCCCACGCGGCCCAGTCGGGTCACGACGTCGTCATCGCGACGGGGAGCGACACGCTCACGCTGAAGAACACGCAGCTCGACAAGCTGAACAGCCATGACTTCCATTTCGCGTAGTCACGCGTTCAGCGACACGGTGTAGCCACCAATCTGCGGTGCAGATCATGGAAGGCGGGGGATGGTCCCCCGCCTTCTTTTGTTCTGACTGCCTCTATTGTGATCTTCGCGTTGCGGCTTCGCGGCGTTCGCGGGATACAGCGCCGACTGTCTGGCTCGGCCCCCATCGCATTAAGACCGCGAGCACGTAGAAATAAATAGAATTAAATCTGACGTAAGAGTCGGCCTCGTACTCGGATGGGCTCGCCGAGCGTTTAAGCAAACGATTCCTGTGGGCTGAGGCCGTGCCGCAATACAAGCGTATTGAGACTCGCCGTCTGGCATGACATCAGAGAAATTCGCGGCGGTTTTAATGGAGGAAAATCGCGCAATTATTTCAGTGGCGTGAGTTGATGTGCTGGTTAAAAAAACCTCAGCCCGGCCCCCATCTTGTCCCAAAAAAGCCCATGGCGACCGGCACCTGAGGCCAAGCTGATTAACCATGAGGTGGTGGATGCAGATCGCCACGACGTCGCACCCTGCGAACGACTTCGTAGTGGAGTACGTGTCGAAGAAGCTGGGAGAGCAGATTAAATGGCGGGATGGCCATCATGTCACGCTGGTACCGGCGGGCGACACACTCAAGTTGGCCAGGTTCGGTGCGCAAAAATCGATCTGACTTTTACTTCGCGTAACAGTAGCTCGACGACAGGGAAATCAAACTCAGGACTGCCTTTGTGATCTTCTTGGGGATCGTCACATAAGGCGCGTTTTCAAGGGCGGGAGTCATGACAAACTTTGAACGGTGGGGGGTAATCCCCCTGCCAGCCAGCCGTTATCGGATCCAACTTTCGCATTTGACGAGACTTGGGGCCGTCGCACGACAGTGGGCGGAAGATGCCGAACTGCGGACGCAAGGGCCGATCGCCTGGGCGAAGCACCTCGTCGAAATCTTGCGGCGACGACTGTTCTCCAGTCTTCCGCGGCCGGGTAGCGACTATGATGAGTCGCAGTCGGAGCTGTCGGCTTTCCTGCGGTCCTGCCGCCGGATATTCTGGGCTCTCGCGGCCTTCAGCGGGATGAGCAATCTCCTCATGCTCACCGGCTCGTTTTTCATGCTGCAGGTCTACGATCGGGTGCTGCCCGGGCGCAGCATACCGACGCTGGTCGCCTTGATGGTTCTGGCCACGGTGCTTTACCTGTTTCAGGGCGGGCTCGACCTCGTCAGGAGCAGGATCAGCGCCCGGGTCGGCCGGTATTTCGATGAAAGGCTCGGCGTTCGCATATTCGACGCGCTTGTTCGCCTGCCCTTGAAGACCAGAGCCGATGGCGACGGCTTGCAGCCGGTGCGGGACCTTGATCAGGTCCGCAGCTTCCTGTCGAGCGGAGGGCCGACGGCGCTGTTCGATCTGCCCTGGATGCCGATCTATCTCGGCGTCTGCTTCCTCTTCCACTTCTGGATTGGCGTCACTGCGCTGGCCGGCGCGCTGGTGCTGGTCGGGATTACGATGCTCACGGAAACACGCACGCGAGGCCCGGCAAAGGCGACCTCGCGCCTCGCCGTTTCGCGTACCGCACTGGCGCTCGAGGGGCGGCGAAACGCCGAAGTTCTGCAGGCCATGGGCATGCGGCAACAGGCGGCTTTGCGTTGGCAGGATGTGAACGCGAAGTATCTCGCGGCCCATGAGCGGGCCAGCGATGTCGCGAACGGACTCGGTGGTGCGTCCAAGCTTTTTCGAGCGATCCTGCAATCGCTGGTTCTTGCCGTTGGCGCAGTCCTCGTCATCAATCAGGAATCGACGGCCGGCATCATCATTGCCGGATCGATCCTCACCGCGCGGGCACTGGCGCCGGTCGAAATGGCCATTGCGAACTGGAAAGGATTCGTCGCCGCGCGGCAATCGGGGCAACGGCTCGATCATTTGCTGAAGCTTCTGCCTCACGAGGAGGAGCGGCTGGCGTTGCCTCCTCCTGCCGAGACTCTCACCGTCGAGCATCTCTATATCGGCGCGCCAAACTCGGAGAGGCCCACCATCAGCGAAGTGTCATTCCAACTGCGGAGCGGACAGGCCGTTGGAATCATTGGACCGAGCGGATCCGGCAAATCAACGCTGGCACGTGCACTGGTGGGGGTATGGCCGAGCATGCGGGGCAGGATCCGGCTCGACAACGCCGCGCTCGATCACTGGTCTTCGGACGCCCTGGGCAAGCACATCGGTTATCTGCCCCAGGATGTCGAATTGTTCGACGGCAGCATTGCAATGAACATCGCACGGTTCGACCCGCAGGCAACAGCCGCCGCTGTTCTGGAAGCCTCGCATGCCGCGGGCGCGCACGATCTCATCCTTTCGCTTCCGGACGGCTACAGCACGAAAATCGGCGAAGGGGGACTGGCGTTGTCCGCCGGGCAGCGGCAGCGCATCGGTCTCGCACGTGCCTTCTACGGCAAACCCTTCCTGGTCGTGCTCGATGAGCCGTCTTCCAATCTCGATGCGGAGGGCGAGGAGGCCTTGACCGAGGCGATCCTGAACGTGCGCCGCCGGGGAGGGATTGTCGCCGTTGTCGCGCATCGCCCGAAGGCGCTGGAAGGTGTGGACCATGTCTTGTGCCTCGGGGAAGGCAGGGTTCAGTCCTTCGGCAAGAGAGAGGAGGTTCTCAGGAAAGTGTTGCGAAATCCGGTACCGCTCAAGGTCGTCGCGGAAGCTCAAGGAGGAGGTCGATGAGCGGTCAGGTAGCGCCGGCACTGCAATCCATCCAGCGTTACATGATCGTCGGAATGATCATGTTCGCTCTGGTAACCTTTGGGGTCGGCGGCTGGGCGACAACGACCCAATTGTCGGGCGCGGTGATCGCCCAAGGCGTTGTCGTAGTGGATTCGAGCGTGAAGAAGGTCCAGCACGCCACTGGCGGGATCGTGGGAGAGTTGCGCGTGCGGGAGGGCGACCGGGTCAACGCAGGCGACGTCTTGATCCGCCTTGACGAGACTCAGACGCTCGCAAATGCGACGATTGTCACCAACAGCATCGATGAGCTGCTCGCGCGGCAGGCTCGTCTCGAGGCCGAGCGCGATGGCGCAGAGGAGCTCAAGTTTCCCAAGGTGCTGCTCGACCGGGCCAAGGAGAACAACTCCGAGGCGAGCCGGGCAGTTACCGCGGAGCGGAAGCTGTTTGAGCTGCGTCGACAGGCGAGGAGCGGCCAAAAGGCACAGCTGCAGGAGAAAAGCGCGCAGCTGGAAAACGAGATCAAGGGTTATACGGGGCAGACCGAGGCCAAGCAGAAGGAGGTCGATTTTATTCGCCAGGAGCTGGAAGGCGTGCGCAGCCTTTGGCAAAAAAATCTGGTGCCGATCACGCGGCTCAATTCCCTTGAGCGCGACGCTGCCCGCCTCGAAGGTGAGCGCAGTCAGTTGGCTGGCATGATCGCTCAGTCGAAGGGCAAGATATCCGAAATCGGACTCCAGATCATTCAGATCGACCAGGACCTGCGAACGGAGGTCGGTAAGGACCTGATCGAAACGCGCTCGAAACTGTCCGAGCTGGGCGAGCGCAAGACTGCGGCGGTCGATCAATTGAATCGGGTGGATATCAGGGCACCGCAATCCGGCCGCGTCCACGAGCTCAGCGTCCACACTGTTGGGGGCGTCATCTCTCCCGGCGAGCAAATCATGCTGATCGTACCTGACGCGGATTCGCTTGCAATCGAGGTCAAGATCGCACCGCGCGATATCGATCAGGTCTATGTGGGGCAGACCGCGACAATGCGCTTCGCAGCGTTCAACCAGAAGACCACGCCCGAAATCGACGGGGAGGTCAGCGTGGTCTCAGCGGACATTACGCAGGATCAGCGTGCCGGCACGAGCTATTACACAGGGCGCGTCCTGCTGAAGCCCGAAGAGCTGGCGAAACTCGGGTCGGCCAAGCTGCTGCCCGGCATGCCGGTGGAGGTCTTCATCAAGACGGCGGGTCGGACCGCGCTGTCCTATCTGCTCAAGCCGCTCCACGATCAGGCGGAGCGCGCATTCAAGGAGCGCTGAATCTTCGCGCAGGCTAGCGGCGCTCGGCGCCAGGCAATCGGGGCCGACGCCTATCGGCGGGCGTCGGCGTTGGAGCCAGCCTCTGAACGCACGGCCGGTCGGTCGGATGCGTTGGCACCGGGCGTGCCCGGCCGACGAAAGCAGCTACGAGCCGAGGCGGAATCTGCAGTCTGGTTTGAAGACCCAGCCGCGGCGTTCTGGTGCTATCAGGTCGCCGCAAGAGATTTGGCGAGGTGAATATAGTGAGGTTGCCCCACCTTCTGATCACCGCAGTAGATCGCGCGGCTCTCGGCGGACCGCCCGTGGCGGATGCCTGCTGCCCGCGGGCGAGCCTACCGATCGCTCGAACGACCGTCCGCTCAGTACGTCCATTCGCTTGGCATACAGGGTCATCGCCGCTACGCAGGCGAGTATTATAGCTTCAGCTCCCAGAATGACGATCAGCTCATCTGGCATTCTGGATCTGCCCTAACCCGGGGAATACCTGCCTGAAGACTTGGGCAGGTACAGCCTGTTGGTCGAGAGTCCGTCCGACCCGGCTTGCAAACAGCGGGGGGGTGAATTCGACCGCCGCCGTCCTCCTGCTCGCAAGCCATAGGCAACGAGCAAGATTACTCGGCTATCGCGCTGTACAGAGGCCGATCAGGTCGCGGTTAGTCCGGTTTGCGTCGACGGCGCCTGATTATCCAGTAGGCCGCAGACGCAACCGCGGCGAAGGATAGTCCCGCGCCCGCGACGGGTCCAGGTGCGCCCTGTGCCGTCCCCTGACCGACGTAAGTGTAGCTCTGGTCAGGAGGAAAGAACAAAGTGGCCGTGAAATAGACGCCGGCCGGCACCGCTGCGGCCATCGTGAGGAAAATCGCAAGGACCCACCCGGGCAACGTCATATTTCTTCTCCCTTTATCTCTGGTTAAAAGATAAATATCTTGGCCTTATAATAGTCGTAAAAATTAAATGCATGTCAATATAAATCTTGGGTAGCTTCTGACAGATAATGCGCGCGCGACGATTTGACGCTGCGGTATCAGAGGCCCGATTCCGCACGAGAAGGTTGAGTGTCCGGAAGTCCGTTTTGGATCACGTGGGATGATCTTGAACTTCAGTCCATGGGAGCCGTTCTGCATTGCAGCCCATGCTCTCCGCCACGTCGATGATAGGCGTGATGTGTCGAACGAATCCAAGTTCGCGAAGAAATCTCGACCCCAGATAATGAAACACTGTCCAGGCTATCGGTTGTTGCGTGTACAGTTTGCCTCGAAACACGACGAACGAGCGATCGGTTCCTGTTGCCAGAAGTCGAACGAGATTTTGGTTCGATCCGTCGGGAGTAAGCTTAGCGACCTGCAATTGACATGACGCTGTGGTGGCTCGGATGATCAGAGTGCCAGTCGTAATTTCATTAGTCGCTACGACGCTGAAGTGATTTCGTTCGAGGAATCTAACAATATCCTCCCTTAGCTGGCTTGGATCTTCGGATGGTATCGCGATCTTCCATCCAGTGGCTAGCAACAGGACGACTGCGATAAACCACTTAAATCGGACGGAAGAGCTCACGCCGCACCCCCAGCACGCAGAAGCCGATCGTCAGGCCTAAAATGGTTGTGTTCGCGACGGCGCCTCCCCACCAACTATGAAACATGGCGTAGTGCCATTGGCTCAACCCCATAAAGCTTATGCGAGTGACATTCACCGCCACGACGGAGAAGCAAGCCATCAGACACCAGAATAGATCGTAAGCAGTTTTCTTGTGGCTGACTAACTGGCTCAAAGTCACCCAGCAGAGAAATGCAAGCGAAACGTTTGCGAGCGAAGAACAGCCCGGCAGAATGACCAGAACGCCGGAAGCGTCCGCAAACTCGACGACGTCTCCGGTTCGAGGGGTGCGCAATATCCAACCAACGAGCGCGGCGTCGATGCGCAAAACCAGCTCAGCAAAGAAATGAAAGAACAACCGGCTCCAAAGCATGGGCACGGTAACAGCCAGAAGGATAAGAGCGCCGCGTCGCGACGAAGAGGCATCAGACGAGTTGATGACATGGAGACTGAGTACGGTTACTGCGAGCCAGCTGGCTGGACCTACCGGTAGGATGGCGAGTAGCACAAACGCCGCTCCCAAGATGAGTTCTGAAGAACGAATCCCAACGGTTCGATCTTGAAGAACGAGGGAAACTCCAGCGACGCATGATATCCAAACGATTGCACTGATCTCGAACGTGTCGAGAAGCGCGTCTACCCATCCAAGCCCGTGGACCGATTGGATGACACGGGATGCAAGACCACTGGCGCACCCCAGAGCAAATAATCCTGCGAAGAATTCACCACGAGTCAGATCCTTCACCAGCGGCGATGCGCAACTACCGACCACCGGTTCATCCGAAGCAGTCATATAGTGCCTCGTGTCGCTTCAATTTAGCCGTGAAGGGCTCCGACGCGAACCGGAGTGCCATTGAGAACCGATGAGGTCTCTCCGAGAGCCTTACGCGAGCCGCCGTCCTGCTCGGTCCGGCACTTCGGTGCGTCAGTCCGACCAACCAGCCGCCAAGCGACTGTGGCATGGCGTGGGCGCGTTGGCTATTCAGGGCACTGCTGCACACGAGGTTACGCCCAACGCTGTTCACGCATAAGCCTTGGCGCCGCGGCATGCAGACTACCCCACTGCCTTGAAGGTCGCGACCTGCATCACCCATGCCGCAGAGCCCTGGAGAGATGCGGTCGCACTGTAGCTACCCGTCGCGGTTACGAACCGGTCCTCGGCAATATCAAGGTCGGGCGTTGTAATGACACGCGTGGTAAAGCCGCTGCCTGCCGCAGTAAACCCACCCGTCGTCGTTCCGGCACCAATAATGAGCTCATGAGCGGTGGAGGTTGTAACGGCCCCGGTGCTGGCTGAACTGGTGGTGCCCGACGCCGAGGTGCCGACATCAAAGGGATTGATGAGAGCGAGACCGCTGTACTCCAGAGCGCGAATGTCCACGTATTGAGTCGCAGTGTCGAAGGTCACTGTCACAGTGTTCGCGCCGGCGGCGGCTTGCTTGATGTTCGGGGCGTAGTAGATGGCCTGGCTGATGCCGCTGCCTCGCGCTGTCGGAACGGCGAGCTGATAGACATTGCCGGCCGAGTCCGTGACGGACGTGATATTCGACGTGGTGTTATTCCATCCGATCACGAGGATGTTCGTATTCCCTGTCGTCTGCGCGTTCGTGTAGGAGACCGATACCTGGGTCTGGTTGGTTTGCGGGGTGGCGGAATTCGCCTGGATGAATGCCAATGGTGCCGGCGTCGTGACTGCATTGTACGTGGCAGTGTAGGTGGCACCGCCAACGGGAACGACGATAATGTGGTCCTGAGTGCCGCCATCCGACCACGAGGCGAAGTTGTAGGTGGTCGTTCCGACCGTCGTGTTGCGGGCTTCGATTTCGTGATTGAAGCCGATGAGCGTATCGTACGTGAAAGGTGTCGCGTGCGCGATACCGTCCAGATACAGCGTGAGTCCGCTCGGCGCCGTCGCGAAGTTTAGATTGACCTTGTCGGGGAAGATGGTGACGGATTGGCTCGATTGCAGCCCGCTGGAATCGGTTACGGTCAGCGTTATTCGATACCGCGTGAACCCGCTGAAGTCGTGACCGCTGGTCGGAATCGTGAACGTTCCGTTCATCACGCCGGTGATGGGAATCCCGGGATGAACATGGCCTTCATGGAGGAAGTCGATATTCCAGGTATAGGCACTTGCGGGGAGTGTGCCATCTTCGGCATCGGTTGCGGTGCCGCTGAATGTGATCACGTCGCCCGCCCTGAAGGTCGCGCCATCGGTTGGCGCAAGGAGGCTGACAACGGGACTATTGCCGACGCTGATCGCGATCGGGGTCGATAGCGTGGAATTGACTCCGTCGGAGACCGTCAGCCGGGCCTGATACGGGCCGGAGACCGTATATGTGTGCGACGGGTTGGCCGCGGTCGAGGTCGCGCCGTCACCGAAGTTCCACGAATAGGTGAGAGGCTTTCCTTCCGGATCAGATGAACCGCTACTGGAGAAGTTGACGGTGAGCGGGCTGGGTCCTTTCGTTGGTGATGCGGAAGCCGTCGCTACCGGTGGCAGATCCGATTCAATGAACTCGATGCGGCGGATTTTGCTTACGCCGAATGTGCCGCTGATATCGGAATAGCCGAGGTCGACATAGTAAAGCGCGCCATCGGGGCCTTCGGTCAAGTAGACAATGTCGCCGTAGGGGCCATCTACCGAGCCGTCGGCTGGCTCGAAATTGAAGACGCCGGTGACGTTTCCGTTGGCGTCGAACGTCAGGCGCTTGATCCAGTTCTGAGTGTAATCCGCGAAAAAGAAGCTGCCCTGATAGCTGCTTGGGAATTGTGTGCCGTGATAGACAAACCCGGCGACGACTGCCGCGTCGCGTCCATTGTGCGGGTAGTAGTAAGCCGGTGCAGTGTAGGCGGGATTTCCGTCCGGAGTTTCTACGTTCGGCCAGCCGTAATTGGCACCCCTCGCTCCAATGTCGATTTCTTCGATTGCGGTTGAATAGACGTTCCCGCCGACATCGCCGATGATCAGTCGCCCTGTGGGCGCGTCGTAGTAGGCGCGGAAGGGATTCCGTAGACCAAGCGCCCATACTGCATCGTAGTTCGGTCCGTTGCCGTCATAGAACGGATTATCGGTGGGAACGGTGCCATCCATGTTGTATCGCAGGATCTTGCCGCGCGGCTTCGTGAGATCCTGGGATTCTCCGGCCTGGAAATGCTCTCCGGTCGTGAGCAGGATCTTGCCGTCGTTGCTGAAGTTGATTGCTCCGCCGTGGTGCTCGGCATTGGCAATTTCCGTATCCTGATAGATGACGAACTCGCTGCCCGGGATGGTACCCGTCAAGGTTGCATTCGCTGTGAAGCGCGAGAAGCGATCCACGTTCGGTGTGCCCAACGTATAGAAGATGTAATAGTAGTGATTGGTGTTGAAGTTTGGGTCGAGCGCTATGTCATAGATGCCTTGCTGCACGCCTGCCGAGCCGATGTTGGTGAGTTGCAGGAAAGGCGTTGGATCGGGCGTGGTATAGGGTGGCGGCAATATTTTGATTGTGCCCGCAAGTTCCACCACCAGCATGCGGCCGTCGGGGAGGAATTTGATCGCGGTCGGCAGATTGAATCCCGTCGCGAGAATTTCGTTCTGGAAGAAACTGCTGTTCGCGACGTTGACGGTTATCGGTGCTGACAATGTCGCGTGGCCGTCTATGTCGGTCGCTTTCGCGGTGATCGTGTGCGCGCCGTTACTCGCCGTACGCGTGTCCCACGCAAGAGCGTAAGGATCGGTCGTGTCGGGGGAGCCGGTTGCCACATTGTCGATATAGAACTGCACATTGGCGATGCCGGTATCGTCGGTTGCATCTGCAGTCACGTTGACGATGCCGCTAACCTGCGCCCCATTGATGGGGGAATCTATCAAGACCTGCGGTGATCCGGCCGTCGGGTTTCCGACGGGCGTCGTCATGTCCGATTGCACTTGGGCCAGCGTCAGCGCGCGGTTGTAGATGCGCAGATCGTCGAGCGCTCCCTTGTAGAATTGCGCGGTCGAGGCATCCGCTCCGATGCGCATGGGATTGCCGCGCGCCGTGATCGTTGCTGACAGCGCCTGCGTGTTGACGAGAGTTCCGTTGACATAGGTCTTGACCTGCGCACCATCAAAAGTGATGGCGAGGTGGGACCACTGGTTGAATGGCAAAGTGGTCCCTCCGGCGGCGACGAGCGCGCCGCTGGACGTACCAATATAGAAATCGGTCTGATTGCCGCCGCGCAGTTCGAGTCCATACTGGTAGTAGGGCGACGACATTGTCGTATTCCAGAACTTACCGATGACGACAGAATCGCCGCTCGCGAGCGCCTGGGGATTGATCCACATCGACAGTGTAAGAGCATTACCGGAGATGTTGGTCGAGGCAGAGTTTGGAATGGAAATGAAGTCGTTGACTCCGTCAAAGCTCGCGGCGCGGCCATTCTTGCCGGCCACCCAAGCAACGCCGTTGTTGAGTGTCGCTAGGTTTGACTGCCCTGAGGAATCGCCCGCAGTCGTTCCGGATCCTTCATCGAAGGAATAGGCAGCGACCAGACCCGGTGTTTGAGTGTTTGACACCGTGATGCTGACGGGCAGCGAATCGCCGGTGTTTCCGGAGGTATCCCGTGCGCGCGCCGTAATCGTGTGGACACCATTCGCGACCGTCGTCGTGTCCCAGCTGACGCTGTAGGGTGATGTCAGGTCTTCGCCCCCGCCGACCGCGATATTGTCCACCAGGAAGGTCACGCCCGCCACTCCGGCATTGTCGGATGCATTGGCACTGATCGTGATCGTACCTGAAACGGTCGCTGATCCCGTCGGCCCTGTGATCGTGGCCGTAGGTAGCGTCGTGTCGGGCGTCAGCGTGGTGGCACTGGCAGGTGTGGATTGTCCAGAGAGGTTCGCCGCCGCATCCCTCGCCCGCACGGTATAAGTGTAGGATGTGCCTGGCGACAGACCGGTATCGCTGAACGTGGTCGTCGTCGGGGTGCCAACCTGCGCACCATTGCGGAAGACCTGATAGCCGGTGACCGCAACGTTGTCGGTCGAGGCGTTCCACGAAAGATTGATCTGCGTTGTCGAAGCCGCGGTCGCCACCAGGCCTGTAGGAGTCGATGGCGGCGTGGTGTCCTGGGTGGCAGTCGTCGTGAATGTGGCGTTTGAGCCGATCCCTTCGTTCCCGGCAGCGTCGATCGAACGAACGCGGTAGTTGTAAGTGGTGTTGGGAGCAAGACCGGTTAGCGCAACGCTGTGTGCCGTCACCAAGGTCGCATCAAGCGTCGTCGACGATCCGTAACTGGTCGTCAGCCCATACTCGACCCGCGAAGTCGCGGCCTCATTGGTCGTCCATGTGACTCGCGCGGTGCTGCCGGTAATGTTCGTTGCTGCCTGCCCGGAAATCGTTGGTGCGGTTGTGTCGAGCACGATGGTATCTGTCACCGCCGCGGACCAGTTGCCCGCGGCATCCATGAACTGGACATAGACCGTCTTGGTGCCTGTTGCGTTCGACAACGTCCAGGCCTTGGTCGGGGCGAAGGCTTCCGCCGTCGAATACGAACTCCCGCTGTTGGAGAAGCGCATCTGTTTGACGGAAGTCACTGCATCGGTCGCAGTGAGCGTAAGCGTGACTGAGGTGCTGTTGGTTGCCGCGGCGCCGCCGTTGATCGTCACCGTACCGGTCGGCGCTTGATTGTCGACCGTAATGTTGACCGGCGTCGAAGTCGTTATGTTGTTGGCAGCATCGCGTGCCTGCGCGGTCAGCGCATGCGAGCCGTTCGATGCCGTGGTCGTGGTCCATGAGACACCGTACGGCGAGGTAGTATCCTCCGTGCCGATCAGAGTGTTGCCATCGAGCAGAAACTTGACTCCGGCAACGCCGATGTTATCCGACGCGCTCGCTGCGAGGCTCACGGTGCCGGATACGATCGAGGCCGGAGGCGTGAGGGACACGGTCGGGGCAATCGTGTCTGCTGTTCCGGCGAGGGGGGTTGCCATATCGGTTTGGATCTGATCGGGGGTGAGCGCATGATTGGCGATGCGCACGTCATCGATAAGGCCAGGAAAGTCGAATCCTGTACGGCCCGGCCGACTGCCGATATACACGTTGGCCGTCGAGTTCTGCTGGGAACTCGTGACCGTGCCGGTCAACTGTCCGTTGTCGAGGACGCCATTGAGATAGACGTTCAAAGTTTGGCCCGCGGCGTCATAGACGCCGGCGACGTGATACCAGGTGTTGGGCTGCAGCGCCGTCGCGCCGTAGCGGAACATCTGTCCGCCCGAGCTGTTGGTGAGCTTGAATCCGATCGTGCGAGGTCCAGTGTCCGCAGTGATGTCAAGCTGGTATCCGGATTCGCCCCAGGTGCGCTTGGATACAATGGGCGCATCGTCAGCGGGGAACGAGCGGACGTAAACCCACGCACTGAGGGTCATGCTGCCAGTCAGTTGCAGCGCTGTCGGATTCCCGAGATCGACGAAGTCGTTCACGCCGTCGAGTGCGACCGCATTGCCGTATCTTCCGGCTGCGAAGGTCGCACCGTTCGTGAGCGTGCCGACGATGCCGTGACCCGACGCATCTGCCGTCGTGGTGCCCGAGGCCTCGTTGAAGGCGTAGCCGGCCGTGATGCCGAGCGGGTCTGCGGCGAGCAACAGGCGCGGTTCGAGCGTTTCGAAGATCAGCGGCGAATGGCTGGCATCGCGTTTGCCGTCGATGATCGTCTCGCGATCGCTCGTCGCGCTGTCGTGAATGATCCGTCGCGCCAGATGGCCGAAAAAGCCCCAGGAACCCGACATCGTTGTCTCCGAATGCCACAACAGAAATCACGCTGCGTAATTAATCACTATTTAAATTAAATATTATCATAATGCTCCATCTTGGCTATATGAATATAAAATTTTTTACAAAAAATAATAATATTTGCGTGTGTTTCGGGCGAATGCGGAACCATCATTCAGTCCCGGCGAAGCTGAGAGTTCTGTTGACACGAAGATCTTCGGCGAGGGCGGTCCGTCTGGCTTGCCCGTGAAGGCGCTCGGCCACGTGTTGGCCATAGCTGCGTAATGCGCGTCCTAATGCTCCTTGAATTGGCTGCGTTCGTTTCGATCGTTTGCCTAGTAACCGAAGAAGCTTCGGATTCATAAAGCGCCTGAAAAGCTCATCATCGAGCGCGACGATCGTTTCGTAGCTACCGGGATCACCCTGCCGGCCGGCGCGCCCAAAGAGTTGGCGGTCGATGCGGCGGGACTCGTGATATTCGGTCAGGATGACATGCAGGCCGCCTCGGCTCCGAACCGCAGGATGTAGTTGTATGTCGGTGCCGCGGCCGGCCATGTTAGTAGCGACTGTAATGCGGCCCGGTTGACCCGCGCTCGCAATAATCTCGGCCTCCGCGTGGTCTTGTCGCGCGTTAAGAACCACGGATTCGAGTCCCGATCTGCTAAGTAACTGCGAAATTTGTTCAGAGGCTTCAACCGAGCGGGTCCCGACGAGTACGGCGCGACCCTTGCGAACGATGTCGTGAACTGAATCGACCACGGCGTCCCATTTGAGGTTGGCCGTCGGAAACAAGCGTGTGCCGGCATTCGTTCGTCGCAATGGCCGGTTTGTTGGGATGCGTACAACGCGGAGGCCATAGGTGCCGTACAGTTCCCCTGCCGGCTCGATCGCCGTCCCGGACATGCCACAAAGATGTATGTAGCGCCGAAAGAAGCGCTGATAGGTTATTTGCGCAAGGGTCGTGCGTCGCTCCGTGATGGTGCAATGTTCCTTGGCTTCGATGAGCTGGTGAATGCCGCCTTCCCACGAGCGGTCCGGCATGATGCGGCCGGTGTACTCGTCGACGATCTGTACCTTGTCATCAGCGACGATATACTGGACGTCGCGTCGGTAGAGATGAAGGGCGGCAAGCGCATGCTGCGCGAGTTCTTCGCGCGCGCGCCGGATTGCCCATAGCCCTGGTAGTCCTGCAGCGAGCTGAGCGATCCGGCTCTCGCCGCGGGTGGTCAGCCGCACCGACTTCTCGTTGGCGCGCACATGAAAGTCGTCGCCGGGCATCAGGCGTCGAGCGAGATCTAGTGCGGTCTCGTGCAGGCCCCCGGCGTTCTCAGGTCCTTCTTGCGTTCCGGAGAGGATCAATGGCACGCGGGCCTCATCGATCAGAACGCTGTCAGCCTCGTCTATGATCGCGAAATGCAGACCGCGCAAGAGCGGTGATTGATGGTGGCTAGCAAGTCTGCTGTTGAATATTGTGTCGAGAGAAAGCCGAGAACGGGCACGGCGGGAGCCGAGCGCGAGCCGATCGCGGAGATAGTCGAACACAAGCTCCTTGTTGGTACAATAGGTGACGTCACTTGCGTAGGCTCTTTGCCGCTCTTGCCGCGACTGCCCGTGCGCGACGAGCCCGACCGTAAGATCGAGCGCATTGTAGATAGGTGCGAGCTGATCGGCGTCGCGGCGCGCGAGATAATCGTTGACCGTGATGATATGAACCGGACGTCCCATGAGTGCGGCGGTGATCGCCGGCAGCAGCGCCGTCAAAGTCTTGCCTTCACCGGTTTCCATTTCGGCGACCGCGCCTCCCATCATGGCGGCGCCGCCGAGCAATTGTACCGGAAAGAGACGCATCCCGACGTGACGACGCGCCGCCTCGCGCACAAGCGCGAACGAACGCGCCATTTGATGCGAGTAGGGGGGAGTTGACAGCAATGATGCGCGCAGCTCCTCCGCGGTTTCGCGCAAACGTCGGTTCGTCAGGACAGCGAACTGCGATTCCAGATCATCGACCAACCGGACAAAGCGGCCGAGGCGGTCGCGCGCGAGGGCCGGCTGCAGGAAGGGTAAGACCCGGCCCCAAGCGTCGAGCAGGGTAGCATCGAGTGCAATCTCTCGGCGAGCGGCTTGCTCCGCATAGGGCGCGTCCACCGCCACCGAGGTCAAACTGGCGAAGCTTCGTTTGCGCTTGAGCATACGGATGCCCTCAGACCTGCAGCTGAGACAGCAATAATTGTCGTAGACGGCGCCAGATCTGCTGGCCCGGCGGCTCCCAGTTGAAGTTGAAGCGGATGTGGGCGCGACCGCCGAACGCGGTGGCTGCCGGTGCATTTTCGGGCAGCACAAGATCAATTTGGAAGACGCGTTGCAGCGTCTTTACGCCTTCGGGATCGCCAGGATCGACGGAGAAAGCGCCGCCGCCGGCGCCGCCCAAAGCCCTGCTGGGGAGGACGTCACGGCCTGCCGGTATTTCGCGAATGGACTCAACGGGCAACGTCTCGTCAGGGCGCTCTGCGAGTTTAACTTCGGCGCTCTGCAGCCGATGGCGAACGAGGTCGATGTCGTCCTGACGGATTGTTGCGCGAACGATGCGTGAACCGGGAGTAAGTACGTAGCCGATCTGTTGCCCTTCGCGCAGGAAGCGTCCAGGCAGATCCTGTGGTTTCATAACTGCAAAGGTGCCATCGATGCGGCTGTGCACGATGAGGCGTGCGGCGCGATCGGTCGCGGTCGCGAGTTCGGCGCGTGCCTGCCCCAATTCCATCGTGGTGATCTCCGCGCTCGCGCGGTCGGTAAAGCGCTCGGTGGCAAGCCTCGTCTCGAGTTCGGCGACGCGTGCGCGGAGAATTGAGAGTTCGGCCTGGAGTGTTGATTCCTCGCTTTCGACCAGCGCTTCTCCGGCTGTGACGTTCATGCCCGGTTGGACCAGAAGTGCGCGCGCGAAGCCGTCGGTTCTCGCGCGCACGATTGCATTCTCCGGCAACCAGACGACGCCTTCCGTCGTGGTGTAAGAAGGGATCGGAATCAGGAAAAGCATCAACCCGGTGGCCAGGATCGTGCCGAAGGTCGCCGTCACGACGCGGGCGCGATTGCGGTGAAGGCTCGGGCTCGCGAGCACGAACCACAGTGCCTTGCCGATCGGAAGCGCAACACCTGTCAGCAGGCTCCAGACCGCGATCGAGACGCCGAGGGCGAGATACTGCGAGGCGACGAACACGGCGATCGCGAGCATCACGACCTGGCGGTAAAGGAAAGCAGCCGGTGCGTAAAGAACGAACCAGAGTCGTTCGCCAGTCGTGGCTACGAAATCCTTCGATCCATCCGCGCGAAACGCGTAGCGATTGACAAGGTAGGTCCAGTACCGGGTAGCGCGCTGCGCCAGGTTCGGGATTTCCAGCAGATCCGCGAGAATGTAGTAGCCGTCATATCGCAGGAGTGGATTGCCGTTGTATACCAGGGTCGAGACACCGGCCACGGCCAGCGCATCGAATGCGAGCGCGCGGACAAGTCCAGCCTCCACGGTAAGCCATACGTAGAGCGCGAGCGCAGCGAAGAATACTTCGACAATCATTCCGGCCGCGCCGACAAGAGCGCGCCTCCACTTGCTGCGGAATGCCGATGCGGCAGAAGCGTCGACATAGGGCAACGGGGCGAACACCAGGATCATGATTCCGAATTCGGGTACTGTTCCCCCGAACGCCGTGACCGCAAATCCGTGTCCAAGTTCATGCAACGTCTTGAGCAGGAGATACACCAGCGCGAGCGACAGAAGGTTGTCGGTGGCTAAGATTCGGTCGGAGGCGTCGGCTGTTAGTTCCTGCCAGTGTTGTGCCGCGAGTAGAGGCGCCGGCAACACCACCAGTAGCCACAGCACGGCACCCGGCAAACCGAATAACCATTCTGCAAGCGGCCGCGTATGCTCGAAAAACCTGATCGGATGCCAGAGCGGAATCCGCAGGGCCAGCGGGTAGAGCACGTTGCCGAGCCACCTGGATCGTTTTGCTTTCGCTGCACGTGCGACCAGCGCGCTTGCATCCGGAGTCACGTCGGTTTGTAACAGGTCGTAAGCGCTGAGTTCGGCCAACAATTGGATGGCGTCGCTTTGGCTCGGCGCCTCCTCTGCAAGAACGGATCCGACCTCTTGCCAGATCTGGTCAACCGTTCGCACGCCGTCCATCGCCGCCACGATCATGTAGCCGGCAGGCGACAAGCGGTGCGTGCGGCCGGTCGCGTGATCCTGCACGACGTACCAAATGCAGCCCCGATACCGATGTCGGTAGACCGAAGTGTGGTCGCGAAGCTTCGGCCTGCGTTGCGCGACGCGATACCAGGAAGAGCTTAGAAACGGGGCTGCGGTCATATCGCCCCTCTCACGGCAGGTACTTCCACGCGGCGAGGCGCAGCCAATCGATGACAGGATGCATCCAGATCCATGCAAGCGAGCGTCGCCCGGAATTGATCTTTGCAACGCCTTCCATCCCGGGACGCAATGCAAGGCCCGCTTCCGAGAGGCGGGCCTCGATCCGAAAAGCATTGCGTCCTTCCTCGGCGAGCGTAACCGGCGTGATCTTGCTCAGGGTCATCGGCACCGGTTCGCCGGGCCTGCCTGCGAGCGCGACGGTGCCGCTTTGCCCGACCGCCACGAAGCGAACGTCACGTTCGTCGACCTGAACGATCAAGCGATAGGAATTGAGTGGCGCCACCTCGAACAGCGTCTTTCCCTTCTCCACGGGGGAGCCGAGCATCTGGCTCAGGTCGCCGGAGACGACGACACCGTCGAATGGAGCGAGGATCCGGGTGCGCGCGAGCTTCTCTTCGGCGAGTGCCAACTGCGCCTCCGCCTGCCGGATCTGCGGTTCCAGCACCACGAGGCCGTTGCGATTGTGCTTGGCGAGCGCCTCGCGATCGCGCTGAAGCAGCTTGTCGAGTTCGGCTCGCCACTTCAACCGATCGAGAACGAAATCCCGGTCCTCAAGCTGGGCGAGAAGGTCGCCGTGCCGCACCGCGTCGCCAGCCCGTGCCGGGGCCGCTCGAACAAATCCGTCGAACGGAGCCACGGCTGCGCGCTGCACTTCGGCCTCAAGCACTGATTTGGCGGTGACGCGGTGCTCGCCTTTCGCAAAGACCAGGGTCAGCGCAAGCACTATGACAACGCCGACGCAGAGCTTGAGGGTCGGCCGCCGTGCGCCGAACAGTGCCGCGCATCCGTCGCCGATACCGTCAACCACGCGTCCGCCCAAGAGTCGATTCGCCCGCAGCTGCAATCCGATCTGAGGTCCCAGCAGTGCCGCGATCCCCTCTACCAACTTCAACGTGTCGTCCGTAAAGGGCTCGGCGCGGTGACGTTCGAAGGTGAGAGCGCCGATCGGTTCTCCATGGGGGCCGACCAGTATAGCTGACATCGTCGACGAGCCGGACGCCTTTGCTTCCTCCGCCAGTGCCCGATGGGCGATGGTCACGACACGTCCCATCCTCGGCAATGGCGGATGAGCGACACAGCCACGCTGCTCGATCGCCTCTTCCATTGCGTTCTCGATCGCATTGACGAGGCGGCTCTCGCGCTTGAAGCTGGCCGAGAACGAAACCGCGCGCAGGCGGATTGTGCCATTCCGACCGACAATACCGAGCGATGCGCGCTCGCACCGCAGTCGGGTTGCCAGTTCATTGACCACCGCGATTGCCATACCGCTCAGCCGCGGCTGCGCGTTCACTGTGACGAGGAGGTCGAGGCACGATGCGGCTCGCGTTACGTCAGACGAGAGATCGTTAGTGTGCCTGGCCCAGGGCAATGCCTCGAGCCAGCCCGCGCCCCAGCGCAATTGCTCAGCGACGACGGCCGGGGTGACCAGGGGCTTGGCGGCCGTCGTCGTCAATGCGATGGCCACAGCCGCAATCGGCTCGTTCGCAGTGCCCAGCGGCAGGGCGACTATCAGGGCCACAGGTTGCGCCGGCCTGGAATCAGGACCGACGCGACCGGGAGCAACGACCAAGCGGCGCTCTGCGTAGGCGGTTTCGGCCAGGCGCTTGAGATCGCTGGTGTCCACATCCCGAGGCGGCCACGTTACCGATAATGACGGCGCAGTTGAATCAACCCGCCGCATGAGCAACAGACCCGCTGACACGCCAGCAATACGGCTGCATTGCAGCGCCAACCAGGACGAAACAAATGTCGCTTCGTTTCCCGCGTTCAGCAATCCTTGCCAGTACGGCGACGTCGCCGTGTCTGCGGGCACCTTCCGCAATTGTGGGGCGGGGCCCCCGCTTGCTGTCAGGTCGAGCTCAGACATGTGCTGTCCAGAAAAAGGACCGACCAATGACTTGGTGGTGCTGTCGGAGGGGGGCCGCCATCTTGCGCCAATCCATTGGTTATATTATTTTTCCATTTATACCATTTTAAGTTTATTAAATCCAATTAATATTATATGCAATAAGCCTGAAGGCGGAAGCGGAATTCGGTGGGAACTCGCATGATGCGTTCAATTGAGGGAATTGTCCGCAGAGCTCAGCGGATGAACTACGGCCTGTTGTGCTTGTCCCTGCCGGCGGGGATCTTGCTTGCCAGTTCCGGTGCAAGGGCAGAGACCCCAGAAATCTCGGCGGGGGAGCGAGAATTCAATTGCGTGATCGAGCCGCAACAAACCGTCAAGCTGGCGAGCCCGGCAGTCGGCATGATCGCGCGCCTCGATGTTGATCGCGGCGACATCGTTCGGCAGGGCCAAATCATTGGCAAGATCGAAGATGGAGTCGAGGCCGCAACGCTGGCGCTCGCACGTGCCCGCGCGACCAATGATGCCCCCGTGAGGTCAGCCGAAGCCCGCGCGCAGTTCCTACGTCAAAAACACGAGCGTCTGCAAGAGCTTCATACAAGGTCCGTCAGCCCACTCGCTTCACTCCAGGAAGCCGAAGCGGAGGTGCAGGTTGCCGAACAGCAGCTCAAGGAGGCGCAACTCAACAAGGAGCTTGCTCGCTTGGAAGTCGCGCACGCCGAAGAGGTTCTGAATCAACGCGCGCTGCGTAGCCCGATCGACGGCGTGGTGGTCGAGCGGCTTCTCGTTCCGGGTGAATATCGAAATGACCAGAGCCCAGTCCTCACCCTCGCACAGATTGATCCGCTGAGGGTCGAAGTATTCGTGCCCACCGCATATTTTGGTCAAATCCGTGCCGACAGCAGAGCCAAGGTGCGACCGGAGCTGCCCATCGGGGGCGTCTATATTGCCTCTGTCACCGTTGTCGACCGCGTCCTCGACGCTGCCAGCGGAACGTTCGGGGTGCGTCTGGCCTTGCCGAACCCGCGTTTGGCGCTGCCTGGGGGAGTTCGCTGCAAAGTCGAATTCGTATTGGAGGGTGACAATCCGGCCGTGATGGCTGGTGACGCGCCATCATCCTTTCAAAAATAGAGTGGGTCGATCATCGCGAGAGCCTGAATCGGTTGATTCTGTGATGCCGAAGTGCGGTTCATTTAGTCTCTGAAGAAAAATTTCGCTTGTATTAATTGTTTTATTTAATAATGTAAATCGATTGCGGGAATTATTAAATCTGGAATTTAATATGACGCTGAGTTATATCGGAGACATCGAGTTCGTCGGCGAGGTCGAGTGGGATGGCAAGGCCATCGTGGTCGGGGCAGCGACCCCATTTGGGCACGTGTCGTGCAGAATCCCTCGCGAGACAATCCACGCGCTCCCGATCTATTCGGACGCCCTCGAACGCGAGATTCGTTTGGAGCGGCACCTCATTCTGGAGCGGCTCGCCCCCGCCCTACGCGCAAAAATTTCTATTTCGGGAACGGGCGAACCGGTGGATTTGTGGCCTTGGGAGATCAGTCGCGCACGCCCTGCGGCTGTCGCGAGCGCACTCCCCGCTGATCAGGAGACCGCCGGTAGATTGCCGGAGGCGATCGAAAAGGTGCAGCCGTCATGATCGGTCAGTGGGTTCAAATCGGCTAGCTTGACGAACAACGCGACCAACACTCCGCATAGCTGGACCTGAACGCTCAATCCGAGCGTTCGGATCGAACCCGATTCCAAGGCTCCATCGCAGGCTTCTGTTAGGGGGCGTCCTGCGCGAGAAGAATGGTGCTGGCGATTTCGACTCGCGTCCCCGCCCTGCGCACAAATTCGGCGCATAACCGCGGACCGAGTGCGCCGTTTGCCTATTGCAAAAAAGATATGTCTGCTCATTGCAGCCATTCGCTTGGCGAGCGAAGCCATCGCGACGATTGTCGCCTGAACTATGAAGGGACGAAGTTGGAGCCAGCGCTCCTTCGGCGCCGTCCGCCTGACAACAGCGCGACGCTCGCGATGCGAACGCCACCGTCGCTGACAGACGGCATAGCCGCATAAGAGCAGCAGCGCCCTCAGAGAGAAGCAATCGACGCGCATTTGAACCTGCTTGTCCACTGGCCGGTCGAGCGGAGGGCTGGATTATTTAATCTCGAAGTTATTTTGGTTGATAATTAGATAAAATTGAATATATTTAAATACAGCTAATAATCGCGCGGTTCTGGCCATGGCCTCGCTGCGGCTGGATCCGAGCCTCAGTGGTGTTCGCAAGGGGATCGGCAGATGTATCGAGTCTCCGGCTCCGTCTTGGTTGTAGCGGTCGCCATGATGGCCGGAGGTGCTCCATGGGCGGGCGCAGGACGCCTGGCGATGCCCATGACTTCTCAAGCAGCACTAGGGCGCATCGAACTCGGACGGCCCACGCTTCCGCCTTTGACGTACACGATGTTCTGCCTGCGCTATGAGGCCGAATGCCGCTCGCGGCGTGGCTTCCGGGGCGGCCCGGTCCGGCTGACCGAGGAGCGGTGGGCGGATCTCTTGGAGGTCAACGGTGCGGTCAATCTGGCCATTATGCCGGTGCCCAACGACCTCGGCTTGGCCGGCGAGGCGTGGAGCGTCAATCCCGATCGCGGGGACTGCAACGACTACGCTGTCAGCAAACGTCACGAACTGCTTCGGCGTGGCTGGCCGGCGCGGGCCTTGCTACTGAGCGAGGTCATCGTCAGTTCCGGGGAACATCATTTGGTGCTGCTCGTCCGCACCCGGAGCGGGGATCTCGTGCTCGACAATCTCGCCCCAGAGATCAAGCTCTGGTCGCGAGTCCCCTATCGTTGGCTTCGCGTACAAATGCCGAGCAGTCATCAGCTGTGGGCGACGATCGACGGGAAAGGGGCGTAATCGGTAATCGTTACCGGGCGAGCGCGATGCGGATCGCCATTTTCTTTCCCTTGGCGCCGCGCTCCCGTGGATCGGGCTTACTGCTCATCGGTGGACCGGCAGCGGCGAGATCCGCAAGTCGGCCCACTATGGTCGTCGTTGCCGGCCCCGTGCAGTTCGGCATTGCGGTCAATGGGCTGCGGCTGCGGCCTCCTGGCGGCAAGGATGGCCCCAACCGCGGAGTAAGTCGCCCACGGCAAAGGGCATCGTCTCGGCCGCGCGGCGTGGGGATACGGCCGTGGTGCTCAGCCGGTTCGGCGGCGGCTTTGTCCGGACGGGCGGTTGATCAGTAGATCGGTCAGCTTCTTGCCGGCTCGAAGCTGCGCTTTCAGCCATCGGGGCTGCTTACCGCGACCGGACCAGGTTTCGGATGGGTCCTTCGGGTTCCGGTACTTCGGCAGCACTGGGGGGTAGGGACGGCGCGCACGCTCCGCGTTCGGTGCCCCGGCAGTTCCCTCAATCCTGCGAAGCCGTTCTTCGAGCTTGGCTTTTTCCGCGATCATTCTCCGACTGAGAACAGTCGTCACCTCATCATAAAGCCGCCACAGCTCGGCCGTGGTCGCGGATGCCCAGTCGTCCTTCTCCATGGAAGCCGTCCCCACTACTTCCGATTTGAAATAGGAGGGGGACTTATCAGGTCGAACCCGGGTCGGGCAAGCACGATCGCCTCGCGCACAACCCAGTCTGCAACGCGGTTCTTCTTGATGCTACCGGCCGGGTCCGTGCCTCCGACCGACCGGCCGCCTCTCGGCCGCTCTCCGCCGACGGCCCCTTCGCATTGGACCAAGCAAGCGCTGCTCGGCCATCAACACGCGACTACGTAAATTCTGCAATTCGGTGAATTGAACGATCAGCGCCTCATGCGTTTGACGCAGAATAGCCGAAGAATACATGTGACCACCTACTCATGACCAGCGATGAGCCCGTGACTGCAGATTGGAAGTTGCGGGTTGACGAAATGCCGCCCCAACTTTGCCGACAAGGTTTTCATCGGTGCTACTACTGAAGCAGTACAGTTATCGTTCGAGATTCCTGATCAATGGTTGGAAATAAATTCGTGCCCCTCATTTGAGCCTCTCGGCTGGCACACGACTGAGATCGGGATGATTCCAGCCGCTGTCGCGCTTGATGACCAGTCCTCGTAGTGATCTTAATGAATAGTATTACTCTTTGTGCCTCTTCTTTCTGGGCCTTTCTGTCTGGATCGAGGCTTTTCAGCTTGCCTCGCTCGGTGAAACTTTGTCGAATGTTAGATTTGAATCGTGAATATCGCCTATATATCGTTCGTAATAAGTGGCCGGTGACGGGTTAGATGATGTTAACCAACGCTGACGAAGCGGCCAAATTACTGCATCAATACAGTCTGTGGTATGGTTTTCATGTGTCTACAACCATGAATTGCAATAAAAATCGCGGTTTAGTCGATGAATACGCGGTTGCGGATTTCCTTGAGGAGACCCGCATTCTTACGGTGCTGCACGCATTCTCTAAGCGAGTTACGCTGATGCAGCCATCAAGCGTTGCCAATGCCTGCCGTGGCGAAGTTGGCAGTGCGACGTTTTGGCAGAACGGATTGGTTATGCCTCCTGCACGTCTCTATAGAGGGAATGGTGGATTAAACGGCTGCATGCGGAGTTGTTAGCGATAGGCAAGGGAAGCATGCGCCGCATCAGAGTCGTCATAGCGGATCGGCACCCGATCGTTTTGCAGGGCATCAGCAGCGTCCTTGCGACGCAGCACGATTTTGCGATCGTGGCCTCCTGCGGCGATGCTGCGAGCTGCATTGAGGCGATCCGACTTCTCGTGCCGGACATTGTGCTGGTCGATAACGCAATGCCCGACGTCAGCCGACCGGATCTTCTTGCTCTCGCAAACACCGCTGGACGAGGAGCCCGGGTCATTTTCTTCGCCGGTAAGGCCGGCGATCGCGAGTTGCAAAGGCTGGCCGCGGACGGCGCGTGCGTCGTTCTCACGAAGTATGCCAAGCCGGAGATGCTGGTCGCGACTCTGCGGAAAGTTGCACAGAACCAAGGACTTGCGTCGGGGTCGACGGGCCCTGGGGAGGAGATCAGTGAGGCGCCTCGCGCAGGTGAGGAGAAGTCCCTGACACAACTGACCGACCGGGAGCGGCAGATCATGAGGCTCGTATCGGAGGGGTTGTCGAACAAGGAGATTGGGCGCCGCCTGAACATTGCCGACGGTACGATCAAGGTCCACCTTCACCACATCTTCCAGAAGCTGGATATCAGCAATCGTACAGTTCTCGCGGCATTGGCGATTTCGCAAAACGAGCAGCATGCAGCTCCGCGTGAGTTCGCCCCCTCCGGGCTGCTCCAGCCGGATCCGGTGGTTCGAGATGACGAGGACGCCAAGTGCAACGGTGTCCTTCCGGAACGTTCGCGTTAGCTGCAAATCGCACTTGATTGGATATTGTTGCCGTTAACCTCGCTGCACCATCGGTGTAGGCCTTTGCTGTCGCGGGGGTGCAACGGGGCCGGTGCGCGCAAGCAGGACAGGACGATTTTACCCGCGGCCTGCCGGCCCCAGCAGCACTAAAGAGGGAGTTTGATGCCGAAGCCGGCGGCTCCCTCAGAGACCTGCGAACAATCGTCGATTGTTTTCGGGCATCCTGTCCGAGATGCGTCGTTCATTACGTTAAGTGGGGGAGGTCGGTTGTCGCAGCCAAGATGCTCAGCCATGTTGCGGCAGGCCCCCTCGGCCTCGGCCAGCGTTCGGAAGGGTGAGCCGCTGATCTTGATCGCGCCATTGTTCTGGTAGAGCGGTCGCCAACTCGCCAGGTAGCCGGAACGTCCGTGAAAGCCCGGACCCGTGGGGCTTCCGAAGCTGATCACGAACGAGAAGCCATCGCAGCTCGCGCTCCATATCTCCATGCGCTCAAGGGATCGATGAAACTGCAGTGGCATGGCAAATCCTGCGGTGTCTTGGTGGTCGCTCGATTAATACAAATTAGAAATAAATACATTAAATCCTCAATTTGCAAGCCCGAAATTCGACGGCCGCCGCCGCGGAGAGCCGCAAGTTCAAGAGGCTGCGGAAAATGGCGAGAGCTGCCGGCTCGACACACGCTTAACAGGTTGCCCATTTTCAAACAAAAGTCTTGGTTGAATGCATATTTAATATATAATAGGAGGAAATAAATATTTAACTCGAGGAGAGCGCATTGTGTCCCGTGACTGCACTGAAGACGATGATCGGCGGGCATTCCTCAAAACCTGCGGAAGATTCGCTGCCGTAACACCCCCCGTCATGACGCTGCTTCTGTCGACCTCCCTGACCTCGACCGCGATCGCACGTTCGGGCGGACAGACCGGTGTAACCCGAGATGACGACGGGGGCCGGTCATTCTTCGACGACGATCGTCCGTCCGGAGCAGGGTCGAGAGCCTCTGGTAGCGGGTCACCTGGAGGTGGTGGAGGTGGAGCATCAGGCGGTGGCGGTGGTGGTGGGGCACCCGGAGGTGGCGGAGCATCTGGCGGTCGCCGTGGTGCGTCATCAAGTGCCGGAGGGACCTCCGGCGGTGGCGGATCCGGTGGAGGGGGATCCGCTGGTAAAGGGCCGTTCGCGACCGGTGGGAGTTCCGAAAGCCCGATCGCAGCTGGCGGCGTCGATTGTGCAGATGAAGATGACGAGGCGCGGAAACGCAATCCCGATTGCGAGCGACCCGCCACTCGAGTTTCGACTGCAACGGGACCTGAGCATTAGTGCATGCAGCTTGGTCTATCGAGCAGGAGACCTGCCATGCCTATCCGCGCTCAAGCGGACGACCCTGCTGCCGTTCTTCGCCAGCGTCTCGAAGCGCTTGCCTCCGAACTCGCAGAACTTGAGAGTCTCAGAGGCCGGGTAGATCGGGCAGAGCGCCGTCAGCGCAACCTGCGCAACCGGGCTGACCTGGGAAAGCGAGTGAGCTCAGAAGGCAAGCAAGCGGTCGTTGCAACCTGGCAGATTTAAATTTCATCCCTGCGCCGCCTGATCGCAATCCGTCGAATTCTTGCAACGAGTGTCCGAAAGCGAACGGATGGTTCGACCTTAATCGATCATAGTTGGCCTCGGTGGGGGAGCGGTTCATCCGCAGCCGCATCCCCACCACGCCGAGAACAGGGCACTGGTCTTCCGGCGCAGCACGTGCCGGGAGCGGTTGGGGGTCTTCAATCCATCACCTAGTTTCGCTTGAAAGGATGAATGCTCGTGAATGATGCCAATGTGAAAGTCGAAACGCATGCCGATCCGGTGACTGAGAACGCGAACGGAGCCAAGCTAAGGTTCGAGTTGCCGCTTTTAAATTTCCAGGAACTCTTCCGCGGCTTTGCCGAGCAGGGCGCCGCGCAGGCCAGGAAAAATATTGAGAGCATGAAATCTACTTCCGAGGAGATCAGCGACGTTCTCCGTGAAGCCTGTTCTATGAACGTCAAGGGAACCATCGACTACGGCGCCAGGGTGATCGAGATCTCCAAAAACAATACCAGTGCCACCCTGGAATTTTTTTCCCGGCTCGCTGAGACCAGATCGCTGCTGGATATCGTACATCTTTCGATCGCCCAAAGCCGCGAGGCTTTCGAAGCCGCTTCCGTACAGAACCGGGAGCTTTGGGCGCTCGCGCAGAAAGTCGCGATCGATACGACCGAGCCCATCAAGACTGGCTTCAACCGGGTATTGCAAAGGACCGTCGCATAAGACCGTCTGAATCGAGGCTACAGGCCGCGCGGATCGGCTGGACAAGCCTCTCCCCGACAAGGAGAGGCGCGGTCCAGCCGATGGCGGGCGAGCGTGCTCAAAGCCGGCAATAAATTGCAGGAAATCAAGATGGGTATCGTAATGATTAAGTGCCCGGAAACGGGGAGCGCCATTTCGACGGGGATCGAGACCGATCGCGAAAGATTCCGGTGCAGCGCAGTATTCTTCTCGCGCACCTATTGCCGGATCTGCGCGGCCACACACGAGTGGTTCGCGAGGGAGGCCTGGGTCTATGAGCCTGCCTTGGATAGTCGGTTACCGGTCGGCTGGCAGGCTCGCGCCGGTGTGGCGTGAAGAACCTCGGCTGCGCCCTGCGAAACGATCCGATCGATCCTGCGGCTCATCACCTTGTAGCACTCGCAAGCCACGGCTTCGAGCCGCGGCCGATCAATCTCGAGCTGACCGCGCCGGTTCGATTTCAACGCTCTTGACGCGCGCAACGCGCTCACGACGTGCGTGACGGTGGTGCGGCGGACCCCCAGTAACTCCGACATGGTCTCTTGCGTCAAAGGGAGGAGATTGCCGCCATCCGCTCGGTCGTGAATGTGAAGCAGCCAACGCGCCATCCGGGCCTCGACGGGGTGGAGGGCATTGCAAGCCGCGACGTGCTGGAATTGCGTCAACAGCGATCTCGTGAAAATCTGCACCATGGATGTGATCGCAGGGCTGCGACGCAGAGCCGGCATAAATTGCGCCGCCGGAATCTGCAGCACTGACCCTGGGACGCGGACGACCGCCGTCACGGGTGAGCGGGATGCGCCAAGCGCCGACGTCAGACCGACGGCACCCTCATGACCGATCACCCCCGTGGCGGCCGTCTGCCCGTTCGGCAAGTCCACGATAAAGGCGATCGCGCCGCCGCAGGGGAAGTGAAGGTGTTCGATCCGGTCGCCTGATCGGATCAGTACGGTGTCGCGCTCGAGCGCGACTTTCCGCAAATAAGGTGCAAGCAAAGCAAAATCCGCCGGCGGCAACGCTGCTAACAAACGATTACCAACTCTGGTCGCGTGGTCCATCACGGGATTCACCCCCGACGGATAACCGGCGCTGGGACTCGTGCCGGTCGTGCCGAGCTGCTCTGCAGAGTGACAGCTCAACAGCAAGCCAACCGGCCACCTCAGATATGGTTCCAGTGATGGATGGGCATGCATGCGCTGGCCGGACAGCCGCCCCTGCGGCCGAGATCCTGTCGCGGCTCCAGTGGCGTCCGGCAGCGCCACCGCGGCATCACAATTGATCGCATCAACCTTGTGCTCACCAGGCCTACGCGGGAGCCGAAAGAGGGTTTGTGCCAGCGACCACTCTCCGAACAAGTACGTCGGCCGCGATCAGTGACGCGCAAGGTGCGGACTGCAAGCGCGCTCTGAGATTATTCGGGGTCGAACTAATTCCCTCAAGAATGTTGTGACCCGGACCAACATTGGTGCAATGACGAGAGCGCCGAATTGAATCGTATGATCTACTCAGCGCGAGGGAGAGGGAGGTCAACGATCCGCTTCATCAAATCGCGCAGATCGGCGGCTTCCTGTTCGCCCATGGCCTCTTCAAAGGCTGTCTGCGCGCGCCGCCATGCAGCCAGAGCTCGCCCATGCGTCTTGTGACCCTGCCTTGGGGCACGATGATCTGACATGGGAGAGCTGGCTTCAGCAGGAGCGTGATTGTTCGCTCTCCCATGACTGCGCCCCGCGATACCTGGCGTTGTCCGACTTGAGGGCCCGATAGAGCCGCGTAGCCAGATCGCAGGCGCACCCAAATAAGTCCAATAAAAGAACCTATGATCTCGACGACGGGGCGCTCCGCTTCCCCGCGCGGCATTCCGATTGAAGGCGCTTCGCCTACGCGGGGATTTTGCACGGAGTCTGGCACGTCTCACCGAACGCAGCATGCGCGCCCCGCCACAAGGCGATGGTCATCAAAGCGCTTGACGAGTTCAAAAAAAGAACTGTAGATTTCGTGGCAAGACGGCCGAGCTGAACGGCCGCAGGGCCTGACGCGCTGGCCAACCACGCTTGAACGGCGCGGCGCGCAATTCGCTCGGCACGATGTCCGGCGGGTGGTCGGGTGATGCCGCAAAACACAATGACGTGCCCCGGATGGGTGCGCACCAGGGAGGACGGGTCATGTTGCCGAAATGGAAGAGTCTTGCGGCTCTGGCTTTGCTTTTGAGCAGTCCAGCGTTCGCAGCCGATGAGCCGGGGGTTACCGCGACCGAGATCAAGATTGGCGGGGTGTTTCCGTTCAGCGGACCTGCGTCATCGATCGGTCTCGTGGGCAAGGGCCTCATCGCCTACATTCAATCGGTGAATGACCGAGGCGGCATCAATGGCCGCAAGATCAACTACATCGCTTATGACGACGCCTACAGTCCTCCGAAAGCGGTGGAGCACGTCCGCAAGCTCGTCGAGAGCGATGAAGTGGCGTTCATGTTCGGCCAGCTCGGCACGCCCGGCCTTTCAGCCACAGCAAAATACCTGAGGGCGAAAGCGGTGCCCAGCATCGCAATCATCAGCGGCTCGTCCAAGTTCACCGACGTCGCCAATCATCCGCTGACCACGACAGGCCTTGTCAGCTACGACACCGAAGGAAAAATCTACGCCAAATATCTGACCAGGACACTGCCGAACGCCAAATACGCGATCCTCTATCAGAACGACGATCTCGGCAAAGATTACGTCAATGCCTTCAAGAGCTTTCTCGGCAAGGACTACGACCGAAAGGTCGTCAGCGCGTCCTATGAGGTCACGGAGCCAACCGTCGATTCGCAGATCACAACCCTGAAAAGCTCCGGTGCCGATGCCTTGATGATCGCGGGAACGCCGAAATTCGCAGCGCAGGCGATCCGGCAAGCTTCTGTGATCGGCTGGAAAGCGACCGTGATCATCAACTTTCCGTCCGGTTCGGTCGGAGGCACGCTCGCGCCGGCTGGCCTCGACAAATCAGTCGGTGTGATCGTCGGGACGATCAACAAGGACGTCGTGGATCCGACATGGAAAGACGATCCCGCCATGCGGGCCTATCGGGTGTTTCTCGACAAGTACTTGGCCGGCGTCGATATCACCAACGGCAGCTACCTGACCGGCTATCAGCAAGGCATCCTGCTCGAGCAAATCCTGAAGCAATGCGGCAATGACCTGTCCCGCAAGAACATTCTGGCGCAGGCCAAGAACCTCAGGGATTTCGTCGTCCCGACCGCGCTGCCCGGAATCAAGGTGAACACGAGCGAATCCGAGAACATGATCTGGACGCAGATGCGTTTGCAACGATGGACCGGATCGACCTGGGAAGCCTTCGGCGAGGTGTTGGACGCCAGGTCCGAATGATTTCGCCCCAGCCAGCGTGACGGACGCGGCATCAGTTGCGTCCGAGCTTGCTCTGCGCCGGCAGGCCGCTGCGCAAGAGACTGCATCGCCTGCGGTCGCCCTTTCAGCAATTCGGGAGATCATTTCGATGTCGACGACGGCACTGACGTTTGCACCACGCGAGGTTTCCATCGAGCGTCGAACCGACGGCACGCTTATCTTGAGCTCGCCACTTGAATGGACGCCGTGCGACTGGCGCATCACCGATTTTCTGCCGCGCTGGGCCAATGCCGTTCCGGATCGGGTTTTCCTTGCGCAACGCAATGCGAAGGGAGGGTGGGACGAGATCACCTATGGTGAGGCATGGTCGCAGGTTCAGGCGGTCGGCCAAAGCCTGATCGATATGGGGGCAAAGCCAGCCGATAAGCTTGCGGTCCTTTCCGGAAACTCCATCGAGAACGCGGTGATCTCGTTTGCGGCGATGTCGATCGGGGTCGTTCTGGCGCCAATATCGCCAAACTACACGCTGATGCCGGGGGGCCTCGCACGTCTCAAGGACATCGCGGAAGTGCTGCGCCCGAGCTTCGTGTTCGTTCAAAGCGGACGCGATTTTTCCGCCGGCCGCGTCATTCCCGAATTGGCGGCCGCGACCTGGATCAGCGTCGATGGCGCGCCGGATACGGTGCCTTTTCAGGCTCTGGCGGCTCGAACCGGGAGCGAGGGATTCGAGCGCGCATCGCGTGAGGTGCCTTGCGACGCCGTCGCAAAGATTCTCTTCACGTCCGGTTCGACCGGCTTCCCAAAAGGGGTGCTCAACACTCATCGCATGATGGCAAGCTCCCTGCAAATGGGCAGCCTGCTCGTGTCACCTCCGGCCGTGCCGGTGCAGGTTGAATGGCTGCCCTGGCACCATACGATGGGCAGCAATGTCATCCTTCATGGCATCCTGAAGAATGGCGGGACGCTCTATATCGATGATGGCCGGCCGCTGCCGCAGCTCTTTCACAAGACGGTCGCAAATCTCAGGGAGATTTCACCAACCGCCATGTTCAACGTGCCTGCTGGCTATAACCTCTTATGTAATGCGATCGAGAACGACCTCGACCTTGGCGCCAGCGTGTTCAAGCGGATGGACCGATTGAGTTATGCCGGCGCCGCAATTTCACAGGGAACCCTGGAAAAACTCTATCGATTGACATTCGCGGCCACTGGCCGACGAATTCCTGTCATGTCGGGCTATGGCACGACCGAAACGGCGCCGACAATCAGCTCGACGCATTGGGCAACGGATCAGCCCGGGGAGATCGGTCTTCCCGCGCCGGGGCTGCAGCTCAAGCTCATCCCGGTCTCCGATACTTACGAGGCCAGGGTCAAGGGCCCTAACGTCACGCCCGGCTATCTCGAAAGGCCGGATTTGACGGAAAGGGCCTTCGATGAGGAAGGATTCTACCGCATCGGCGACACTGTCTCGTTTCTGGATCCACAGAAGCCGGAGCTTGGGCTGCGCTTTACGGGAAGAATTTCCGAGAACTTCAAGCTTGCGAATGGCACCTGGGTCTCGATCGGAAACATGCGCGCGGCACTCCTGGCCGCGACGCGCGGCGTCTTGCTCGACATCGTCGTTGCGGGCGAAAATCGCGAGGCGTGCGCGCTGCTCTGCTGGTTGAACCCGACCGAGGCAGCGCGAGTTTCAAAGAGTCCAGCCGCAGATCTGACCTGCGATCCCTTCGTGATTCAATTTCTTAGAGATCGTTTTCAGGAATATAACGAGACCGTCGGAAGCAGCGAAAGAGTTTGTTCCTTCTCTCTGCTGAAGGATCCGCCATCAATGGCTGCCGGAGAGATCACGGACAAGGCCTACGTCAACCAACGCGCCGTGCTGAAGGTTCGCTCCGAACAGGTTGAACGTCTCTACACCAACGAGCTGGGCCGCGATGTGGTCCGAGTGTAAGGGCGAGTTGAGCGACATCGCGTGTCGGCCTGACGGCGCCCGCATGCGCTTCCTCGTGTTGCTACCCGATCCGCGGTCCCTCGAGCAGCATTCCCTGGGCAGCCATCTCAAGTGGCGCGTGAGCGCGTCTTTGTCTTCCGGACCTCCGGCGCCGCCGTCGCGGGGGTGCCGCGGGCACCTGGTCCCGGGTGAGTATGAACCTCCTTGGCCGACAGCGGCTCGCCGCATTCAGAGCACACCATGACCGGATCGAAGTCCTTTCCGCACTTGCGGTGCTGGTGCAGCAGCGGTCGGCCGCGCTCGTCGACCATGTGGGTATCGCCCCAATGCACGATCGCCATCATGATCGGATAGAGGTCGAGCCCCTTCTGGGTCAGGATATATTCGTGGCGCTTCGGGGATTCCTGGTAGGGAATGCGGCGCAGGATGCCCTGCCGAACCAGCTTTTTCAGCCGTTCGGCGAGCAAGTGTCGTGTGATTCCGAGCGCCGACTGAAATCCCTCGAAGCGGCGCGTGCGCAGGAAGCATTCACGCAGGATCAGAAGAGTCCAGCGATCGCCGATCACGCCGATGGTTCGGGCCATCGAACATGGCTCTTCCTCGAGTTCTTTCCACTTCATTCACCCACTCCAATCGTCCAGCATAGGCTGTCTCCAATCGTCGCGGAGGCCGGCACGAATTCTTGCATTCTAGATAGGTACTTGATTCCAAACAATACCCTCCTGGTAGGCCAAATCAGCGGATTGTAGGTGCACTTGACAGTTCTATTTTAGAACTATATGGTTGCCGAAAGTCGCGCTGGCGATCGGAGCGCCAGTGACCGCCATTCGCTCTCCGGGAGAAGCCGAGATGACCCTGAAGGTTGAATTCCAGTTCGATTTCGGTAGCCCGAACGCCTATCTGGCGGAAGTGGCCATTCCTGGCATTGAGCAGCGGACCGGGGTGAAATTCGCGTACGTCCCGGTTCTGCTCGGCGGCATCTACAAGGCGACCGGCAACATGTCGCCGTTCGATTCGCTTCGCGGCATCAAGAACAAGCCGGAATATCAGGCGCTGGAGACCCAGCGGTTTATCCGACGCCACAACATCACGAAATTTCGCCAGAATCCCTTCTTTCCCGTCAACACGCTGATGCTGATGCGCGGTGCTGTCGCTGCCCAGTTCGAGGGCATATTCGAGCCCTATTTCCGCGCCGCCTATCATCATATGTGGGAAGAGCCGAAGAAAATGGACGACCTCGAAATCTTCCGTCGCGCGTTTGTCTCCTCGGGTATCGATGTCGATCGGCTGTTGGCGCGTGCGCAGCAGGATGACGTCAAGAAGAGGCTGATTGATCTGACCAACGACGCCGTCAACCGGGGAGCATTCGGCTCTCCGACCTTTTTCGTCGGAAAGGAAATGTTCTTCGGCAAGGATCAGATCCGTGACGTCGAGGAATCGATCGTCGAGCAGACCAGGCAACCTGTTCCCAAGACGGCCTGACGGCGGCGACTGTCCGGGCTGCGTGGCGAAGCCGCCCTCGGACCCAAAGCAAACGTAAATTCAGGGAGAATGCCCATGCCTGGCCCACTTCACGGCGTTCGAGTGCTCGATTTGACCGGCGTGGTGTCGGGCCCGTTCGCGACCATGTTTCTGGCGGATCAGGGCGCCGACGTGCTGAAGATCGAGCCGATCGGCGGCGACATTACCCGCCGCAGCCGCGCCACCATAGACAAGGAGGGCGAGTTCTCCGCGCTATTCATCTCTTCAAACCGCGGCAAGCGCTCGCTGTCGATCGACGTCAAGAGTGTGTCGGGGCGCGAGGTGCTCACCCGGCTGGTCGCGCAGGCCGATGTCCTGGTGCAGAATTTTCGGCCAGGCACCATGGAACGTCTCGGCCTCGGCGTCGGCGAATTGCGCCAGCGCCATCCGCGCCTGATCTACGTCTCCATCAGCGGGGTCGGCGATACCGGCCCGTATGTAAAGAAGCGCGTCTATGATCCGATCGTTCAGGGATTGTCGGGCTTCGCCGATATCCAGTCGCAGCCGGTCACGAACCGGCCGCAGATGATCCGCACCATCGTATGTGACAAGACCACCGCGGTGTTCACCGCTCAGGCGGTGGCGGCAGCGCTCTATGCGCGTGAGAAGACGGGGCAGGGCGACCATATCCAGGTGGCGATGCTGGATGCGATGATCTCCTACCTCTGGCCTGAAGGCATGATGCAGTACACGGTGGTCGGCGCCGAGGCCGCCACTGTCGATCCGAATGATCGGCCGGACCTGGTGTTCAAGACCAGCGACGGCTTCATCACCGCGGGCACCATCTCCGACTCCGAATGGCAGGGCTTTTGCCGCGCTTCCGGCGATCCGGAGCTTGCCAAGGATCCTCGGTTCGCGACCCCGGCGGCGCGCTCGGTCAATGCCACAGCGCGGATCAACAAGATGGCGGAATATATCAGCCAGCATACGACAGCCGAGTGGCTGGAGCGTCTCGACGCCGCGGACGTACCCTGCGCACCAATCCTGCGCCGGAGTGAGATCATTCACAATGAACAGGTGGTGGCGCGCGGCATCATCGCCGAATTCGATCAGCCGAAGGTCGGCCGTGTCCGGCAGCCGAAGCCGGCAGCCCGCTTCGAGATCAACCAGGCCGCGATCGGCGGGCCGGCCCCCCGGGTCGGCGAGCATTCGCGCGAAGTGTTGCGCGATCTCGGATACGACGACGGCGCCATCGACAAGATGATCGCCGAGCGCGCCCTGCGCGTGGCCATGTAGGCAGAAGCGTTAGCGCTGCCGGCGATCGCTTAGAGCTTTGCCGGCCCGACCGCAACAGGGGCCACAGGAACATTAGCTGCGACCGCTCGCTGATAGGCCTCCCGTCGCTGGATGCGTTCGAGGTAGGGCATCGCATTCTCGCAAATGCCGACGCCGTAAGCGATGGCCCAGTCGAGGCACGTCGTGAGCAGGATATCTGCACTGCTGAAGCGTCCGCCCATGAGAAACGGCCGGCCGTCAGCCAAGGCGACTTCAACGTGGCGCAACTGCCCACGAAAGTACTCCGCGGCTTGAGCGACGACCTCAGGTGCGACGCCATAGATGTGTCCCAGCGCATCTGCCCGGTGGCGGCGCATGACGTAAAGGCTGGTGGAATCGAGCTCGGCCACGACAAAGAAGCACCATTCGAGCCACGCGGCATGGTCGCGGGTGGCCTCCGGAATCAGCGAGCGTTCCGGCGTGGAATACATGCGCGACAGGTAGGCAACGATCGCGGCGCTCTCGCCGATGCAGAAGTCGCCATCCTGCAACAGTGGGATCTTCTGGCGGGGATTGAGCCTGGTATATTCAGCGGTTTTGGTTTCGCCCGTCCGTGGTCCGATCGGCTTGACCTTATAGGATAGGCCAAGTTCGTGCATTGCCCAGTGTGCGCGAATGGTGCGGCTTGTGCCGGCGCCCCACAGCGTGAGGTCGGGTGTCGCGTTCATCACCACTTCTCCATCGACGGACGAAGATCGAGTTCATGGGTCCAGCCGTCGCGGCTCTGCTGATGCGTGAACCAATAGGCTTCTGCGATAGAGGAGGTCTTCGTCAGGCTGTCCGGCGGGATCGCGCTTGCCTCGATCCCCTTTGCCGCTTTCATGCGCTGGTGGATGGCTTCGCTATCGACGCCGGCATCGATGATGAGATGGACGACATGGATATTCTTCGGCCCAAGCTCGCGCGCCATGGCCTGGGCCACCGCGCGCAGGCCGAATTTTGCCGATGAAAACGCGGCAAAGCCCTGGCCGCCGCGAAGGCTGGCGGTCGCCCCGGTAAAGAAAATGGTGCCGCGACCGCGCGGCAGCATGACGCGCGCGGCTTCGCGGCCCACGAGGAATCCGGCGTAGCAGGCCAGCTCCCAGGCCTTGAAGAAGAGCTTCTCCGTGGTGTCCACGAGCGGCTTGTTGACGTTCGATCCAGCATTGAAAAGGCAGACCTCGATCGGTCCGATGTTGCTTTCGACGTCGGAAAAGAGCTTCTGCACCTCGGCTTCCTGCCTCGCATCGACACTGAAGGTGTGGATACGACAGCCGGCAGCCGTCAGCTCGTCCACGAGCCCCTGGGATTTGGTGGCGTCACGCCGGCAGATACAAACCGTGTAGCCGCCTTTGGCAAAGCGTCGGGCGACGGCGGCTCCGATCGCATCGCCCGCGCCCACCAGGATTGCCACGCCCGGACCTTCCACCATGATCACTTCTCCCCAGAAGTTCTTATTTGATACTTATAGCTAGCCGTTCGCCGCAGCGTTGTAAACGACGTTTTGCAAGGCCATGCAAAGCGACAGCTACTCTGCCACTCTGCCGATAAGTTGCCAGACGGCGATTTAGCGATTGACGAGTTCTAAAAAAGAACGTTAACTTCAATTCGAATAGGCCTCGGCCAAGCCGGGCTCGTCGTTTCGGGAGGTTGGCAGTGGCGGGATTTTTCAGGCGCGGCCGATATCGCGGGCGACCGGGTGATCACGGTGCGCAAACAGCGCAGTGGGCTGGACGCTCCGGCACGGCAGAACAGCTTCAACAGGTCTAATTTAACCGGGAGACGACCCTTGCAAAAGAGGAACGCAACCGTGGCCGTGATCGGTGCCGGCGACTATATCGGCGGCGAGATCGCAAAGAAGTTTGCCTCGGAGGGCTTCACGGTGTTTGCCGGGCGCCGGAACGGCGCCAAGCTCGAGCCGCTCGTCAAGGAGATCGAGGCGGCCGGCGGCGAGATTCACGCGCGTTCGCTCGATGCGCGCAAGGAGGAGGAGATCATCTCCTTCCTGGGAGACGCCGACAAGCACGCGCCGCTCGAGGTCTGCATTTTCAACATCGGTGCCAACGTCAATTTCCCGATTCTGGAAACGACCGAGCGCGTCTTCCGCAAGGTCTGGGAGATGGCCTGCTATTCCGGCTTTCTCGCTGGCCGCGAAGCGGCGCGGCTGATGCTGCCTCGCGGCAAAGGCAACATCTTCTTCACCGGTGCAACTGCGAGCCTGCGCGGCGGAATTGGCTATGCAGCCTTCGCCAGTGCCAAGTTCGGTCTGCGGGCCGTTGCCCAGGCCGCGGCGCGCGAGCTGGGGCCGAAGAACATTCACGTGGCGCATCTCATCATCGACTCTGGGGTCGACACCGAATGGGTGCGCCAACGACGGATCGAGGCGCTTGGTCCGAACGCCCTCGATAATCCTGATCTGTTGATGCCGCCGTCGTCCGTCGCGGAATCCTATTGGCTGCTGTATCAGCAGCCGCGCAGCGCCTGGACCTTCGAGCTCGAGATCCGCCCCTTCGGTGAGAAGTGGTAGCGGAGACTGTTGCGATGGAGCTCAATCTTTCCAGCGAGGATGCCGCCTTTCGTGATGAGGTTCGCACATTCATTGCGGAAAACTATCCGCAGGAAATGCGCGTTCCAAATCCCGAGACCGATTTGACCAAGGAGCAATCGCTGCTCTGGCATCGAATTCTCTACAAGAAGGGCTGGATCGCGCCGCTCTGGCCCGAGGAGTACGGCGGTCCGGGCTGGTCGATCACGCAACGCTTCATTTTTGAGCAGGAAACCTCTCGGGCCGGAACGCTGCCGCCGCTCGCGTTCAGCGTGACCATGGTCGGGCCGGTGATCTACACGTTCGGCAACGAGACGCAGAAGAAGAAGTTTCTGCCGCGAATCCTGTCGGGCGAAGATTGGTGGTGCCAGGGCTATTCGGAGCCGGGCTCCGGCTCGGACCTCGCGACCGTCAGAACCAAGGCGGTGCGTGAGGGTGACCACTACATCGTCAACGGGCACAAGACCTGGACCACGCTGGCGCAGCACGCCGACTGGATTTTCTGCCTGGTGCGGACGGATCCGAGCGCGAAGCCGCAATCCGGCATCTCCTTCCTGCTGATCAACATGAGGTCGCCCGGGGTGACGGTGCGGCCGATCATCACGATCGACGGCAGCCATGAAGTCAACGACGTCTTCCTCGAGGACGTCCGCGTGCCGGTGGAGAATCTTGTCGGCGAGGAGAACAAGGGTTGGACTTATGCCAAGTTCCTGCTCGGCAACGAGCGGACCAGCATGGCGGGCATCGGCCGGTCGACCCGTTACATCGGGAAGCTGAAGCAGATCGTGAAGGCCGAGATACCGGCGGACGATCCGGCACATCTCGAGTTTCTGCGGGACATTGCCCGCATTGAGCTCGATGTGCTGGCTCTGGAGGCGACCGAACTGCGCGTCGTCGCCCAGATGGCGCGTGGCATCGACCCGGGGCCGGCGGCGTCGCTGTTCAAGATCCGCGGCACCGAGATCTTCCAGAACATCACCGAACTTACTCACCGCGCGATGGGCAATTTCGGCCTTGCGATCCGCGAGCATCCAGCCAGCGCCAACCACTTCATGCCGGGCCCCGACTACGGACATACCGCGTCGGAGAAATACCTGAACGCGCGCAAGCTCAGCATCTACGGCGGATCGAACGAGATCCAGCGCAACATCATCGCCAAAGCAGTGCTCGGCCTTTAGGCGCGGGCGCATCGGGAGGATCGGATGGACATCCAGTTCACGGAAGAGCAGGACATGCTGCGATCCAGCGTCCAGCGTCTGCTGCGCGATCAATACGATTTCGACACGCGCCGAAAGATCGTGGCGAGCGAGCAAGGCTTCAGCCGGAAGCAGTGGGAGGCCTTCGCGGAGCTCGGCCTGCTCGCTGCGCCGTTCTCCGAGGACGCCGGCGGTTTCGGCGGCGGCTCGCTGTCGACCATGATCATCATGCAGGAGTTCGGCCGGCACCTCGTCGTCGAGCCTTTCGTCGAGACGGTCGTGCTGGCCGGGGGCCTGATCGAGCAGGCGGGCACGTCCGAGCAGAAGCAGGGTTTCATTCCCGGCATCATCGACGGCAGCAAGATCTGGGCGCTGGCCTGGACGGAGAAGGCATCCCGGTTCGATTTCGCTAACGTCGCGACCAGGGCGCGGTGTGAGGGGAGCGACTACGTTCTGAGCGGTCAGAAGACCATGGTGATCGCCGCGCCCTGGGCGGATCATCTGATCGTCTCGGCACGGACCTCTGGCGACGATCGCGACGGCGGCGGCGTCAGCCTGTTCGTGGTCGATCGCCGCGCCGTCGGCGTCGATCTTCGGAGCTTCAAGACGATCGACGGGCGCCGGGCCGCCGAGGTCGACCTGCGTGAGGTCCACGCGCAATTGCTGGGGGGGAAGGCGAGGGCGTCGCCGCGCTGGATGCCTGCCGCGAGCGTGCCATCGGCGCTCTCTGCGCGGAGGCCGTCGGCGCCATCGGCGAGCTGAATTCCGCCACACTGGAATATTCCAAGACGCGCAAGCAGTTCGGCGCCACCATTGGCTCCTTCCAGGTGCTGCAACATCGGATGGTCGACATGTTCATCGCGCATCAGGAGGCGCTCTCCCTGATGCAGCATCTCAACCTCAGCCTCGCGGCGGGCGATGCGGGACTTCCGCGGCTCGCCTCAGGCGCCAAGTCGAAGATTGGTTATGCCGGCAAGTTCGTCGCCGACCAGGCGGTGCAGCTTCACGGCGGCATGGGGATGACCGACGAGCTCAACGTCGGACACTATTTCAAGCGAATCTCCTCCATCAACATCCAGTTCGGCGATCCCGCGTTCCACCTGCTGCGCTACGCGCAGCTGGACGCGGCCGCGTAAAGAGAAGAGGCCAGCATGACGACCGAAGCAGTCATCGTTTCCACCGCAAGGACCGCCGTCGGCAAGGCCTATCGCGGCGCGCTCAACAACACGGACGGCCCGACCATGGCCGGGCACGTGATGGCCGAAGCCGTGAAGCGCGCAGGCATCGAGCCGGGCGAGGTGGAAGACGTGGTGATGGGCTGCGCGATGCAGCAAGGCACTATGGTGATGAACGTCGCGCGCAAGGGCGCGATCCGCGCTGGCCTGCCGGTCACCGTGGCCGGCACCACCATCGACCGCCAATGTGCCTCCGGCCTGCAGGCCATCGCCGTTGCCGCGCGTTCGGTGATATCGGATGGGGTCGAGGTCGCGATCGGCGGGGGCATCGAGTCGATCAGCCTCGTGCAGAACGACCACATGAACCGGTTTCATGCCGTCGACGATGAATTGATGGCGATGAAGCCTGAAATGTACATGTCGATGCTCGAGACCGCCGAGGTCGTCGCCGAACGCTACAAGATCGGTCGCGACAAGCAGGACGAATACAGTCTCGAATGCCAACGCCGCGTCGGCGCTGCCATGCAGGCCGGCCGCTTCAACGACGAGATCGTGCCATTCACGACCAGAATGGCGCTCGTCAACAAGGACACGAAGGAGGTCACCTACGAGCAGGTGACGCTGACAAAGGACGAAGGCCCGCGCCCGGAAACGACCGCCGAGGGCCTGGCCAGGATCAAGCCGGTGTTCGAGGGCAAGACCATCAGCGCGGGCAATGCCAGTCAGCTTTCCGACGGTGCTTCGGCTTGTGTGATCACGAGCGACAAGATTGCAGCCAGGAAGGGTCTCAAGCCGCTCGGCATCTTCCGCGGCTTCGTCGCTGCCGGCGTCGAACCCGACGAGATGGGCGTCGGTCCGGTCGCCGCGATCCCGCGGCTGCTCAAGCGCCATGGTCTGAAGATCGAGGACATCGATCTCTGGGAGCTGAACGAGGCCTACGCGGTGCAGGTGATCTATTGCCGCGACAAGCTCGGCATTGACCCGGACAAGCTCAACGTCAATGGCGGCTCGATTGCGATCGGCCATCCCTACGGCATGACAGGGGCGCGGCTCACCGGTCACCTCCTGATCGAGGGGCGGCGGCGCAAGGCGAAATACGGTGTGGTGACCATGTGCATCGGTGGTGGCATGGGCGCGGCGGGACTGTTTGAAATCATCCACTGAGCGGAAACGCGGGAGGTCATTCGTGAAGACAGCGATCACTGAACTGTTCGGCATCGAGCATCCGATCATCCAGGGCGGCATGCACTATGTGGGGTTCGCCGAACTCGCCGCCGCGGTATCGAATGCCGGCGGCCTGGGGATCATCACGGGCCTGACGCAACGGACGCCGGAACTGCTGGCCAAGGAGATCGCGCGCTGCCGCGACATGACGGATAAGCCAATCGGGGTGAACCTGACCTTTCTGCCCACCTTCAGCGCGCCGCCCTATCCGGAGTACATCGCAGCGATCAGAGAGGGTGGCGTCAAGATCGTCGAAACAGCCGGGCGCAGCCCCGAACAATACATGCCGGCCCTGAAGGCAGGCGGCATCAAGGTGATCCACAAATGCACCTCCGTCCGTCATTCGCTGAAGGCCGAGCAGATCGGCTGCGATGCAGTCAGCGTCGACGGTTTTGAATGCGGCGGCCATCCGGGCGAGGATGACATGCCAAACATGATCCTGTTGCCGCGTGCGGCCGAGGAACTGAAGATCCCGTTTGTTGCTTCCGGCGGCATGGCAGATGCGCGCAGCCTGGTTGCAGCGCTGGCGATGGGGGCCGCCGGCATGAACATGGGCACCCGCTTCATCGCCACCAAGGAGGCTCCGGTGCATGAGAACGTCAAGAATGCGCTGGTCCAGGCCTCGGAGCTCGATACCCGGCTCGTCATGCGCGCGCTCCGCAACACCGAGCGGGTCCTCAACAACAAGGGCGTTGAAGATTTGCTCGAGATCGAGCGAGAGAAAGGTAAAAGCCTCAAGATCGACGACATCCATGACCAGGTGGCGGGCGTCTATCCGAAGGTGATGATCGACGGCGATATGGACGCGGGCGCTTGGAGCTGCGGCATGGTCGTGGGACTCATCCGCGACATTCCGACCGTGAAGGAACTGGTCGACCGCATCATGGCGGACGCCGAGCGACTGATCAGGGGCAGGCTTACGGGATTCCTGGATGCCGACAGCACCGCTGCCCTGAAGGTCGCATGAAGCGACGGCGAGCGGATTGGCACCTCGTAGGGCTTGCCAAGCGCGAAATGCATCCCTCCAAAGCGGTTGCAAGACCCAGGAGAACGCCGCTTCATCTGATTGCTAAAGCGCCGGCTGCGACGGCGCGTTCACGTCAGCTGGTGGAGCTTCTTCAGCGGATTGAGTTCGCTCGGCTGGCCCTGTTCCTCGCGGCCGCGCTCCGCCTCGGCCTTGCCGTCCTCGTGGAGCTCCTGATCCCCGACGATCTCGCCGACGGCCTGTTTCGCCTTGCCGGCGATCCGCCGCTTAAGACCTTTCACCTTGCCCATGGCAGCCTCCAAGCTCACGCCGCTGCCCCGGCGCCAAACGGGGAATAAGCGCCGGGGCCTGCGGTTTCGTCCAAAGTGCGTCCGACAGCAGGGGGCAGATGCCGGAGGCGTGGGTCAGACTCCTTGGCGCGCCGATGGTTCCTCCGATCATCGCCGCGCGAGCTCGATGATCACGCCTTCGTTGCCCCGAAGCAGGATCGATGCGTCCGGCAATGGCTCGCGCGGCCGGTCCAGATGTGTTGACATCAGCAGTCGGCCACGGCCGTGCCAGTGCCATCTCCGCGGCTCGGCGGCGATGTTGAGGGCGACCAGCACTTCGCCCGCGTCTGTCACGCGCTTGAAGGCGAGGACGTCGTTTTGCGATCGCAGCGGCGCGTGGCTGCCTTCGCGAAGACAGGCATGCTCGCGCCGCAGCGCGATCAGCGCGCGAAACAATGCCAGGATGGAATGTTCGTCCCGTCTCTGCTGCGCCACGTTGGGCGCATCGCCCGGCCCCAGCGGAAGCCATGGGCTGCCTGTGCTGAATCCACCGCTCTCGCTGTCATCCCAGCGCATCGGCGCGCGCTCGGGATCGCGGCAAAGTTCATATCCCGGCACGAGCTTCTCGAAGGGATCGCGTATGCGATCGGCTGGAATGGGGACGCGTTTACGGCCGATCTCGTCGCCCATGAAGAAAAACGGCGTTCCCCGCAGCGTCATCAACAGCATCGCGAGCACGCGCATCTGCGCCGCACCGATCTTGCTCGCGATCCGCTGCTTGTCGTGCCCGCCGATCACCCATACCGGCCAAGCGTCCTTGGGAATGGCGTTGAGATAGGCATCGATGGTCGCCTGTAGCGACAGCGCGTCCCATTGCGAGTCCAGCAGCGCGAAATTCAGCGGCAGGTGCAGGCGCGGTCGATCGTTGCCGTAGAAGTGCCCGATCCGGTCGGTCTTGCCCTGAACTTCGCCGCACAATAGCCGGTCCGGATAGCCATCGATCACCTCACGGATGAATTCGATGCACGACATCGTCTCCGGCCGGTCGTCGGTAAATACCGCCATATGGCGTTGCGGCGGCGGCTTGTCCTTGGCTTGCGGGTTTGGTGGATTGTCGCGCAACAGATCGTCCTTGATCAGCACGGCGCTGGCATCGACACGAAAGCCGTCGACTCCGCGGTCGAGCCAGAAGTGCATGACATCGGCGATCGCAGCCCTTACGTCCGGATTGCGCCAGTTCAGGTCAGGCTGCTCGACCAGAAAGGAGTGGTAGTAATATTGCCGCCGCGCGTCACACCACTCCCAGGCGCTACCGCCGAAACGACTCAGCCAGTTGTTCGGCGGTCCGCCATTCTCGGCCGGATCGGCCCAGATGTACCAATCGGACTTTGCGCTGTGGCGCGAACTGCTGCTCTCGACGAACCAGGCGTGGTCGTCGGCAGTGTGATTGGGGACGAGGTCAAGAATGAGCCGGATCCCTTCCGCGTGCAGGGCGCTGACGAGGCGATCGAATTCGTCGAGCGTGCCGAAGCCCGGGTCGATTGAACAATAATCGGAGATATCATAGCCGAGATCGCGAAAGGGACTGCGGTAGATCGGCGTGAGCCACACCGCATCGATGCCGAGCCATCTCAAATAGTCTAGCCGCGACATCAAGCCGGCGAGGTCGCCTTTGCCGTTGCCATTGGAATCCTGGAACGAGATCGGCGCGATTTCATAGATGACCGCGGATTGCCACCACGCGCGTTCGTCACGGGATTTGGTCATTGCCTCGATTTCACCTCGTTGCAGGTGGCCTCTCGATAAAGCTCTGGAAACGGACAGCGCTGGCGCAGCTCGTGAGCTTGATGATGGCGTCGCGCGGGCCCTGGATTTCCGGGTCGGTGACGGTGTCGCACCGGATGTCCGCCTTGCCATGCCAAACGAGCGCCTTGATCTCGGTCCTCCGCCATCAATCATGTGGCATCTAAGTTCAGGCATGAACGATGGTTGCTATGCAACGCGCAAATTCTTCGCACTGCACCGGACCCGTGCGGGAATAGGAACAGCTGGCCGGTCGAGCGATTGGGCATCATCATCCCAACCCGCGAGGATACGCCCTATGGCCGCCAATCAATTCGCCGTCGTCACCGGCGCCTCAACCGGTATCGGCCTGGAACTTGCCAGGTGCTGCGCCCAAGCAGGTTTCAATCTTGTCATCGCCGCGGACGAGGCCGCGATCGAGGGGGTGGCCGTCGACCTCCGTAGGTTCGGCGGCAGCGTGGAGCCGGTCGAGACCGATCTCGCCACCATCGAGGGCGTCGACAAGCTCTGCGCCGCGGTCGCCGACCGTCCGATCGACGCGCTGCTGGCCAATGCCGGCATAGGCCTTGGCAGGGCCTTCCTCGACCAAGACTTCCAGCGCATCAGGCACGTCATCGATACCAACATCACCGGCACGCTCTATCTGATCCATCGCGCCGGCAATGCGATGCTGCGACGCAACTCCGGGCGCATTCTCATCACGGGCTCGATCGCCGGCTTCATGCCCGGCAGCTTCGAGGCGGTGTACAACGCCTCCAAAGCTTTTCTCGACTCGTTCTCCTTCGCTCTGCGCGAAGAGCTGCGCGATAGCGGCGTCACCGTCACTTGCCTGATGCCTGGCGCCACCGACACCGAATTCTTCCGCCGCGCCGACATGATGGACACCAAGGTTGGCACCGAGCAGAAGGATGGCGCCTACGAGGTCGCCAAGGCCGGCTTCGATGCAATGCTGCGCGGTGAGGCCGACATCGTCACCGGGCTGAAGAACAAGATCCAGGCGACGGTCGCCACCATCACGCCGAACGAGATGCTGGCCAAGCAGCATCGGAAGTTGGCCGAGCCCGGCACGGCGAAATCGTAGCGCGAGAGTGCACCAACTCTCGCGGCACGCCGTAGATACCGCGTCTGCTGTGATGGCGCTGACCTTCTGTGCGTAACGGCGGGTCCGCCGACCGCAGAGGAGGACTGGCCTTGGTGAACATGGCCGCTGCATCATCATCGAAGACCACGGTCTATGCCGCACTTGCCGGCAATGTGCTCGTCGCGATCACCAAGATCGGCGCGGCCATCTGGACGGGAAGCTCGGCGATGACGAGCGAGGCCGTACACTCGGTGGTCGACACCTCCAACGAGATGCTGCTGCTCTATGGCTACCGTCGTGCCAGCCGCCCAGCGGACGAATCCCATCCACTCGGCTACGGCCGCGAGCTGTATTTCTGGAGCTTCATCGTCGCCCTGGTGATCTTTGCGCTCGGTTCGGGCGTCTCGCTCTATCAGGGCCTCGTGCATGTTGCCGCGCCTGAGCGGATCGAGGATCCCATCGTCAGCTTCGTCGTGCTCGGGCTGTCGTTCCTGTTCGAGGGCGCCTCGTGGCTGGTCGCCCTGCGACGTTTCCGTTTCGACGCGGCGCGGTTCGGCTACTATCGGGCCTTTGTCCGCAGCAAGGACCCGCCTGCATTCATGGTGCTGCTCGAGGACAGTGCGGCGCTGATCGGCATCGTCATTGCGGTCGGGGCAACGGCGGCGGCGGTGTGGCTGGAGCAACCCGTGTGGGACGGCGTCGGCTCGATCCTGATAGGGATTCTGCTGGGGATCACGTCCGTCGGGCTCGCCCGCGAGAGCAAGAGTCTGCTGATCGGTGAGCCCGCGCACCCTGAGCTTGCGCGGTCGATCCTCGAGATCGCCCGGCGCTCGCCGGGGGTGCTGCAGGCCAATGGGCTCCTGACGGTCCAACTATCCCCGGACGAGATTGTCGCCGCCCTCAGCGTCGAGTTCACCGACGAGAAGCGCGCCGACGATATCGAGCAATGCGTGATCTCGCTCGAAAGAGAAATCCGCAAGCATCATCCAAGCGTCGCAGCCTTGTTCATCAAGCCGCAGACGAACGCGCGCTTTCACGCCGTTCGGGCGAAACGCAGGGGTGGAAGCTCCCAGAGCCATCAATGACCCGAGAGGCGCTCGCCCCGGTGCGCTCCCTCTGCGGAGCGGACCGTTCAAGCCGTCCGTATCAACTCCCCTGGCCGGCCTTGGCCGAATAAAGCTCTGCAAAGCGCTCCCGCAATAGGTTTTTCTGTACCTTGCCCATGGTGTTGCGCGGAAGCGTCTCGACGAAGATGATGCCCTTGGGCTGCTTGAATTTCGCCAGCCGTCCGGACAGCGCTGCGAGAATGGTGCGTTCGTCCACGGACGAGCCCGGCGACCGGACCACGGCAGCCGTGACGCCCTCGCCGAAATCGGCATGCGGCACGCCGACGACGGCACTTTCGGAGACCCCCGGGACGGCGTCGATCTCCGTCTCGATCTCCTTCGGATAGACGTTGAAGCCGCCGGTGATGATGAGATCCTTGCCGCGGCCGACGATGTGCAGATAGCCATTTGCATCGAGCTTGCCGAGGTCGCCGGTGATGAAGAAGCCGTCGCTGCGGAATTCGGCGGCGGTCTTGTCCGGCATGTTCCAGTAGCCCGCAAACACGTTCGGCCCCTTCACTTCGATCATGCCGACCTCGTCCGCGGGCAGCGCCGCACCGCTTTCGGGATCGGCGATCCGAACTTCGACCGCGGGCAGGGGGCGACCCACGGAGCCCGGAATGCGCTGGCCGTCATAGGGATTGGAGGCGATCATGCCGGTTTCGGTCATGCCGTAGCGCTCCAGGATCGCGTGTCCGGTCCTCGCCTGCCAGGCGCGGTGAGTCTCGGCAAGGAGCGGCGCCGAGCCGGCGACGAACAGCCTCATGTTGGCGGTCGTGCGCTCGTTCAGGTTCGTGCTCTCGAGCAGGCGTACATAGAAGGTCGGCACGCCCATCAGCACGGTGCTGCGCGCCATCGTCGCCAGAATGCGCTCGGCGTCGAACTTCTGCATGAACAGGATGCGCCCGCGCGCGGCGAACGTGACGTTGCAGGCCACGAAGAGCCCGTGAACGTGGTAGATCGGCAGCGCGTGGATCAGCACGTCCTTGCTGGAATAGCGCCACTCTTCAACCAGCGTCAGGGCGTTCGAGGCCAGATTGCCGTGCGTCAGCATGGCGCCCTTCGAGCGGCCGGTCGTGCCGGAGGTGTAGAGAATGGCGGCGAGGTCGTCATTCCCCCTGGCCACGGTGTCGAATGCAATCGGGAAGTCCGCCGCGGCATCGGCGAGCGAGCCCCTGCCGTGGTGATCGAGCGTCTCGACCCGGCCGCCTGCTTTGGCAGCAATGGCGCGCAGGTCGGCTTCTTCCTTCGGATCGCACACGATCAATGTCGGCTGCGCGTCGCGGACAAAGTACTCGGTTTCGGCCGGTGTATAGGCGGTGTTCAGCGGCAGATAGACGGCACCGGAGCGGAGCGTTGCGAGATAGAGAGCGATGGCCTCGACGGATTTCTCGACCTTGGCAGCGACACGGTGGTCCGGACCAATGCCAATCCTGGCGAGGAAGTTCGCAAACTTGCCGCTGAGGGCGGCGAGTTCGGCGTAGCTCAACGTCGCGCCGCCCTCCTTCTCAATGCAGATGGACTGATCGGACTCCACAGAAGCAAGCAGGCGGTCGTACAGGTTCCAGGTCATGACGAGATCTTCCGTTGAGAGTTGGATTGGGGACTCGGAACGAGGTCGCGCGATGACAATTTCGCGCGAAGGGCCTTCTTCACCTTGTCGGACGCCACCACGGTGCCGGCTTCCGCAAACGCTTCGTGGTTCGCCTCGATGTGCTCGAGCGCGTAAAGATAGTTCACCATCAGCCCGTAGGACTGCTTCATGCCCTTGGGCGAAGCATCCCCCAGGAAATTCAGCCGCTCCAGGCGCGCGCCGTTGCCGAGATGGAAGCGGGCGACCGGATCGACCGGCTTGCCTGACGGCAGCTTCGCCTTCAGGAAGTAGTAGGCCGCAAGCGCGGTGATGGCCTCTTTCGCCTGCGCGATGTTGCCGCCGTCATCGAGCGCGGCCAGCGCGCGTCGCGTCTCCTCATCGATCGCGCCGGAGGCCTCTGTCTTGAGCTCGCGTCGCACCCAGCCGGCAAAGCCAGGAGCGGGCGACAGCGTGACGAAGGTCTTCAGGTTCGGCAGCTCGCGGGCGAGGTCCTGCACCACCTGCTTGATCAGGAAATTGCCGAACGAGACGCCGGCCAGGCCCTTCTGCGTATTCGAGATCGAGTAGAACACGGCAGTTGTCGCCTCGCGCGCGGCAATCGCCTGGCGCGATTTGTCGAGCAATGGGCCGATCGCGCCGGGAATCTCCTTGGTGAGCGCGATCTCGACGAAGATCAGCGGCTCGTCGACCAGCTGCGGATGAAAGAACGCGTAGCAGCGTCGATCCGGCGGCTCGAGTCGGTTGCGCAAGTCCTCCCAGTCCTGGATGGCATGGACGGCCTCATACTTGATGATCTTCTCGAGGATGTTGGCGGACGTCGTCCAATCGATCGGCCGTAGCACGAGGAAGCCCCTGTTGAACCAGGACGAGAACAGATGGACGAAATCGTCGTCGACCGGCTGGAGCTCGGGATGCTCGCGCAGCAGCGAGAGCAGCACCTCCCGCATGCGAACCAGCGACGAAGTCCCGCCGGGCGCCAGATTGAGGCGCCGGATCAACTCCTGCCGGCGTGGCTCGGCGGCGGCATGGAGCGCCTCGAGCTTGCTTCCGTCGCCGCCCTCCTTGCGTTGGTAGGCCGCGATCGCGAGCTCGATCGCGCGACGGTCGGGCCCGAACCGGTCGGCGAGCGAGGCGAGGAATTTCAGCCGCTGCGGCTCGCCGGCCTGCTCGAAAGCCGCAAGCAGCGATTGCGCGATCGCAACGCCGGAGGCTTCGCCGCGCCTGGAGAGCAGCGCTTCACCCAGAAGGGCGAGATCGCGATCCTCGCCTGGCTCACGATCCGGCTTGATGCCCAGAACCGCGCGACCACGTTGCGTCAAGGTATCGATGAGCCCTTGCAGGAACTCGGGCGCCGTGATGCGTCCGGATCTTGTGTCGTTCAGCATCGTTCATGCCTCCTCGGTTAACGCGACGGGGCGCCCACCACCAGGTTGGGCAGCCAAGTGGAGATCGAGGGCGCCAGGCAAAGCAGGACGACCGCGAACGCCATCAGGAGCACGAAGGGCAGCGTCCCCCAGATCACGTCCCGCAACGGGATGTCCGGCGCGATGTTCCTGATGACGAAGATGTTGAGTCCGACCGGTGGATGAATGAGGCCCATCTCCATCACGATCGTCATCACCACGCCGAACCAGATCAGGTCGAAGCCTGCGTCCTTGAGCGGCGGCAGGATGATCGGCGCAGTCATCAGGATGATCGAAACCGGTGGCAGGAAGAAGCCGAGCACGACCACCAGCACCAGGATCGCTGCCAATAGCACCCAGCGCGAGAGCTGCATCGCGACGATCGCCTGCGCCGCCGCCTGGCTGATGTGGAGATAGCTCATCACGTAGGAGTAGAGCAGCGACATGCCGATGATCAGCATCAGCATGGTCGATTCCTTCAGCGTCGATTCCAGGATCGGGCCGAGATCCCGCGGGCGCCACACGCCATAGATCGAGGCGATCAGGACCAGCGCCAGGATGCCGCCGAGGCCTGCGGTTTCCGACGGCGTCGCATAGCCGCCATAGAGTGCGATCATGACGCCGCTGAGCAGCACGACGAAGGGGAGCACCCGCGGCAGCGCACCGAACCGCATCGCCATAGTGAAGCGCTCATTCGAAAGGATCGGATGCTGCGCAGGGTCCGCGGCATAAGCGCGCTCTGCCGCGGCGTATTCGGACTTGAATCTCAACACCGCATACGTCGCAAACAGCAGCACCAGGAGAAGGCCCGGGCCGATGCCGGCGAGGAAGAGACGCCCGAGCGACTGCTCCGCCGCGACCGCGTACAGGATCATGGTGATCGAGGGCGGCAGCAGGATGCCCAGCGTGCCGCCGGCTGCGATGACGCCCGCAGCAAAGCCGCCGGAATAGCCGCGCTTGCGCATCTCGGGGATGCCGGCCGAACCGATGGCCGAGCAGGTGGCCGGAGACGATCCGGCCATCGCAGCGAACAATGCGCAGGCGAAGACATTGGCGATACCGAGCCCACCCGGGATCCGGCCCATCCAGACGTGCAACGCGCTGTAGAGGTCTTGTCCCGCCTTCGACTTGCCGATGGCGGCGCCCTTCAGGATGAAGAGCGGGATCGCCAGCAGCGTGATCGAGGCCATCTCCTCGTACACGTTCTGCGTCACCGTATCGAGCGATGCAGCGGGCATGAAGAAATACATGAAAATAACGGCGACGGCACCGAGCGCCAGCGCGATCGGCATGCCCGAGGCCATGACGGCGAGCGTGGCCCCGCCATACATCAGTCCGACAGCAAACGTGCTCATTTGCTCCTCCATCCGTCGAGGCGCGAGGCGAGCTGAAGCGCGATCTGCACCGTCATCAGCGTCATCCCGAGTGACATCATGCTGTAGGGAATCCACAGCGGCGGGGCCCAGGTCGATCCGGACACCTGTCCGTCGACCCATGCCTCGTGGAATAGCGTCCAGGATTTCCAGGCGAAGAAGCAGCAGAATAGCAGGCTCGCGGTGTCGACCACGAGCATGCGGATCGCATTGCCGCGTTTCGACAGATAGCCGGTGAGAGCCTCGATGCCGATGTGGCCGCGTCCGGCTTGCACGAACGCGGTCGACAGGAACGTGGCGCCGACCAGGAGGAACACCGCGGCCTCGTCCTGCCAATAGGTCGCCGCGTTGAAGAAGTAGCGCGCGGCCACGCTGTAGCTCAGGATCGTGCTCGCGACGATAAGTGCGACCGAGCAGAGGACGACGATCGTCCTGTTGAGCAGGATCATCGCGCGATTGATCCGTCCCACCGTGGAGCCGGGTCGCGCTGCCGTCATGACGACGGAGTGGCCGAGATCGACGCCGTGCGCGCTCATGATCCGGCCTCCATGGCGAGCTTGATCAGGCGGGCGCAGTTCTCGTTCTTGTTGGCGTAATCCTTCCAGGCGGTGTCGCGCGCAAGCTCCCGCCACGCCTGAACCGTCTTGTCGTCGAGATCATGCACGGTTGCGCCGGCGGCCTGGTAGACCTTGGCCACGCGGATGTCATCTTCCATCGCCGCGGTGCGGCCGAACGCTTCGAGCTCGGCGCCGACCGAGACGATGACGTCGCGCTCCTCGCTCGAAAGCCGATCGAACACCGCCTTCGACATCACGAGCGGCTCGAGCATGAACCAGTAGCTCTTGGCGCGGCCGGTCGTCAGATGCTTGGCGAGCTCTTCCAGTCGGAACGAGGTCAGGCTGGTGGAGGAGGTGAGGGCGGCATCGCAGGCGCCGGTCTGCATTGCCGCATAGAGTTCATTGGAAGGGAGCGACAGCACCGAGGCGCCGGCGGCCTGGAGCACGAGATCCATCTCGCGCGAGCCGCCGCGGATCTTCATGCCCTTGGCATCCGCGACCTCGACCAGCGGTCGCGCACGGCTGGCGACGCCGCCGGCCTGCCAGATCCAGGTGATGATGACGAGGCCCTTGGCGGCGAGAAACTTGCTGAATTCCTGGCCGATCGGCTTGTTCTTCCAGCCGAGGCCTTCGTCGTAACCGGTGACGAGGCCCGGCATCAGGCCGATGTTCAGTTCGGGCAGATCTCCGCCGGCGTAGGAGATCGGAATGAGGCTCATGTCGAGCGCGCCTTTGCGCATCGCCGAGACCTGCGCGTTGGTCTTCATCAGCGACGAGCCCGGATAGATCTCGGCGGTCATCGCGCCCTTGCTGCGCTCCTGGATCAGGGCCGCGAAACGCCGGCAGAGCCGGTCGCGGAAATCGCCCTCGGTCGCCGTGCCACCCGGAAATTGGTGCGAGATCTTCAGGGTCGTGGCCGCGCGCGCTTCCCCGAACCGGAGCAGCGCCGGGGCTGCGATTCCCAAGGCCAGGGCTTGGCGTCTTGAAATCCTCATTCCATACCTCCCGTTGCTGAATTGCATTTTTTATTTCTAATATTGCATACAATCCATATAGAAGTGCATGCTGTTCGTCTTGTCAAGTATATGGTATGGGATTGTGGGATCAGGTGTATGCAATGAGCCAGGCCTTCAGACTTAAGCAGTCGATCGAAGACGCTGTGATTGCAGGAGAATTCCTGCCGGGTGATCGCCTGGACGAGGCCTCGCTGGCGGAGCGATTCGGGGTGTCGCGTACCCCTATCCGGGAGGCGCTGCTCCAGCTCGGCGCCGAGGGCTTCATCGATGTTCGCCCGCGCCGCGGCGCGATCGTCAGCGTCCCGTCACCGACCAGGCTGTTCGAGATGTTCGAAACGATGGCGGAGATCGAAAGCGCCTGCGGACGCCTGGCGGCGCGTCGGCTGACCCCGGAGAACGATGCGGCAATGGAGACTGCTCATCGCGCGTGCGAGATAGCCGCGCGCGAAGGCGACAGCGAGCAGTACTACGCCGACAACCGCAATTTTCACGAAGCGATCTACCGCGCGAGCCGCAACAGTTTTCTCGCTGATCAAGCCTTTGCTCTGCACAAGCGGCTGAGCGCCTATCGCCGTATCCAGCTACGTGCGCGCAACCGCCTGCTGCAATCGCTGCAGGAGCACGCGGGGATTCTCGAAGCGATCCGCGCCGGCGATGAGCAACTCGCGGCAACGCGACTTCACGACCATGTTCTGGTCCAGGGTGAGCGGTTCTCGGACATGGTGCTTGGCCTTGCCGCGGATCGACGATCCGACGCGACCGGAAGCAAGAGCGGAACGTCGAGGTAGAGGCTGCGTCAGCGCCAGCTAGAGCATGATCCGGAAAAGTGTGCAGCGGTTTTCCGAAAAGATCATGCTAAAACAATAACCTAAAGCGCGATGACGATTCATCCCAATCTCATCGCGCTTTAGCGTTGCCTCTCGCCGTAGCCATTCGTCACTCTATTCAGGGTGTCCGCGCCGTGCTGCCGGTCGTGCCGCCAGCGAAGAATGCTAGGAGATGTTGAGAGACATAGGTCGGATTCTCATCCGGCAACCAATGCCCGGTGCGTGGTGCAGCATCTCCGCGCACATTCGTGGCGAGCTCCTTCGCCATGTCCGTTTCGGCCCAGCCGTTGCTCTTCTCGCCGGCCAAGGCGAGGACGGGCATCGGGAGCTTCTTCTGCATGAATTGCTTGAAGCGCCGTTCATCCTCGGGAAAAGCCCGATAGAGCTCAAACCCCGCGCGAAGGCCTCCGGGAGCCGCATAGGCACGCGCATAGACCGCGATGTCTTCGTCCGCAACAGGCGCTGCGAGCCTCTTCTTGTAGAAATCCGAGATGTAGGCTTGCTCGTGACCGCTCACGAGGAGCTCAGCGATGTCGCGCTGCTGATGCAGGCCGAAATGCCAGAGCTCGGGGTCCGGCTTGTGCTTGGCTTCATCCCAGATCCGCGTGGCCGGCACGGGAACGTCTAGCATCGCGAGCTTGACGACCTCATCCGGCCATTGCGCGGCATAGGCATAGGCGACCATCACGCCGATGTCGCGCCCGACGAGGTTGACATGGCTTCCGCCCAGTTCGCGGACCAGTGCGCGAATGTCGGCAGCCATCGTCGCCTTGTCGTAGCCGCCCTGCGGCTTCTCCGACTCGCCGGCGCCGCGATAGTCCACCGCAACGACACGGTACCCCGCGCCCGCGAGCGCAGGCATGACATTCCGCCACGTGTACCAGGTCTGCGGCCAGCCGTGCAGCAGAACGATCAGGTCGCCATTGGCCGGACCGCCGATGACATAGTGCAGTCGAACTCCATTGGCTTCGGCAAAGCCGTGCGTGAAGACTCGTTCGAAATTGGCCGGCAGGCCAGTGCGCGAGGCAAGAGGGGATGGGGTCTCCTGTGCCAGTGCGCCGGTGACCATCAGAATGAATGTTGCTCCCAGCACAGGCAGGAATCTGAGCAAGCGTCTCATTGAGCGGGTCCATCTTGTTGAGAGACGAGGATTTCCCTGAGCACCGCGACTTGTTGCTGTTGTGGAGGGCCCAACCCAATCTGGCCCCAACTGAGCTCGGCTTCGATGGTTCCGAGGAAACTGCTTCGCCGGAACTCTCCGCTTCAGATCTTTATCAGCGAATGTCGGCGGCACGCCGCTCGCCAGTCGCTCTTCGCATGTAGGCGTGCGGACTGGATCCCATTTCCGTCCGGAATGCGTAGACGAACGCGGATGCGGATCCGTAGCCCAGTTGCAGCGCGGTCTCCGTGACTCCCGTGCCGCTGCTCAACAGCTCGATGGCGCGCAGCAGCCGCACCCGTCGCCGCCATGATCGCAGGCTCGAACCCATTTCCGCTTCGAACTGGCGCGTCAGCGTGCGCGACGACATGCCGAGCGCCTTGGCCCAATCATCCGAACTTCGGGAATCGGCCGGATCGACGTAGAGCGCTTCGCAAAGGCGCAGCAGGCGCTCGCCGCGCGGCCACGGCAATCCCGCCGTCAGCGCGCGGGCCCTGCCGAGCTGATCGAGAATGAGTGTCGCGACACGATCGGGGTAGCCGTCGGTATCCTGGCTTCCTTCGATGGCTGCGGCCTCCACGATCAACTCCTTCAGCAGGGGAGATACGGCGAGCACTGTCGGAGCCGCTGGCAGATTGCTCCCGGCGTCGACGGCAATCCACAGGCTGCGAAACTCGGCGCCGAGAAGGGAGCCCACCCGATGGCAAACGCCGCGCGGCAGCCAGACGGCCTGTTCGGGCGAGATGACGAAGGAACGGTTCTCCGCGGTCACCATGAGCACGCCGTCGATGGCGTAGACCACCTGGTGCCAGTCGTGCGCGTGCTCCGGGAATTCGTGCCGCGCCGGGATCGACTGGGCGCGCATGGTGATGGGGCGCGGCGGCAAGGCATCCGGCGGAGCCGATAGTGGGGTCCAGGTCATGTCGTTTCCGATTGGCCGATATTCTATATAAATTGGCAAAACGTCGAAAGACAGCCGCTTTTCGCTCTGCTAGCGCTCCAGTTCACGGCCGGCCACACCGCGGACTTCGTTGGCCGGACCCGTCTCGTCCCTCGTATCAGGAGCAGAGCATGGCCGAGTGCGACAGCCGAGGCCTGCCGATTTCGACAGATTCACCGCAAGCGGCCGGTCAATATCGGATCGGCATCGATCTGCTTCTGTCGGCGTGGCCGGGCGCGGATGACACGCTGCGGCAGGCCGCGGAACTCGATCCACATTTCGCGCTGGCGCACGCCGCCCTCGCATGTCTGCACGCGATCAAGGCCGAGCCCGCGGAAGCGCGCGCAAGGATCGCGACTGCGCAGGAGATTGTCGCGCGAAACGGCTCGCCGCGTGAGATCAGTCATGTTGCGGTCCTCGCGCTCGCGGTGACCGGCCAGTCCGCCAAGGCGTTGGAGAGCGCGCTCGCGCATCTGGACGCGTGGCCGCGCGACGTCCTGATCCTCTCTCTGCCGCTCGGCGCGTTCGGCCTGTTCGCGTTCTCGGGGATGATCGGTCACGACCAGGCGCGCGTGGATCTCTGCGAACGCGTGGCGGGTCGCTACGACGCGGACGACTGGTGGTTCCTGACCTATCGCGGCTGGTCACACGCCGAGAACGGATCGGTCTCGAGAGGTCGCGACTTCGCGCAACGTGGTCTCGAACGGCGCCGCGCCAACGCGAACGCCGCGCATGCGGTCGCGCATGCGATGTTCGAGCAGGGCGCCAAGGACGAAGCCGAAACGCTGCTCGAAGGCTGGTTGCCTGAGTATGATCGGGCAGGGATGCTTCACGGTCATCTGGCCTGGCACGCGGCGCTCTCGGCGCTGGAGCGCGACGATCCGCAACACGCCCTGGCGATCTATTCCAAATACGTTCGGCCTTCGGCCTCGCTCGGTCTGCCGATCAATGTCTTGAGCGACACGGTCTCCTTGTTGTGGAGACTTCAGGCGTATGGCCACGAGGTGCCGTCCGGCATGTGGGAGGAGGTCGAGAGCTACGCCGGATCCCGCTATCCGACTCCCGGTCTCGCATTCGTCGAACTGCACACGGCCTTGTTGGCCGCCGCGACCGGAAAACACGCCGCTGCCGTCGACCGCATCAAGGCGAATGCGCAACGTGTCGCGGACGGCGTGCTGCCGGCTGGTCCCGTCGTGCCAGCCATCGGCCGGGCCGCGCTCGCGTTCGCGAACACCGACTACGCCGAATGCATGCGGATTCTCGAGCCGGTGGCCGCAGACGTCGCGCGGGTCGGCGGCAGCGGCGCCCAGAGGGAAATCATCGAAGACATGTTGTTGCTCGCTTTCATGCGAAGCGGCGATTCCGCCAAGGCACGCGATCTGCTCGATCGCCGCCTTCACCGCCGTCCGTCGCAGCGCGATGCGCGCTGGCGCGGCCAAATCGAGGTCTGAATGTCAGAAGTTGCCGTGCAAGGGCGGGTGGAGGCTCCGCCCGCGTTCCGTTTTGAGCGCAGCAATGTCGCAAGGCTCGCCGTCGCGCAGGCATTGGCCGGCGCGAATTCGACGATCGTCTACGCCACCGGCGCAGTGATCGGTGACATGCTGGCGCCCACCAAGGCGCTGGCAACTCTCCCGATCTCGATCTTCGTGGTCGGGATGGCCGCCTGCACCTTGCCCGCCGGAGCGGTCGCGCAACGTTACGGGCGACGCGCGACCTTCATGATCGGCACCGGCTGCGGTGTCCTCTCCGGCCTGATCGCATCGCTCGCGATTCTACACGCCTCGTTCGGCCTGTTCTGTGCGGCGACGTTTCTCGGCGGTGTCTACGCCGCGGTGGTGCTGTCCTTTCGCTTCGCGGCCGCCGATTGCGCGGCGCCAGAGCGGCGGCCGCGCGCGCTGTCGGCGGTGATGGCAGGCGGTGTCTTTGCCGGCGTGATCGGGCCGCAACTCGTCACGTATACGATGGGTCTGTGGCCGCCCCATCTCTTCGCGGCCACCTATCTGGCACAAGGCGCGGTCGCTGCGATCTCCTTATCGGTTCTCGCCGGGGTCCGTCTGCCGATGTCGATCGCGGCCGACAGGGGCAGAGGCCGTCCTCTTTCCGTGATCGCGCGCCAGCCGCGTTTCATTGCGGCGGTGGTCTGCGGAGTCGTCTCTTATCTGCTGATGAACTTCCTGATGACGGCGGCGCCGCTCGCGATGAAGTTCTGCAATCTGCCGCAGGAGGCTGCCAATCTTGGTCTGCAATGGCATGTGATCGCCATGTATGGACCGAGCTTCTGGACCGGCAGGTTGATCACCCGGTTCGGCGCATCGAGAGTGGTGGCGACCGGGCTGCTGCTCACAGCCGCCTCTTCGGCCATCGGTCTGTTCGGTATTCAGGTCGGGCACTTCTGGGCGACGCTGATCCTGCTCGGCGTCGGCTGGAATTTTGGCTTCGTCGGAGCTTCCGCGATGGTCCTGGAGTGTCATCGCCCGGAGGAGAAGGCGCGCGTGCAGTCGCTGAACGACTTCATCGTGTTCGGCACGATGACCTTCGGCTCGTTCCTGTCGGGTGGGCTGCTCTCCGCCTACGGTTGGAATACGGTCCTGTGGGTCTCGTTTCCGCCTCTGTTCCTGGCCGTCGCCGCGCTGGCGCTGGCATCACCACGAGCGCGCCGCGGCGATGCGGCGTCGTGATATGCTGGAGCGCGCCGCGGAGGCCGTCGCACGGATGCGGTCCGGCCAGGCTAATTTCAGAATGGTGTTGACCATGAGGGAGAAGAGCCATGCGCATCAATGACAACCTGACAGTTCCGGTGATCGTTCAGGCCGGGCAGCTGCCGTGGATCCAAAGCCCGGCGGCCGGTGTCGACCGGCGCATGCTGTTCCGCATCGGCGACGAGGTCGCGCGCGCCACCTCGATCGTGCGATACGCGCCGCACAGCGCGTTTCCGCGCCATACGCATGGCGGCGGCGAAGAGATCGTCGTTCTCGATGGCGTCTTTCAGGACGAGCATGGCGATTACCCCGCGGGCAGCTACTTCCGCAATCCGCCCGGGACCTCGCACGTTCCCGCATCGGAGGGTGGCTGCACGATCTTCGTGCGCCTTTGGCAGTTCCGGGATGGCGATCGCGACCAGATCGTACGACGGCCCGCGGAAGGTCGTCAGCGCGAGCCGCGATCGGGGGCGGCGAGCGCGCTCGAACTGTTCGACGATGGATTTGAGAACGTGCGTTTCGAGAGCTGGATGCCTGGCAGTTCCGTTACGGTCGAGAATGCACGCGGGCTCGAAATGCTCGTTCTCGCCGGGAGCCTGTCGATTGGTGATCAGACGCTGCTCCCGCAAGGCTGGGTCCGCTTGCCCGCCGGACAGCCTCTGCGCGCCGTCTGCGGTGCGGACGGCGCGAACGTCTGGCTGAAGGACGCTCCCTTGCTGCATCCGGACGTCTGCCAAATGCCGTGAAATGCGGGGCGACCCGCACGTCGTTGAGGGCTCATCGACAGACGCCGGGCCTCGATGACGACGCAGGATTGATTTTGCAAGACGATCGGTCTAATAAATCGCCATGAGAGCGATTTTGCCGTCAGCCGAACCGCGTCGCCGTGGCCGTCCGCCCAAGGACCAGACACGGCCAGACGCGCCGCGCGCACGGCTGCTGCGCACCGGCGTTGCGATCCTGACCGAGAAGGGCTTCAGTGCCGTGGGCGTCGAGGAGATCCTGGACGCCGCGGAGGTACCAAAAGGTTCATTTTACCATTACTTCGACAGCAAGGAGGCCTTCGGTCTCGCACTGATCGACGCCTATGCCAACTATTTCGCGCGGAAGCTGGACCGATGGTTCGACGACACCGAGCGTGCTCCGCTCGACCGTCTGCGTGATTTCATCGCGGATGCTCGCTCGGGCATGGCGAGACATCGCTACCGGCGCGGCTGCCTCGTCGGCAATCTCGGACAGGAGATGGGTGTTCTGCCCGAGCCGTTCCGGAAGCGCCTCGCTGCTGTGTTCCGGGATTGGGAAGCGCGGACGTCCCGTTGCCTGCGGTCGGCGCAAGAGGCGGGCGAGATGTCCAGCGAGCTCGACTGCGAGGATCTCGCGCAGTTCTTCTGGATGGGCTGGGAGGGCGCGGTGTTGCGCGCCAAGCTCGAACGGCGCCCGGATGCGCTCGACGTCTTCGCCGAACGCTTTCTTGCGATGATCCGGGCGAAAGGTGAGGGGCGATGACCGTCATGCCAATCTTCAACGAGGAGCCAAGCTCATGACCGAAACACGCGCCGTCAGTCGCTTCCCTGTTCCCGATCTCGCCGATATGCCGGACGATATCCGTAGCCGCATCCTGGCTGTGCAGGAGAAGTCCGGCTTCATTCCGAATGTCTTTCTCGTGCTC